>CAMCDA010000102.1 GCA_945873195.1 Asaia bogorensis
CAAGGATGAACGGCCCCCAACCACCCAGGGCGCATTCCTGTCCGCCTTTGCCGACGCCCACCGGCGCGAGTACGGCTACGCCATCCCCGATCGCGCGGTCGAAGTCGTGAACTGCCGCCTCAAGGCCGTCGGCTTGATCGACCGCCCGCCGCCCGGCTTCACCCCCACCGCCGGCACCACTGAACCTAAATCCCGCCGCCAGGTTCATTTCGACACCGGCTGGACCGACACGCCCATCCACGACCGCGCCGACCTCGGCCCGACAACTCGCCTCCCAGGCCCCGCCATCATCGATGAAATGAGCGCCACGACCCTCGTCCCCAACGGCTGGACCGTCACCGTCGATGCGTCCGGCAACCTGATCCTGGAGACAACCCCATGACCCGGCTCAGCGATCCGATCGCGATGGAGGTCTTCAGCAACCGCCTGCTCTCGATCACCGAGGACATGGGCAACACGCTGATCCGTTCGTCGTTTTCGACCAACATCAAGGAACGCAAGGACTGTTCCGTCGCCCTCTTCGATGCGACGGGGCGGCTGATCGCCCAGGCGTCCCACATCCCGCTGCATCTCGGTTCCCTGCTGGGCAGCGTGCAGGCCGTGCTGGCGCATACGCCGGTCGATCGGATGCGCGACGGAGATGCCTTCATCTGCAACGACCCGTACCTGGCGAACGGCACCCACATGCCGGACATTTCGATCGTCACGCCGGTGTTCATCGATGGCGTGGCGCGCTTCCTGACCGCGAATGTCGGCCATCATTCCGATGTCGGCGGCCCCGTTCCGGGATCGATATCCGGGCGCGCGCGCTCGGTGTTCGAGGAAGGGTTGCGCCTGCCGGTGATCCGCATCGTCCGCGCCGGTGAACTCGACACCGACCTGCTGATGCTGATCGCGCACAACACGCGCGACCCGGACGAACGCATCCTGGACCTGAAGGTGCAGATCGCCGCCAATGACCGCGGCGCCCGCCTGGCCAAGGGCCTGGTCGCGCGGATGGGCTGGCCGGCGGTCTCCGGCGCGATCGAGGACCTTCTGGCCTATACCGCCCGTCGCCTCCGCAACCGCGTCGCAGCGATGGCGGATGGCGAGTCCACCTTCACCGCCTACCTCGACGACGACGGGTGGGGCGGAGACCCCGTGCCGATCCAGGCCACCGTCCGCGTCGCCGGGGAAACCCTGTCGATCGACTTCACCGGCACGGGACCTGAAACACGCGGCGCGTTGAACGTGCCGGACAGCGCGTTGAAGGCCTCCGTCTACTATGCGGTGAAGGCGCTGCTGGACCCTGAACTCCTCCCCAACAGCGGCATGTTCGATGCCATCTCCATGTCCGCGCCGCTCGGCACCCTGACCAATCCGCGGTTTCCGGCCGCGGTCGGCGCGCGCAGTATCACCTGCAACAAGATCGCCCGCGCGCTTTTCGGAGCCTTTGCGTCCCTGCTACCGGACGACAGGGCGCAGGCGGCGTCGCACGACGTGGTGCCGGCCATCATCTTCTCCGGCCCGCGCCGCGATGGGTCGGGGCAGTTCGTGTATCTCGAAACGATGGGCGGCGGCATGGGCGCCCGTCGGGACGCGGATGGGATGGAGGCGGTGCATGTCCACCTCACCAACACCTCCAACCTGCCGGCGGAGGCGCTGGAGAACGAATACGCCCTGCTGGTCGACGAATACGCTTTGGTCGAGGATTCAGGCGGCGCCGGCACGCATCGCGGCGGCCTGGGCATCGCGCGCCAGATCAGGGCGATGCGGGATGGCATCGTGTTCTCGGTCCGCTCCGACGGGCATATCCTGGGCGCGCCCGGGTTCGCGGGGGGCGGCGAAGGCGGCACGGCGCGCCTGATCCGCAACCATGGGACGGAGACGGAGGAGGAACTGTCCTCCAAGACCGCCAGCATCGTGCTGACAGCGGGGGAAACAACCCGGCTGGAAACCCCCGGCGGCGGGGGCCTGGGCGCGCCCGAGGGCCGCGATCCGGCGGGCCTGGCCGCGGATGTGAGGGGCGGAAAGATAAGCCGCGACCGCGCGGAACGGGATTATGGCGCGGACGCGGTGGCGCGGGCGCTGGCGCTGGCGGGCTGACCGCTCACCCCCGCGCCAGCTTGCGTACGGCGGTGGAGGCGTTCCGCTTGCCCTCGCCGGCGTAATCCTCGTGCCATTCCTCGATCCGGGCGGGATCGTACAGGTAATTGACCATCAGCGTCGCGCTTTCCCGCGCGCCCTTGGGCGACGTGTCCGCGCCCGCCGTGATCCGTTCCACCCGGGCGCCGTTGGACAGATGAAAATGCGCCACCGGGTCGCGGGCGCGCCTTGCATCGCCCTCCACCAACAGATAGCGGGCGCAAAGGCGAACCAGCACCGGTTCCGCGGCCTTGCGGAGCGCCGGGTCCTCCCACCACGCGGGGGAGGCCAGGAGTTCCGCCAGCGACAAGGCGCCATCGGCGGCCGGGCGAACGGCGAGCAGCGTGTCGATTTCCTCCTTGTTGAACAAGGCGGGGGCCAGCGCCCCGTCCAGCCAGCGCTGGAACCCCGGGATCGGTGACAGCGTGGCGAAGGTCCGCAACCCGCGGAACTCGGCCGATAGTTCCTCCACCACCCGCTTGATCAGGAAGTTGCCGAAGCTGATCCCGGCCAGCCCCTGCTGGCAATTGCTGATGGAATAGAAGATCGCCGTGTCCGCCTTCCGGGGGTCCAGCACCGGCGCGTCCTCGTCCAACAGGTCCTGGATGGAACCGGCGAGGCCCTGGACCAGCGCGACCTCCACGAAGATCAGCGGTTCGCCGGGCATGCGGGGATGGAAGAACGCATAGCAGCGCCGGTCCGAATCGAGGCGGTTCTTCATGTCCCGCCAGGACCGGATGGCGTGCACGGCCTCATAATCGATCAGCTTCTCCAGCAGGGCGGCGGGGCTGTGCCAGTCGATCCCGCGCATCTCCAGGAAGCCGATGTCGAACCAGGCGGCCAGCAGCCCGCGCAGGTCGGATTCCAGCGCGGCGAGCGTCTTGTCCTCGCCCCGCACCCGCATCAGGAAGGCGCGCAGGTCGACCAGGAACTTGCAGCCGTCGGGGATCGAGGCGAACTGCGTCAGCAGCCGCACCCGGGGTGGTTCCAACGCGCGCCGCAGGGCCGCGGTTGCCGTTGCCCGCTCCGCCGGGTCCTGGGCCTCCCGCACCTTGGCATAGGCGGCCGCCACCGAATCGGGGTCGGAATCGAACGCCGCGAGGACGCGCAGGAACTCCAGCCTCTCGGCTTCCCCCAGCCCCGACCAGGTCTCGGCGAGGCGGGCGGCGCGGTTGCGGGCCGAGACTTCTCCGCCGCGGGCGCGCAGGCAGTCCCGCATCTGGTCTTCCAGCGTCTGATCCGGCCCCCCGCTCACGCTGGCCGCCATGTCGCGCCAGGCGGATGACAGCCGGCGGAGGGCGCGGTCGAACAGCGTGGTCGCATCGCTCATGGTCACGCTCCGTCGGAGTGGCGCCGCATCATAGCCGGACCGGGTGACGCATGTCTGTGCCTCGCGTTCCCACTTGGCGTATGCCAGTCTGTGGCCGATCCAGCGGAGGCAGGATGCCCGATTTCCCCCCCGACCTCGCCTGCGCGCGCCTGGACATTGATCTGGGCGCGATCACCGAGAACTGGCGCCGCCTGGGCGCGCAACACCCGAGCGGCCCGGTCGCCGGTGTGGTCAAGGCCGACGCCTATGGCCTGGGCGCGCGCCATGTCGCTCCGGCGCTGTATCAGGCCGGCTGCCGCCATTTCTTCGTGGCCGTGTTGAGTGAGGCGCTGGCCATCCGTGACCTGGTTCCGGAGGCGATGGTCATGGTGCTCAACGGTCCGGTGCCCGGATCCGAGGCGCTGTATCTCTTGCATGACATCACCCCGGTCCTTGGCTCTCTTGCCGATATCGCGGCCTGGGGTGTCGCCAGCCGAACGGCGGGGCGGCGGCTGCCGGCCTTGCTGCACATCGATACCGGGATGCACCGGCTGGGGCTTTCGGCCGCGGAACTGGCGGTGCTGCGGGATGATCACCGGCGGCTGGAGGGGATCGAGGTGCTGTATGTGATGTCGCATCTCGTATCGTCCGAGGTCGCGGGCGACCCGTTGAACGAGCAGCAGCGCGACCGGTTCGCGGTCGTCGCAGCCCAATTGCCCCGGGCGGCGCGGAGCTTCGCCAACTCGTCCGGCGTTTTCCTCGGCGCGCTTTGGCAATCCGACCTGGGTCGGCCTGGCGCGGCGCTGTACGGGATCAATCCGACGCCCGACCAGCCGAACCCCATGCGGGCGGTGGTTCGGCTTTCGGCGCGGGTGCTGGCGGTGCGGGATGTGCCGCCGGATCAGGGAGTCGGCTATAACGCCACCTGGCGGACCGGCCGGCCGACGCGGATCGTGACCGCGGGCATCGGCTATGCCGACGGGTTGCACCGGGCGCTGTCCAATCGAGGCAAGGCATTCTTTGACGGTCGGCCCCTTCCGCTGGTAGGCCGCGTGTCCATGGACCTTACGACCTTCGACGCAACCGACTATCCTGGTGTCGAGCCGGGATGCTGGCTGGAAATCATCGGCCCCCACCAGTCACCTGATGACCTGGCGGCGCTGTGCGACACCAATGGATATGAGGTTCTGACCTCCCTGGGGCACCGCATCGCGCGCGTGTATCACCCGGCGTGATGCATCCTCTCGACATTTTGGCCACCATTGGCCGAACCGTGATCGCCGTCTGCCGAACGATCGGGAAGCTCACGGTGTTCGGGGCGGAGGGTCTGTCGCATATCGTCCGCCCGCCGTTCTACTGGCGGTTGTTCGGGCGGGCCTTGCTGGATATCGGGTATTTCAGCCTGCCGGTGGTGGCGCTGACGGCGGTGTTCACCGGCATGGTTCTGGCCTTGCAGTCCTATATCGGATTTTCCCGGTTCTCCGCCCAGGGCGCGGTGGCAAATGTTGTGGTGCTGTCGGTAACGCGGGAGCTCGGGCCGGTGCTGGCGGGGCTGATGGTCGCCGGCCGGATCGGTGCCGCGATGGCGGCCGAGATGGGCACGATGCGGGTGACCGACCAGATCGACGCGCTGTCGACGCTGTCCACGAATCCGATGAAGTATCTGGTGGCGCCTCGGCTGCTGGCGGGGATCATCGCCTTGCCGGCCTTGGTGTTGGTCGCGGATATTCTGGGGGTGATGGGCGGGTTCATCGTCGCGACCGCGAAGCTGGGCTTCAATGTCGGGATCTACCTGACGAACACGATGAACTTCCTGCACCTCGAGGACGTGGTCTCGGGTCTGGTGAAGGCGGCGGTGTTCGGGTTCCTGATCACGTTGATGGGTTGCTACCATGGCTACCACAGCAAGGGCGGCGCTCAGGGCGTGGGGGCCGCGACAACGGCGGCGGTGGTCAGCGCTTCGATCCTGATCCTGGCGTTCGACTATGTGCTGACGGAGATGTTCTTCGCGCGGTGACGGGCTTGCCCAGTCCTGGTCGCGCCTGACGCGACCATCGCCGGGGATCGTGTTGCTGATTAATTGCCCGTGATGGCAACCGACCCGGGCCGTGGCGATGGTCGGGTCAAGCCCGGCCCGGACGGATGGTCGGCGGGGCGTGTGCCGTCCCTCCGGTTGGAGGGACGGCGCCTTTGGCCTTACGCCGGAACGAAAACCCCGGCTTCCTTGTATTCCGGCGTCGACGTGATGATGTCCGGCTCCGCCGCGAACTTCGCGTCGTTCTGCAGCACGGGCAGCACCTTGTCGGCGAACAGGCGCATGTTCACCTCCGCCTCGTGATGCGGCAGGCCGCCGTAGCCGAATTCGCACGCGAGATGATGCATCCCGGTCAGGGTCCGCAGTTCGGCGATCTGCTCGATGCAATCGGCCGGCGTGCCGACGATCTGGATGCGGACATAGGTGTCCGTCATCTTCGACCGGTAGCCCATGTCGTTCATCTTCGCGTAGGTGCGGCCGATCTTGCTGTAGGCCTCATACCCCTTCACCGAAGACAGCCCGCCATCCGAGAACCGGTAGTGGTTATCGACCGAATCCCACTTCTTCCCGAGCCAGGTCACCGCGCGATCGGCGGCTTCGTCGCGGGATTCGGCGCAGGAGACGTTGGTGAGGATGATCGGCGCGCGGGGCGTGTGACCGGCCTCGACCGCGTATTTATGGAAGTCATACACTTCATGGGCGGCCTTGGCCCATTCGTTGTGCATCACGATCAACTGCCCCATGCCCAGGCTGGCGATCAGCTTCGCCGATTCCGGGCTGTTGGCGGAACCGTAGAAGCGCCGCTCGGGGTGGGAGATCGGGGACGGACGGATCGAGGTGCGGGGGATTTTAAAGAACTCCCCGTTGTAATCGAAGCTTTCCTGCGACAAGGCGCGCTGGACGATCTCCATGCCTTCCTTGAAGCGCGGCCGAGCCTCGTCCATCGGAATGCGGAAGCCTTCGTATTCGGTGCGCGCGGCGCCACGGCCGAAGCCGAACAGGCAGCGCCCGCCGCTGATGATATCCAGCAGCGCGATCTGTTCGGCGATGCGGATCGGGTCGTGCCAGGGCACAACGATCACGGCGGTGCCAAGCTGGATGCGGCTGGTCCGCGCGGCGTAATAGGACAGCAGGTTCAGCGGCGCCGGCGACATGGCATAGCCGGTGAAGTGATGTTCCAGCGCGAAGATTGAGTCGAAGCCCAGCGGCTCCGCCAGGTCGCCCAGCGCCATGTGCTCGTGCAGGACGGCGGCGTCGGGCCGGCCTTCCTGGGCCAACATGTTGAGTCCGATACCAATTTTCATGGTGTGTCCCTCCACTGAGACTTTGATGAGTCGCAGGCTACTGGCCAGTAGCCTTTTCGTCAAATCCGCTGTGGCTTGCGTGCGGGGCGAAACCGACTATGCCTGCGCCGATACCCAACCGGAGGGAAACGAATGGCCCAGCCGCTTCTGTTCACGCCGCTGCAAATCCGCGACGTGACGCTCAAGAACCGCGTCGTGCTCGCGCCGATGCATCAATATGCGTCCAACCAGGGCTTCGCCACCGACTGGCACCTGATGAACGCCGGCAAGTATGCCGCCGGTGGCTGCGGACTTGTGATGGTCGAGTCCACCAAGGTCGAGCGGCGCGGCTGCGGCACCGTCGGTGACCTGGGGCTGTGGAAGGATGAATTCATTCCGGGTCTGAAGCGCATCACCGACTTCATCCGCTCCCAAAACGCCGTCCCCGCCATCCAAATCGGCCATTCCGGCCGCAAGGCTCGGCTGGCCCGCCCGTGGGAAGGCCAGGCGCCGCTGACGCAGGAATACCCCGAGATGTTCGATTGGGAGGGCTGGGAGCTTGTGGCGCCGAGCGCCATTCCGCACAGCGATCGGATGCCGACGCCGCGCGCATTCACGCGGGATGAGTTGCCCGAGGTCATCAGCCATTGGGGCGAAGCCGCCGCGCGCGCCGACAAGGCCGGCTTCGACGTGCTGGAAATCCACTCGGCGCACGGATACCTGCTGCATCAGTTCCTGTCGCCGGAAGCCAATCGCCGCAACGACGATTACGGCGGCACAGAAATGAACCGGATGCGTTTCCCGCTGGAAGTGGCCGAGTGCGTCCGCGCCAACTGGCCGGCCCACAAGCCGCTGTTCATGCGCCTGTCGTGTGAGGACGATGCCGGCTTCGGGCCCGAGCAGGCGGTGAACCTGTCGCGGGAGTTGAAGAAGAAGGGCGTGGACGTCATCGATTGCAGCTCGGGAGGCGTGCTGGAGCGGTCACCGATGGACAGCGTGCGGGCGCAGAAATACGGCTATCAGGTGCCCTATGCCGAGAAGATCCGCGCGGAAGCCGAGATCATGACGATGGCCGTCGGGCACATCGTGCATGCCGACCAGGCCGAGGCGATCCTGCAAGGCGGCCAGGCCGACCTGATCGCGATCGCGCGGGAGTTGCAGTACAACCCGAACTGGGCGCTGGACGCCGCGCAGAAGCTGGGCGCGGACCCCGACTTCACTTGCGTGCCGCCGGCCTATGGGTTCTGGCTGGGCAAGCGGGCGAAGTCGAAATTCGAGGGCACGCCCTCGACCTTCCGTCAGGGCCTGATGACCGCCGCCGAGTGATATCGGTGCGTGACGGGCGTATCGACGCCCGTCACGGCTGCGGCATGATACTAGACCGGCGATAAAGGCCGATGCGGGCCAGGCGGCAGCGTGGCCGTGATGGTATCGCCGGGGCGGACATCGCCGTCCGCCAGCACGATCCCCATCACGCCGGCTTTTCGGATCAGCCCGCCATCCGGCGCGCGGTCTAGCACCGCGGCCATCAGGCCGGGTTGAAACCGATCCAGTTGCAGACAGGGGTTGCGGAGGCCAGTGACCTCAATGACCGCCGTTGCGCCCAGATGCAGTCGGGTTCCGGTGGAAAGCCCCAGCAGGTCAATGCCGCGTGTCAGCACGTTCTCCCCGATATCGCCTTGGCCGAGGGTGAAGCCCTTGGCCACGAGTTCGTCGAACAACTCAGCATGGATCAGGTGAACCTGCCGCAGGTTCGGCTGTGACGGATCGCGTGCGACGCGGGAGCGGTGCTTGACCGTGCGGCCGGCGTGGGCATCGCCGTCCACACCCAGGCCGGTGACCAGCCTGATCCACATCTGCGGCTTCTTGCTGAAGCCGTGGCCGCGCGCGGCGCTGACCGCAAGGACCGTGCCGGTCATGTCAGCGCGGCGTCAATTTCATCCGAGGTCAGTCGCCATGCGTTGTCGAGTTCAGCAACGACCTCGACCATGAAACGTTCCGTCAGCGCCAGGGCACGGGCGGGGTCACCCAGATGATCGGCCAGGATCGCGAGCGCGAGTTGCCTCGGCCCATCGCCTTCATAGGTCCATTCGAAACCGGCTGGGCTGAACTTCTTCAGGTCGAACCTGGGGTTCAACGGCTGGTCGTCAACCGTGACCACGGCGCCATCCAGGCTGCGCCCGCCTTCGTAGATTTTCATCAGAACATCACCACGCTGCGCACGGTTTCGCCTCGCTTGAGCGCCGCGAACCCTTCATTGATCTGCTCCAACGGGATACGAGCCGATATCATCTCATCCAATTTCAATTTCCCGTCCAGATAGGCCCGCGCCAGCATCGGGAAGTCGGTCTGTGGCTTCGCGCCGCCGTAGGAGGATCGGGTGATCCGTTTCTCCTGCATCAGGCTGCCCCAGCGGAACGCGACCTCCTCATTGACGGCGACCTTGCCGAGCCAGACGACCTGGCCGCCGGGTCGGACGGCCTCGACGGAGAGGCGGAAGCCGGCCGGAGCCCCAGCGGATTCCAGCACCACGTCGGCCCCGCGGCCATCGGTGAGCGACCGCGCGAGATCGGCGGCTTCGGCGGGATCACAGGTATGGGTGGCGCCGATCGCCTGGGCGAGTTGCCGGCGCGCGGGGTTGGGATCGACGGCGATGATCGTGCCGGCGCCGGCAAGGATGCAGCCCTGGACGGCGGACAGTCCCACCGCGCCGCAGCCGATCACCATCGCGACGTCGCCCCAGCGGAGTTGCGCGATCCGTGTCGCCGCCCCGACGCCTGTCATGACGCCGCAGCCGATCAGGGCCGCGCGGTCAAAGGGCATGGTGTCTGGCACGCGCACCGCGCTTTGCGCCGGCACGATCACGTATTCGGAAAAGCCGCCAAGATACATCAACTGGTGGACGGGCACCGCGTCGCAGGACAGGCGTGGCCTGCCATCGAAATGAAACGCCTTGGGGCCGTTCGCAAGGAACTGCCGGCACAGGATGGGTTGCGCGCGTTCACAATAGAAGCAGCCGCCGCAATGCGGGTTCCAGGACAGCACGACGCGGTCCCGGATCCCGAGTTCGCTGACACCGGCGCCCAGCTCCACGACTTCGCCGGCGGCCTCATGCCCCAGGACGGCGGGGAGTTGCACGGCCAGCGTGCCCTCGATCGCTTCCAGGTCGGTGTGGCACAGGCTCGCGGCGCGGACGCGGACCAGGACGTCACCGGGCGCGACGGGACCCACATCCAGGGTCTCGATCGTCATCGGCGTATTGGTCTGGCGCAACACGGCGGCTTTGGCTTGCGGCATCGGCTGAATCCTCCGTCGAAACTGTAGCATCCCTTGGCGAGTTCATGTTACGTTCTATCGCATGCAGAGGAGGGAGTGATCGATGCCGATGATGAAGGGAAGCTGCCGTTGCGGGGCCGTGAGCTATGCCGCGGACACCGATCCGATCTTTACCGGCGTTTGCCATTGCCGGAATTGCCAGAAGGAAACGGGCAGCGCGTTTTCCGTGGTGATCGGCCTGCCGACGCCGGCGTTGAGCGTGACCGGAAAGACGAAAATCTTTGATTCCGTAGGCGACTCCGGCAAGCCGACCCACCGCGCCTTCTGCCCGGAATGCGGAACATCCGTCACGCATTGGGCCGACATCATGGAAGGTATGATCATGATCAATGTCGGGACGCTGGACGACTTGTCCTGGGTCAAGCCGACCATGCAGATCTACTGCGACAGCGCCCAACCCTGGGTCAAGCTGGACAGCGACATGCAGAGCTGCCCGAAAATGCCCGGCTGATTGCCGATACGGCTCCGGCGGCGAGATGGCGCCGCCGGCGTGGCTTCAGCGGTTCATCATCACCGGCAGATTCGCGTTCTCCAGCACGTGCCTGGTCACGCCGCCCAGGATCAACTGGCGCAGGCGGGAATGCGAGTAGGCGCCCATCGACAGCAGGTCGCAGCCGAATTCCTGCGCCGCCGCCAGCAAACCGCCGCCAACGGACCCGTTGGCCGAACGGAACATCACGATATCGGCTTGAACGCCATGCAGCGCGAGGTAGGCGGCCAGGTCGGGCGCGCCCGGCCCCCGCCGCTGATATCCCTCGGCCGACAGGATGCGCACGGCCTCGGCGCGCTGCATCCAGGGCAGGGCGGCCAGCACGGACGAAGCCGACTCCGCCGTCCCGTTCCACGCCACACACACCCGCGACCCGACGCTCGACGTGGCCCGATGCGGTGCGATCAGCACGGGACGCCCGGAATCGAACAGCACGGCATGCAGCGCGTCGGAGGACGAAACGTCCTCCCCCGATTCCGGATGCGGCACGATCGTCAGATCCGCGAGGCGCGCCTGCTGGGCGACGATGTCTTCCTCCCGCCCGGTAACGGCGGCGAAGCTGGCGGTGGGATGGTCCAGGCCGGCCCGCGCCTCTCCGACGGTGACGCCATGGTCACCGACAAAGCGCTCAAACATCGCGCGCACGGCGTGGGCGCGCTGGCTGCTTTCCTTCTCGGTGGCGGACATCATCTCCTCGATCATCGCGCCGGACAGGCCTTCACCGGCCAGGGGCGCGACGTCGCGGCTGTCGACCCGGACATGCAGCGCGGTGACATGGGCGTTCCAGCGGCGCGCCGCCATCAGGGCCGTCGTCATAGCGGCCTCACCGGCGGCGGTTCCGGTCAACGGGAGAAGCAGTTTACGGATGGCCATGGTCGCCTCCTCTGGTTTGGGTGACACTCTGCCACGCACGGCAGGTGTGCGTCTACGTCAATGCAACGTGGGGTCGCAGGACCTCGGCGGCCTGGGCCCGCGCTTTGGTCGCGTCGGTTGCATCTATCGCCGTCCAGTCGCCCGCGCCGGGATCGTGGTCCGCGGCGTGGCGCAGCACATCGACGGTGGCATCGGACGCATCGCCGGTGCGCGCCGCCACACGAGCCTCCAGCGCCGGCAGGGGCGCCTGCAACCAGAACCCGACGAACGGCACGCCCGCGGTGGTCGCGGCGGCCTGGATCATCGCGCGATGGGTCGGGTCCATGAAAGTTGCGTCGGCGATCACGGCATGGCCCGACGCGGCGGCCAGGATTGCCAATTCGGCCAGGGTGGCGAAGACGCGGGCGCTGACCTCGGGCGTATAGCAGCTTGGCGGCAACCGTTCCTCGGGCGCCACGCCGCACAGGCGCTTGCGGATTTCATCGCTGCGCAGCACCAGCGCGCCGGGCGCGGCCCCCAGGGGTGGGGCCAAAGCGCGGGCCAGCGTGGTCTTGCCGGTCCCGGGCAATCCGCCCACCGCGACAACCATCGGCGCCGCCGGCAGCAGATAGGCGTCGGCGCAATCGAGATACCGCCCCGCGTCCTCCGCCCGCCCCGATCGTGCCGCCACATGCGCCCGGATCAGCGCCCGGGACGACAGAAACGGCGGCAGACCCCGCACCAGCGCTGCATCCCCCGTGCGCCCGACATAGCGGCTGAGCACCCGGTTCGCCGCGACCCGATCCGCCCGGATATCCAGGTCCATCAGCAGGAACGCGAGGTCGTAGCCGAGGTCGATAGTCGCCAGGTCCTCATCGAATTCCAGCGCGTCGAACGGCACCGGCCGCCCCGACCACATGCACAAATTCCCCAGATGCAAATCACCATGCGCTCGGCGGATGAACCCCGCGGCGGCGCGCTGGGCGAGCCAGTCGGCCCGCGCGTCCAGGGCGGCGAGCATCCCGGCTTCCCAACGATCGACCCGCTCGGGCGGCAATCCAGCTTCCCGCGCGGCGCGGGCATTGCCGGTCACGACGGCCGGCATGTCGGAGCGGCGGTCCGGCAGCGGTGGCAAGACAGCGTGCAACGCGGCCACCGAATCGGCGAGCCCGTCGAGCAAAGGGGTGGTCAGGCGCCCCTCGGCCGCGATGACATCCATGAAGTCGCCCACCGGCACCCGCGCCATGCGCAGCACCCAGTCCAGGACGGGCTGCGACGGGTCGTCCGCGAAGCCGACTGACCCGTCCGCGTGCCGCGTCACGGCGGCGACATCGTGGTACATCCCCGGCGCGTAGGGACCGTTCAGCGCCAGCTCGCGTTCGGCGAAGCGGCGCCGGTCCTGTAGACGGGTGAAGTCCAGAAACGACAGCCGGACCGCCTTTTTCATCTTCCAGACCGTGTCGGCGCCGAGAAACACGGCCGAGATATGAGTCTCGATCGGATCGGCGCCGGCAAGGCCGCGCAGAAAGGCCGCGACGTCCTGCTGTTCGGCGGGGATGGCCATGGGGCTTAGGGGAACAGCTTGCCGGTTGCCCATCCGCCGCCGGGCCGCGCGGTGTAGATGGTGCGATCGTGCAGGCGGAACGGCATGTTTTGCCAGAACTCGAACCGTTCCGGCAGCAGGCGATAGCCGCCCCAATGCGCCGGGCGGGGGATGTCGTCGCTGGGATACTTCTTTTCCTGATCGGCCAGGCGGGCTTCGAGGTCCGCCCGGACTCGCAGCGGCCGGGATTGATCGGACGCCCAGGCGCCGAGCCGGGAAATGCGCGGCCGGGTGGCGTAATAGGCATCGGATTCGGCGTCGGTCACGTGCTCGATCGTGCCCTCGATCCGGATCTGGCGGCCGACCGATTTCCAGAAGAACAGCAGGCTGGCATGCCCGTTCGCCGCCATCTCATCGGCCTTGCGGCTCTGCTTGTTGGTGTAGAACACGAAGCCCCGCGCGTCGGCGCCTTTCAGCAGCACGATGCGCGCCGAGGGCCGGCCATCCGGCGTGGTCGTCGCCAGGGTCATGGCATTGGCTTCCCCCTCTCCCGCTTCGGCCTCCGCCATCCAGGCAGCGAAAAACGCAAAGGGATCGGCGGGCGGGTTGGCGAGATCGAGCATCGGCGGCATCCCTTGACGGTGCGGTATGGGTCCGCGCGGGACATTGCCGGTTCCGCCCGGGCACGCCAAGAGACCCCAGGGAACGTCACGCGTTTCTGTCCCTCTTGCCGGGCCGCCCGTGCCTGTGCCACGACGGGATTCAGAGGACGTCGCCCGCAACGCCGACAATGAGGAATTCCATGGCCGACAGCCCCCCCAACAACCTCCCTGTCACGGGCACACTGATGCAAGGCAAGCGCGGCCTGATCATGGGCGTGGCGAATGATCGGTCGCTGGCCTGGGGCATCGCCGCCGCGTGCGCCGCGCAGGGGGCTGAACTGGCCTTTACCTATCAGGGAGAAGCCCTGGAAAAGCGGGTTCGCCCGCTGGCCGCCTCGATCGGGTCGGACCTGCTGTTCCCCTGCGATGTCTCGGACGAAGCCAGCATCGACGCGGCGTTCGAGCAGTTGCGGGCCAAGTGGGGCAAGCTGGACTTCCTGGTCCACGCGATCGGATTCGCGGATAAGAACTTTCTGCGCGGGCGGTATCTGGACACGCCGCGGGAGGTGTTCCTCCAGGCGCTCGACATCTCCTGCTACTCCTTCACCGCCGTCGGGCGGCGGGCGGCGGACATGATGGGGCCGGGCGGCAGCATGCTGACCCTGACTTATCTGGGCGCCGAGAAATGGGTGCCGCACTACAATGTCATGGGTGTCGCCAAGGCGGCGCTGGAGGCATCGGTGCGCTACATGGCCGCCGACCTGGGCGAGAATGGAATCCGGGTCAACGCGATCAGCGCCGGCCCGATCCGCACGCTGGCGGCCTCCGGCATCGGCGATTTCCGCTACATCCTGCGCTGGAACCAGCTCAACGCCCCGATGCAGCGGAACGTCACGATCGAGGAAGTCGGCGGGTCCGGCATGTATCTGCTGTCCGACCTGTCGCAGGGCGTGACCGGAGAGGTCCACCACGTCGACTGCGGCTATCACGTCGTCGGCATGAAGAACCCGAACGCGCCCGATATCGCGATCGTCGAATCGTAAAGGGCCGCGTCGCTTCATGAGCCACAACAGCTTCGGTCATCTGTTCCGCTTCACCACCTGGGGCGAAAGCCACGGTCCCGCGATCGGCTGCGTGGTTGATGGCTGCCCCCCTGGCCTGTCCTTGACCGAGGCGGATATCCAACCCTGGCTCGATCGCCGCCGCCCCGGCCAGTCGAAATTCACCACCCAGCGGCAGGAACCCGACCAGGTTCGCATCCTGTCCGGCGTGTTCGAGGGGCTGACCACCGGCACGCCGATCGGGATGATGATCGAGAACACCGACCAGCGGTCCCGCGACTATGCCGCCATTTCGAAGCAGTTTCGGCCCGGCCATGCCGACCTGACATATGACCTGAAATACGGCGTGCGCGACTACCGCGGCGGCGGGCGGTCATCGGCGCGCGAAACCGCGATGCGCGTCGCGGCCGGGGCCGTTGCCCGTAAGGTGCTGGGCTCCGACATCCGCATCCGCGGCGCGCTGGTCCAGATCGGTCCGCACCGCATCGACCGGAGCCGTTGGGACTGGGACGCGCTGGACGACAACCCGTTCTTCTGCCCCGACCCGGTCATGGCGGCCGAGTGGGAGATCTATGTCGCCGCCGTCCGCAAGGCCGGATCATCCGTTGGCGCGGTGATCGAGATCGTGGCGGAGGGCGTGCCCCCGGGCCTCGGTGCGCCGATCTACGGCAAGCTCGATTCCGACCTGGCCGCCGCGCTCATGTCGATCAACGCGGTCAAGGGCGTGGAAATTGGGGATGGCTTCGCCTCCGCCGAACTCGTGGGGGAGGACAATGCCGATGAAATGCGGATGCGGCCCGATGGTGGCGTCGATTTCCTGTCGAACCACGCCGGCGGCATCCTGGGCGGGATTTCCACCAGCCAGCCGATCGTTGCACGGTTCGCGGTGAAGCCGACCAGCTCGATCCTGACGGCGAAGCGATCCGTCGACCGGTCCGGGCATGACATCGATGTCAGCACCAAGGGCCGCCACGATCCCTGCGTCGGTATCCGTGCCGTTCCGGTCGGGGAAGCCATGGTCGCCTGCGTGCTGGCCGATCACCTGATGCGCCATCGCGCGCAGGTGCCGGACGCGCCCACATCCATCCGCCTGCCGCGCAACTGACGACTGTAACGGCAGCGTTTGGAAAGCAGGTGACACGAACGGCCCCCGCCCGATAAAAGCGCGAGCCGGCCCTCAGTGACCCACCGCCGGACCGAAACGGAGACGCCGCACCGTGCAGGACCGCGCCGATGCCGCCTATTTTCTGGTACGCATGGCGCTGGCCCTGCTGACCGCGATCAGCGCGGGGGCAACGTTCCGCTATGCGCTGGGTCTTACGAACACCGGCCGGCGCGCGACGACTCTTGGCGGGGCGCTGCTTCTATCGGTTGCTGTGGGCCTGTCCGTCTATGATGCCACCTACAACGGCCTACTCACGCCCGGCAAGGCGATCCCGATTGTCAGTTGGATATGGTTGTTCGGTTTCGACATGCTGCTGCCGATCTGGGTCTTCATGCTGTTGCGGGCGCAACGCCAGCGCGATCAGGCCGAGGCGGACCTCGTCCGCCTCGCCGTCACCGACACTCTGACGGGCCTGCTCAACCGCCGCGGCTTTCTCGATCGCGCCAATGCCGCCATCGCACGCGCGCGCCGAGCGAACGAGCGGATCGCGGTCGCGATGCTCGATATCGATCGGTTCAAATCCATCAATGACGGGTTCGGCCATGATACCGGCGATGTCGTGCTGCGCGGCTTCAGCACCGAACTGTCCCGCGGCCTGCGCGCGGGGGACATCCTGGCCCGGTTCGGGGGCGAGGAGTTCGTGATCCTGCTGTTCGGCCTCCAGGCCCAGGACGCGGCGGCCACGATCGACCGGCTGCGGGCCGATATCCGCGCCGCCGTGCCGCACCCCGCGGGAGGACCCGCCGCCGTCACCGCCAGCGCCGGGGTGGCGGTGCTTGATCCGGCGCAGCCGGTGGAACCGGCGCTGATGGCGGCCCTGACCCAGGCCGACGCTGCTTTGTATGAAGCCAAGCAGGCAGGGCGGGACAGGGTCGCGATCGCGGCACCGGCCGACGGGCTGGCTTAATAGGTCGTGAGGAAGTTGGCCTGGATCGACGCCCGCTCCAACAACGCCTGAAGCGCCGGGTTGCGTTCACTGTTTTCGGCCGTCAAGGCGTCCATCGGCACGAAGAATTCATGCGCGTGAGGCATCTGATGGCGGGCGAACCCCTGGTAGTGCGGGGTTTTCAGGCCGTACAGCACGCGCATTTCGCGAACCGGAATGAACACGGCCATTGTCGGTTCCCGCGCGAACACCCGGGCCGCTTTCCAGCGCGGCGTCGGGTCGTCGGGCGTGATCGGGGCAAGCAGCCATTCGATCGGGCAAACCGCCAGCAACGAATGGGTGCTCGGCGCGAAGCGGGAGCGCTTGTCGAGCAGGTTTTGCATCGTGCTGCATGCCTCGATCGCCAGGATATCCACAAACGGCTCGGTGAATGACCCGCCGAAATTGAGCCACAGGCCGTCCGGCAACGTGCGCAGGCGATTGCTGCCCGGCAGCTTCAGAAAAGGGTTGCTGATCGATGAGTCATCGGCGGGGCGGCCCCTGAGCCAGGCCTCCCGTCCTTTACGCGGCTTGACACCTGGCGGGCGCTGTCCCCAGCGCTTCAATCGCCTTTTGACGAGCAGATCGAGAGATTCTGTCCCCGCCACGAATATTTCTCCACTCGTTAAAACAACTTATGAGTGTGTTAAACATCGTTAATTCGCGTAATTGAACCCTATCGGATGGGAAGAGTCCCTAAATCACTCAAAAATTTCCAATTAAGTTAAACCATGTCCGATTTGTGTCATGATTTCTGGAGGTGCGGGCTTTCATCCTGTCAACGATCCATGGGAATTCGGGCGTCTTTCTCATGTAATAGGGGCACAACCACGGGCACGCAGGTGGCGGGTTCTCCGAACGCCGGCGGTCAAACGGGCGACGGAAACAACCGTGCTTGCGCCAATCAGGCAGGGCGCAGGCGAGCTCTGACGTAATGGTCGAGCGGTTCGATGATCGCG
>CAMCDA010000103.1 GCA_945873195.1 Asaia bogorensis
GCGATCAACGCACGCACATCGGGAGGCAGTTCCATCCCGACGTTGACTCATGTTCCCGCTCCGCACGCAATCAGCTTCAAGCGCGGACGCGAAAACAGGAACCCATTGTTGCCAATCGGACTCACCCAGGGGGTGCTTGGGAGTTACACCTAAACCGGACAAGTTAATTAGCTATCGACATTTATGACGTCCGGGAATATATAATATTCCATCCCCGATCGGCTGCGCGTGGTGGATCACCGATATTTTTCCTTTGATACTTGGCAAATTCGGACCAATCCGAGCGTCCGCGCCTCAACGCGGGGCGTGCGCACTGATTTCATCCAGTGATCTTTGCTCCCGCCGTTCGCCTTCCTGGCGGCGTACTCCTTCGCGACGTTCTATTTCCGTCTCCACCGCCTCTACCGCGCTCCGGGCGACGGTCAGGACGATGCGCGCCTCGTGCGTCCGCCCCTCCGCGTCGGTCAGGGCGACCGACGCCGCCGCCTGTTCGGTCAGGGTCTGGCGCAGCCACAGCGCGAAGGCCTCCACCGTCGCGTCGCCAGCATCCACCCGGCTGGCGACATCGGTTTCCCGCCTTATGGCTTCCTCGATGCTTCGGCAGAGGTCGGCGGCCTCGGTTTCGGCGGCCAGGCTGGTGGCCAGGGTCAGGCGCGCCTCATCCAGGGCCAGCCGGCGCAGGCGCAGCAGGGTCCGCAGCGGTTCGTCTCGCATGTCGTCTATATCCTCATGGCATCGTCGAGCGTGGCGAAGGCATCCGCCAGGCCGACTCGGGTGTTCCGCTCCTGCGTCAGCAACGTGTTGATCCGGGGCGCGAGGATCAGAGCCTCATCCACCGCGGGGTCGCTGCCGTCGCGATAGGCGCCCAGCCGCACCAGGTCCGCCGAGTCCGCCCAAACCGCCAGGATCTGCCGAGCACGTCGGATCAGGTCGCGTTCGTCGGGGGAAAGGCAGCCGGAGGCAGCGCGGGAGAGGGATCGCAGCACGTCCACGGCCGGATATCGCCCGGTCTCGGCGATGCGGCGGTCCAGGATGACGTGACCATCCAGGATGCCCCTTGCGGCATCGGCAATCGGTTCGTTGTGGTCGTCGCCCTCCACCAGAACGGTGAACAAGGCGGTGATGTGGCCAGCGGAGCCACCCGGCGCCTCCGGTCCCGGCCCCGCCCTTTCCAACAGCCTCGGCAGTTCCGCGAACACGCTCGGCGGATAGCCCCTGGTGGCGGGTGGCTCACCGGCGGACAGGCCGATTTCCCGCTGCGCGAGGCAGAATCGGGTGACGCTGTCCATTAACAGAAGGACCGACTTCCCCTGGTCGCGGAAATGTTCGGCGACCGTCATCGCCGCGTGGGCGGCCTGCCGGCGCATCAGGGGCGGCGCGTCGGATGTCGCGACGACGACGACCGAGCGGGCCAGGCCTACTTCACCCAGGTCGTCCTCAATGAACTCCCGCACCTCCCGCCCACGTTCGCCCACCAGGGCCAGCACCACGGCGTCGCACGCGGTTTCCCGCGCCAGCATCGACAGCAAGGTGGATTTGCCGACGCCCGAGCCGGCGAACAGGCCAAGCCGCTGGCCCTGGCGGCAGGTGGTGAAGCAATTAAGGGCCGCGACCCCAAGGTCGATCCGCGGGCCGAGGCGGGCGCGAGTCGCGGCGGGCGGCGGCGCGGCGCGCACCGGGCGGGGATGCGCGCCTTCCTTCAAGGTGCCGCGGCCGTCGATCGGCTGGCCGAGTGGATCGATCACCCGCCCGAGCCAGGCGTCCGACACCGCGAGCGTGCCACCCAGACCCGCGAGCAGGGAGGCCGCGTGCCCTGGGCCGATCCCATCCAGGCCGCCGAACGGCATGGCCTGGGCGCGGTTGTCGCGGAAGCCGACGATCTCGGCCGGCACCGGCCGGTCGTCGCGGCCGGTCAGGGCGATCCGGTCGCCGATGGAGACGAGTCCGTTAAGACCGTCGATATCGACCATGAGACCGGAGACGCCGCCGACCCGGCCCTCGATGCGGGCGGGTTGGCATACGCGCATCCGCGCGGCGGCAGTATTTGCTCTAATAACAAGACTATTTCGTCTCATTGGAATACCTTCACCTCATTGATGGTCTTGTTCCTCAAACATTCGCATTCACGGGCACCTGTGCGGTCCTATTTCATAGAATGATACATCCAAAAGGTGAAAACTCTATAGCCAAATACACGCTATGGTAGTATAACACGGACAATGATGGTTAAGAGGGCATCATGCGCGTCCTGCTCGTAGAAGACGATCTAACCGCCGCCCGGGGCGTATCCTTGATGCTCAAGGCGGTGGGTGCCGTGATTGACCACTCGGAATCCGGGGAAGAAGCGCTCGAGCTTCTGCGCCACTATGACTACGATGTGGTGCTGCTCGATCTGGTCCTGCCGGATATCGAGGGATATGAGGTGGTGCGCAGAATGCGTATCGCCCGGAACGACACCCCGGTGCTGATCCTGTCCGGGATGACCCGGCCCCAGGCGAAGGTTAAGGGATTGGGTATGGGGGCGGATGATTTCATCACCAAACCCTTCGACAAGGCCGAGTTGCTGGCGCGGATGCAGGCGGTTGTCCGGCGCAGCAAGGGGTTCAGCCAGCCAACGGTGCGGATCGGTACGGTCGAGTTGAATCTCGACAGCCGGGACGTGACGGTGGATGGCGGAGAGGTCCACCTGACCGGCAAGGAATACTCGATCCTGGAACTGCTCGTGCTACGCAAGGGCATGGTGCTGACCAAGGAAGCGTTCCTGAACCACCTGTATGGCGGGATGGACGAACCCGAGATCAAGATCATCGACGTCTTTGTCTGCAAGCTCCGCAAGAAGCTCGCGGCGGCGGGCGCCGACAATCTGATCGGCACGGTCTGGGGCCGCGGCTACATGATCCGGGAGGCCTCTCCTGAAGACGCCCCTGAAAACCTCATGGGGTCGCTCGGCATGCCGCGCTATTCCTCGGCGGCCTGATAGCGGGCGCGCCATTCGGCGACCGTGTCCACGTCGGACAGGGTGCGCAGCAGGGCGACCTCGCGGCCGGTGAAGTTGCGCAGCGTATCCGACAAGGCATGGCTGGTGGACCAGCGGACCCGCGCGAAGGGATGCGCGGGGCGGCTGGATCCCAGGCACACGAGCCAATAGCCCCCGTCCTCGGCTGGACCGAACGCGGCGTCGGCGTAGCCCAGCGCGCGGAAGGCGGCCCATAGGTCGGCGGCGCGGGCGTCCGGGATGTCGCTGCCGACAATCGCGGCCCCGCGCCGGGGGAAGCGTGCCAGGGCGCGGTACATGCGTTGGCCGATGTCGCCCTTGCCCTGCTCGATCCGTGTGACTCGCGGGGGTAGCTGCACGCGGGCATGATCGGGCGTCACGGCCAGTACCGTGCGAAACCGCCGGTCCGCCGCCAGCGCGCGCAGCAGCCGATCCAGCGTGCCAGCGTGAAAGCGCAAGGCGGCCCGGTCGCCGATATCCCGCGCGAGCCGCCGCTTGACGGTGCCCAGGCGCGGCGCGCGGGCGAAGACGATCGCGACCGGCTTCATCCGTAGACCCGCGCGATCCAGCGTGGCGGCACACCCAGGAACCACAGCCCCAGGCAGGTCAGGTTGCGCGCCGAACGCCGCCACCAGCCATCGCGCCGCCATTTCTCGGCGGAGGTGATGGCGGCGGGTGGCAGCATCGCCAGCCGATGGCGGCCAATACGGCGGATCAGATCGACATCCTCCATCAACGGCAGGGGCCGCACCCCGCCAACCTGGCGCAGTAGATCCGTGTGGATCAGCAGGCCCTGGTCGCCATAGGGCAGCGCCAAATACCGGCAGCGCCAGGCGACCGCGCGTTCCAGCCGGCGCGCCTGGGGGGAGTCGCTGTCCAGGGCGAAGCGGAAGCAGGCGGCCCGGGCGGAACCGGCCACCATGTGCGCGACGGCCGCCGAACGCCAGTCCGGCGCCAGGCGGGTGTCGGCATGCAGGATCAGCAGCCAGCCTTCCGGGGCAGCGGCGACCCCGGCGGCGATCTGAGCGCCACGGCCGAGCGGCGCCTGGACGACTCGCGCGCCCAGCCCGGTCGCCACGGCGATTGTGTCGTCAGCACTGCCGCCATCGGCCACGATCAGGTCCCGGACGGGGCCGAATGTCGCCAGCGTCGGGGGCAGGTGGAGAGCGGCGTTGAGGGTTGGGATCACGACCGTCAGATCAAGCGCCTTCGTTCGTATTTCGTTCTTGACGGTGCCGGCTGATACTGTCACCTTCGCACTCGAACATACGGGGAACGGATCATGTGGGAAGAACCCTATCCCGATCGCGACGCCGACGCCATCGCAGCCTTGGACCAGGCCGGCCTGCCGGAAGCCGAACCCATCGCGCGCATGCCCTCCCTCGCCCGCCGAGGCCGGGGCGCGGTGACCAATCCGGCCGTCCGCTTCGACCAGCAGGCGGCATCCCCGTTCGATGACGGATGGGATTCGCTCAGTACGGAATTCGCCGAACTGCCGCCGCTGGCGACCACCGTCACCAAGGACACGACAAAGTCCGCGATCAGTTGGAACAACTCCCCCGACCTGGGGTTTGATCGCGCGGTCAATCCGTATCGCGGGTGTGAGCACGGTTGCATCTACTGCTATGCGCGCCCGACGCATGCCTATCTGGGCCACTCGCCCGGCATCGATTTCGAAACGAAGCTGATCTACAAGCCGGACGTGGCGGAGCTTCTGGAAAAGGAGCTGAAAAAGCCCGGTTATATCGCGCGGGTCCTCGCGCTTGGATCGAACACCGATCCGTACCAGCCGGTGGATCGCACGCTGAAACTGACACGCTCGGTGCTGGAGGTGCTGGACCGCTACAACCATCCGGTCGGGATCGTGACGAAGTCGGCGGGCGTGCTGCGGGACCTCGACATCCTGACATCGATGGCGAAGCGGAATCTGGTGCGCGTGTATCTGTCCATCACGACGCTGGATGCGAAGCTCGCCCGGACGATGGAACCCCGTGCGGCCAGCCCCGCGCGGCGGCTGCACGCGATCAGCGAACTGACCCGCGCCGGCATTCCGACCGGCGTGCTGGCCGCACCAATGATCCCCGCCCTGAATGACGCGGAGATGGAGAACATACTGGAAGCCGCCGCCCGCGCCGGCGCGCGCCACGGCCGCTATATCCTGCTGCGCCTGCCGCATGAGTTGAAGCAGATGTTCGAGGATTGGCTGATCGCCCATTACCCCGATCGCGCCCGCCACGTGCTGAGCCTGATCCGGGAAACGCGCGCGGGGAACCTGAACGATTCACGGTTCCACCAGCGCTTCTCGGGCCAGGGCGTCTACGCCGACCTCCTGCTGCGCCGCTTCACCCGCGCCGCCCGCCAGTGGGGCCTGAGCGAGTCACGGGAGGAACTGGACTGCACGCGCTTTGCCGTTCCCGCATCGGTCGGGCAGGCTCCTCAGGCGCAATTGTCGCTGTTCTGACCGATCGTTTGGCAGCCTGTGCGGTTTGTTGAACCTCGGGGTTCAGCGGCCCAGATAGCGCGCCGCCAGATGCGCCTGGAAGCAGGCCGGGTCCAATTCCCGGCCGGTGGCTTTTTGCAGCAGGTCGTTGAAGCCCAACAAGCTGCCCTGGCCATGGACGTTGCGGCGCAGCCAGCCCAACAGAGGGCCGGTGTTCCCCTGCCCCAGCGCCTGGTCCAATCCGGGTTCAGCGTCCCGCGCCGCCGCCATCAACTGCGCGGCGGCCATGGCGCCCAGGGTGTAGCTGGGGAAATAGCCGAACGCGCCGTCATACCAATGGATGTCCTGGAGACAGCCGCGCGCGTCATCCGGCGGCGTAAGGCCCAGCAGCGCCTTGAACCCGTCGTTCCAGGCGCCGGGTAGGTCGTCCACGCCCAGATCGCCCGAGATCAGCGCCTGTTCCACCCGGAAGCGCAGGATCACGTGGGCGGGGTAGGTCATCTCATCGGCGTCGACCCGGATGAAACCGCGTTCGACCCGGCGCCACAGGCAAGCGAGGTTCGCGGGATCGTAGGATGCGGCCTCTCCGCCGAAGGTCGCGTGCAGGACCGGGGCGAGCCAGGTCAGGAACTCATCGGAGCGGCAGGCCTGCATCTCCACGATCAGGGACTGGCTTTCATGCGCGGCCATGCCGGCGGCTTCCCCGACCGGCTGGCGGCCCCAGGATTCGGGCAGGCCGCGTTCGTACAGGGCATGGCCGGTTTCGTGGATGACAGCCAGGACGGCCTGGGCGAAGTCTTCCTCCCGATACCGGGTCGTGATCCGCACATCGGTCCGCGTGCCGCCCGAGAACGGGTGCGCCGACCGATCCAGGCGCGCATGGTCGAAGCCGAGACCCAGGCGTTCCGAGATAGAACGGCAGAGGGTCTCCTGCGCCGCGATCGGAAAAGGCCCGATGGGGCGGATCGGCGCGGGCTGGCGGGCCTGGCGTTCCTCGGCTTCCGGCAAAGCGTGGGTCAGGAAACGTTCGTAGTCGGCGAAGATGGGTGCGACGTCGGCCGAGGCGATGCCGCGCTGATAGCCGTCCATCAGCGCGTCATAGGGCGCCATGCCGAGAACCTGGCCCAGCGCGACGGCGGCTTCGCGGGTCAGGCGAATGACCTCGGACAGATGGGGGGCGACGGCGCCAAAATTCGACTCGGCGCGGGCGGTACGCCAGACCTTCTCGCAGGCGGAATTGACGCGGGCCTGTGCCTCCACCAGGTCGGACGGCAAAGCGGTGGCGCGGGTGTAGGCATGGTGCATCAAGGAGAGATTGGCGGCCTGCCAGGGGTCAGCCGGGATGCTGGCAGCGGCGAGGTCGTCGCCCATCTCGGGCGCGGTCAGTTGGCTGTGGGCGATGCCCGCCAGCACGGCGAGCTGGTCACCGCGGGCCGCGCCGCCTCCCGGTGGCATCATCGCCGCCGCGTCCCAGCCGAGCATGGAGGCGCACTCGCCGATGGTGGCGATGCGGGCGAATCGGGCCGCCAGACGGTCGTAGGCTGGGTTCATGCGCGGAGACCTTTCCTGGCCCAGACGAAGAAGATGACGACGAGCGTGATCGCGAAGCCATACCAGGTCAGGGCGTAGATCAGATGGTTGTTGGGCGGCTGCGGTAGATGCTTCGCCGGATCGGGCCAGCCACCGGCGGGGGCGGGGCCGAGTGCCACGATGACGAAGGGTTCAGCGCGGGGCAGGCCGAGGCCGGCGGCGATCACCTTGGGGTCCAGCGTGTAGAAGCGGCGGCCGGCGATGTCGTCGGTCGCGGAGAACCAGGACGCCTTGTCGCCGGGATGGACGAACCCATCAATGGTGACCTCGGTTTCCGGCTTGTCGATCGGGCGGTCGCGCTCCGTGGGCACCCAGCCGCGGTCGATCAGGATCGGGGGCGCATCGACGCGGTCCAGGATCGTGATCAGGCGGGCGCCCATCTCGGGGCCGCGCTGCACGGTGCGGACCTCGGCGCCGAACAGCGCGGTTGGCGCGGGGCGGAGGCGGCCGGTCACCCGCACCCGCGCGAAGGGTTTCGGGTTGGCGGTCAGGCGGTCGGGCGGAGATGCCTCGGCGCGCGCGACCTCGGCCAGGATCCGGTCTTTCCACTGCATCCGGGCGATCTGCCAGGTGCCCAGGCCGATCAGCACGACCAGCATCAGCAGGGTCGTCACCCCAGGCCAGATCAGCCGGCGCAACGCGGTGGCCGGCTGGATCAAGCGGTGGGCCTGATCATCGCAGCCCCATCTCGACGGAGCGGTGGCGGTATTGCAGCGCCACAAGCGCCGCCTTGGCGGGCCGCATCATCAGGATGGTCAGCGGCAGGGTGATGGCGGGCCAAAGGATGGCATGGACCCAGAGTGGCGGTTCGAACCGGAACTCCACCCAGAAGGCCAGGCCGACCACAATCGCGCCAAGCACGAGGATGACGCCCACGGCGGCGCCGTCTCCGGTGTCGGCCTTGCTCAGGTCCAGTCCGCAGGATTCGCATTCATCCCGCACGGTCAGCACGCCACGAAAAAGCCTGCCGCGCCCACAGCGTGGGCATCGGCAGGCCAATGCCGCGTGCAGGATGGAGACCCGTGGATAGGTCGCCATCCGGGATCAATGGGCAGCGATATTCGGACCCGAGGCGTACCAGTAGATGACAACGAACAGGAACAGCCACACCACGTCGACGAAATGCCAATACCAGGCCGCTGCCTCAAACCCGAAATGGCGGGCCGGGGTGAAGTGGTTGGCACGGGCACGGAACCAGCAAACCGCCAGGAAGATCGTGCCGACGATCACGTGGAAGCCGTGGAACCCCGTCGCGAGGAAGAAGGTGGACGGGTAGACGCCACCGCCGACGAACTTGAACGGCGCGGACGCATATTCGACCCCCTGCAGAATGGTGAAGCAGAAGCCGAGGAGCACCGTGATGCCGAGGCCGCGAACGAGATCCCGCTTGTTGCCTTCGAGCAGCGCGTGGTGCGCCCAGGTGACCGTGGTGCCGGACAGCAGCAGGATCATCGTGTTCAGCAGCGGCAGGTGGAATGGGTCAAAGGTGTAGATCGTCGAGGGCGGCCAGACGGTTTCCCCGTTGCCCTGGGTCTCCGGGAAGATCAGGAAGTTGAAAAAGGCCCAGAAGAACCCAACGAAGAACATCACCTCGCTGCTGATGAACAGCACCATGCCGTAGCGCAGGCCGAGGCGCACGATCGGCGTATGCGCGCCGGGCGTCCGCGCCTCGTTCACCACGTCGCGCCACCACAGGATGGAGACGACGATCGTGCTCAAGAGACCGATGGTCAGCAGGATGAAGCTGCCCAGATGGGCGGCAAGGATGATCCCGGTCACGACCAGGAAGCCACCAAACGCGGCGAGGATCGGCCAGGGGCTCGGGTCGGGTAGATGATAGGGATGCTTCATCCCGGAACCGGTTGGCACCGTAGCGCCGTGCGCGTCGTTGCTCATGTCGTATCCGTTACAACTCCGCCGGGGAAACCGCCCCGACACGGCGTGCGCCATCATCGCCAATTCCGGCTTCGATTCAAGGGGTGCCGGCCGGAAATCGCGCGTCTTTCAATTGGTCCGGGGTTGTGGGCGACCGGCTGTGGCATCGCTGCCGACATGCGGGCCGGCCTTTGCCAGCGCGCCGGCCCGTTCTGCGTCGTCCAGCGAGCGGTAGAACGTATAGGACAGCGTGATCGAGCGGACATCCGCGGTGGACGGATCGGTGGCGATCTTCGGGTCGACCCAGAAGCTTACGGGGAATTCCATCGACTCGCCCGCGGCCAGGGTCTGCTTGTCGAAACAGAAGCAGGCGGTCTTGTGGAAGTACTTCGCCGCCTTCTCGGGCGTAACGTTGTACAGCGCGGTTCCCGTGACCGGGGTCTTCGCCTTGTTCGTCGCGCGGTAGAAGGCCAACTGGTCCTCCCCCATCGGGAGGGTGATCTGGCGGGTCTCGGGACCAAATTTCCAGGGCAGCGCCGGGTTCACGTCGGCGTTGAAATACACCTGGATCGTCTGCCCGTTGCCGCCGGGGGCAGCCGCGCTGCCGATCTTCGGCGTTCCGCCAAAGCCGGTCGCGGCGCAGAACATCTGGTACAGCGGGATCGCTGCGAAAGACAATCCGACCATGCCCACCGCGACGCCCAGGAACGAAAATGCGACGATCCGGTTTTTCCGCCGCACCGACATCTCAGCCGCCTCCCATCATCTTCACGATGGTGATGGCGTAGAATAGGGCACACAGGCCTAACAGGACGAACATGATCGCCCAGTTACGGCCGCGGCGGCGGCGGCGGAATTCATCCGCCTCGGTTAGCGTGGGTCTTGGCGGGTGCTTGGCCATGACAAAGGTGTGGGGTGCCCGCGGCCCTTCGTCAACCGATGATTCGGTCGATCGCGAGCGCGCCGAACAGGATGAACAGATACAGGATCGAGAACTTGAAGGCCGAGCGGGCCGGGGCGTCATTGGTCAAGCTGACGCCTGTTGCATCCTGCTTGTCGGTGAAGACGCGCCATACGCTGACCAGGAACCCGACGCCGAGCACGGCAGCAATCACGGCATAGATCACGCCGCTGAAGCCCAGGAACCACGGCACCAGCGTCAGCGGCACCAGGCCGATCGTATACAGGACGATCTGCTTCCGGGTTTCCTTGCCGCCCGCAACCACGGGCAGCATCGGGATTCCGGCCCGCCTGTAGTCGTCGTTCGCCCAGAGCGCGAGCGACCAGAAATGCGGCGGCGTCCAGATGAAGATGATGCCGAACATCACGACCGCCATCAGGTCGACCGACCCGGTGACAGCCGCCCAGCCGATCACCGGTGGGAAGGCGCCAGCCGCGCCGCCGATGACGATATTCTGCGGCGTGCGGCGCTTCAGCCACATCGTGTAGACGAAGACATAGAACGCGATGGACAGCGCCAGGACGGCCGCGGCGGTCAGGTTGACCGCGAGGCCCATAACGATCACGGCGCCAACCGCCAGCGTGATGCCATAGCCCAGGGCCGCGCCGGCCTCGATCCGCCCGGCGGGAATTGGGCGGTTCGCGGTGCGGCGCATCACCGCGTCTATGTCGCGGTCGTACCACATGTTGATCGCACCGCAGGCACCGGCAGCGACCGCGATGCACAGCACCGCCGTGAAGCCCAGCACGGGATGGATCGACCCGGGGGCGACAATCAGGCCGATCAGGCCGGTGAAGACCACCAGGGTCATCACCCGCGGCTTGAGCAGCGCGATCCAATCCTTCACGTCGGACTCACCGGTCAAGGCAGGCGCGTCAACAGACAAGGGGGATTGCTCCCCCCTGCCTGCGTCGGACAATGGCGCGGATATATCGCTCACGGTCTTATTTGATCCTGGGCAGTTCCGTGAAGCTATGGAAAGCCGGCGGAGAGGTCTGGGTCCATTCCAGGGTCGTCGCGCCCTCTCCCCAGTAATTATCGGCAACCTGCTCCTTCGAGGTGAAGGTCCGGTAGCAGACATAGAGGAACACCAGGATCGCGATGCCGCTGATGTAGGAGCCGATCGACGACACGTAGTTCCAGCCGGCGAAGGCCTGCGGATAGTCGGGGTAGCGGCGCGGCATGCCGGACAGTCCCAGGAAGTGCTGCGGGAAGAACACCAGGTTCACCCCGATGAACGTCAGCCAGAAATGCACCCGGCCCCAGAACTCCGGATACTGGCGGCCGGACATCTTGCCGATCCAGTAATACCAGCCGCAGAAGATGCCGAACACGGCACCAAGAGACAGCACGTAGTGGAAGTGGGCGACCACATAGTAGGTGTTGTGTACGACCTGATCGATGCCCGCGTTGGCCAGCACCACGCCGGTGACGCCGCCGACGGTGAACACGAACAGGAAGCCGATCGCCCAGAGCATCGGCGTCTTGAACTCGATCGAGCCGCCCCACATGGTGGCGATCCAGGAGAAAATCTTCACGCCCGTCGGCACCGCGATGACCAGCGTTGCGGCCATGAAGTAGGCGCGGGTGTCGACGTCCATGCCCGACAGATACATGTGGTGGGCCCACACCACGAAGCCGACCACGCCGATGGCGACCATCGCGTAGACCATGCCCAGATAGCCGAAGATGGGCTTTCTGCTGAACGTGGAGATCACGTGGCTGACGATACCGAACGCGGGCAGGATCATGATGTACACTTCGGGATGGCCGAAGAACCAGAACAGATGCTGGAACAGAACCGGGTCGCCGCCGCCCGTCGGGTCGAAGAAGGCGGTGCCGAAATTGCGGTCGCAGATCAGCATGGTGATCGCGCCCGCCAGCACTGGCACGGACAGCACGAGCAGGAAGGCGGTAACCAGTTCCGCCCAGATGAACAGCGGCATCTTGTGCAGCGTCATGCCCGGTGCGCGCATGTTGAAGATCGTCGTGATGAAGTTCATCGACCCGAGCAGCGAGCTGACACCGGCGAGATGCAGCGCGAACAGGGTGAAATCCATCCCCATGCCGGGTTCGTAGGTCTGGTTCGATAGCGGTGGATACAGCGTCCAGCCCGAGCCAGATTCATTCAGGATCAGGCCGATGATGATCATGACCAGGGCCGGCGGCAGCAGCCAGAAGCTGATGTTGTTCAGCCGCGGGAACGCCATGTCGGGCGCGCCGACCATCAGCGGGATGAACCAGTTGCCGAAACCGCCGATCAGCGCCGGCATGACCGAGAAGAAGATCATCAGCAGGCCGTGGGCCGTGATGACGTTGTTCCAGGTCTGCCCGCTGGTGATGACCGTGCCACCCGGGAACTGCAACTGCATCCGCATGAAGATCGACAGGACGCCACCGATCAATCCGCCGACGACGGCAAAGATCAGATACAGCGTGCCGATGTCTTTATGGTTCGTGCTGAACAGCCACCGCGCCACGAAGCCGGGCTTGTGGTCGTGGTGATGATCGTCATGACCATGCGGGCCCCCATGAGAGGCATGGTCGTGGGTCGTAGCCGCCATCGTCTATCTCCTGCAAACGCCAACCCGGGGGATGAACCCGTGGGGGGTCAACGCTGAATAGCCTGACCGGTGATACCGGCCGCGTCAGCCAGGACCCGCCGCTCGGACGGGTCAATCGAGGCTGACTTCTTCGCCTTGTCCAACCATGCCTTGTAATCTTCCTCGGTCACCGCCCGGACGGCGATCGGCATCCGGCTGTGATCGACACCACAAATCTGGTTGCACTGACCGTAATAGACGCCGGGCTTGTCGACCGTCATCCAGGTTTCGATCGTGCGGCCTGGGATCGCATAGCGCTGCACACCCAGCGAGGGGATGAAGAAGCTGTGAATGACGTCGACGCTGTTGGTCAGGATGCGGATCCGCTTGCCAATCGGAACGATCAGCTGATTGTCCACCTCCAGCAGGCGCAACATGCCTGGCTTCAGATCCTCATCGCGGATCATCCGGCTTTCGATCGCCAAATCACCGGCTTCGGGGTAGCCATATTCCCAGTACCACTGATGCGCCGTGACCTTGATGGTCATGTCCGGATCGGGCGTGCGATCCAGATAATACACCAGCCGGAATGACGGGATCGCGATCACGACCAGAATGAGCACCGGGATCACCGTCCACAGCACCTCGATCGTCGTATTATGGCTGGTCGTGCTCGGCACCGGATTGCGAGTCGCGTTGTAGCGAACCATCACCCAAACCAGCAGCCCGGTCACGAAGATCGTGATGAGTGTGATGATCACCAGCACCAGATTGTGCAGGTCGCTGATCTGCGCCTTCAGCGAATTCGCCGCCGGCTGCATGGTCATTTCCCAGGGCTTGGGCGCGTTCGCCAGAGCGTCACCGCTGGCCAGCATCATGGCCGCGGCCAGGAAGAATGTCAGCGCGGCAGGAAGCCGCCTTAGAAGCTGCATCGGCCGAACACCTCGTTTCGTCGCCTGGACCCTTTGGGCATCGTGCCCGCCCCAGGCCGTCAAGCACCTCGCCTACCGGACCATCGCCGCAAGATCAAGGTCCCGGCGGGAACTCCCTTTACCAATCCCACGCTTTACCGACCAGCGTTGCCGTGGCACCGCGCTCAGTTCGGCAACGTGACCAGGGTAAAAATGCCAAACGGCTGCATCGGGCGGGCTGTCATGCCCACCATGTCCTCGGGCTCCAGCAAGGCCCGCATGGCAAAATCGGGATGCCATCCCAGCGCGCGGGATGCCGGAGCCATCGCCCGTTCCACCCACCACCGCGGACCGCGATCGGCGGCGAAGTGGTTCACGAACAGAATGCTGCCACCCGGCCGTACAACGCGCCGCATTTCAGTCAGCAGCTGCCGCGGATGCGGCACCACCGAGGCCACGAACATCGCCACCGCCGTGTCGAAGGACCCATCCGGGAAATCGGTCGCCTCGGCGTCCATTTCCCGCAGGTCCACGACATTGCGAAGGTTCAGTTCGCGCGTGCGACGCCGAGCGAGGTCGAGCATGGGGAGGGAGAGGTCGATGCCGGTGATGAGCTTGTCCTGCCGGTAATGCGGAAGGGCGAGGCCGGTGCCGACACCAACCTCCAGCACATCGCGCCCCGGAAGGCTGTTCACCATGTCGACGGCCTGCTTGCGCCCGAACGAGGACACGCCACCGAAGACGGCGTCATAGACGCCGGCCCAGCGCTGATAGGCCTCTTGGATCGAAGCGCTGTCTAACGCCGCGATCGGCGCGGGGTCGCGTTTCGAACCCGTCCCACGCCGTTCACCAAGGGTATGACTCATGAGCGGCTGTCATCCTTTGTTCAAATTAGGCGTAGAGGACCCGGCCCGCGGACGCAAGCCGGCAGATACCCCGGAATGGACAGGAACCGGAAACGTGGCACAACCGCAACGCGATCAGCCGACCCCCGGCTCATGCCGTCTAGTTTGATGGAACCAGATCGATCGCGGCCGCTCGGCCGTTCTGCTGCTCTTCGATCTCAAATCCGAGCTTCTGCCCTTCATTCAATGTCCGCAGCCCCGCCTTCTGCACAGCGCTGATATGAACGAAGACATCCTTGCCGCCTGAGTCAGGCGCGATAAAGCCGTAGCCCTTGGTGGGATTAAACCACTTCACCGTACCAGTGGTCATGGTGGCGTCGCCTTTCCAACCTGTGGCGGCCGGACGGTGGTCCGTGCAGCCGCGCGTTGCGCATGGGCGATACGGTCCTGCCGCGACGCCCTCCCCCGACAGGATCCTGGGCGTCATTCATGAAGCGGCCCAAATTATCTCCGTCCACCTGGCACCATAGCCAGTCCCCACGGCGACCGCAATAAATCGCGCGCGACCAGATTACATACCTTCCACATGTGGCCGGAAACGCCCAACACCGCGAACACAGCTTGCATCCGCCGCGACTCCAGGCCATTTCGTTCCCACGTCTGGTCCGGCCCACGTCTGGCCGGGATCGAAAAGGCAGGGCAACGGGTTCGGCAATGCGGCCAGGTCAGCGGCCGGGCATGGAGGTCTCATGGGTAGCTTCAGCATCTGGCATTGGCTTGTGGTGCTGTTGGTCGTTCTGCTGCTGTTTGGCGGCGGCAAGGTCAGCAGCCTGATGGGCGACTTCGCGAAGGGCATCAAATCATTCAAAAAGAACATGGCGGAACCCGACGACGCGTCGATGGAAGCCACCGCCGACAAGCCGTCTGGCAACATCAGCGGCCCCCCCGGCACGCAGCCGACGCAGCCGCCGGCCAGCGGTAGCGGTTCGGCCAACACCAACACGACGACTGCCGCGCGCTGAACAGCGCGACGACCGCCGCGCGCTGAACCGATCCCGCGCAACGGGTGGCCAACACCGGTTGGCCCGCCCGCAAGCGCGGGCTACGGTGACGGCTTAACGCCGAACACCGAGGTTCAGGATGGCTGTTCACCACATCTCCCCGTCCCCCGAGACTGTTCGCTGGGGCCAGTTCGACGCTGGCTTCCCGGCGCTTCTCACGATCGACTCAGGCGATACAGTCACGCTCGAATGCGTGTCAGGCGCGCCCGAGGTGATGCCGCCGCCCGAGTCGGGGTTCAAGATCCCCCCGGCCCTCGCCGCGATCCATGCGTCCTCGATCCCCCGCGCCGGCGGCCATATCATCACCGGGCCCGTGGCCATCCGCGGCGCGCAGCCGGGCGACATGCTGGAAGTGCGGATCGACAAGATCGAATTCGGCACCGACTGGGGCTACTGCGGCTTCCGGCCGCTGGCAGGCACGCTGCCGGAGGATTTCCCCGAGCGTTTCCTGACCCACATCCCCATCGACCGCGCCCGCCGCACCTGCAAGCTGCCCTGGGGGACGGAACTGAACCTCGCGCCGTTCTTCGGCGTGATGGGCGTGGCGCCGCCGGCGGCGTTCGGCACCATCTCCACGATCCAGCCGCGTCAGCACGGCGGCAACCTGGACAACAAGGAACTTACCGCGGGATCGACCCTGTTCCTGCCAGTCTGGACCGAGGGCGCCAATTTCTCGGCCGGCGATGGGCACGGCGTGCAGGGCGACGGAGAGGTCTGCATCAACGCGCTGGAAACCTGCCTGACCGGCACATTCACCATGGTCCTGCACAAGGGCGGCGGGGCGCGTGATCCGCTGCTGACCTATCCGCGGGCCGAAACGCCCACGCATTTCATCACGATGGGCATGAATGAAGACCTGGACCAGGCGATGAAGCAGGCGCTGCGGCAGATGATTTCCTTCATCACCGGACGCACCAACCTGTCACGGGAACAGGCCTATCAGTTCTGCTCGCTCGCGGTGGATTTCCGCGTCACCCAGACGGTGAACGGCGAAAAGGGCATCCATGGGATGCTCAAGAAGGGCCTGCTGTTCTAGGCGACTCGGGGAGAGGCCACGGCCTCTCCCGCCCCGGCTCAGTTCTTGATCGTGACCGTGTGGTAGCCGCGCCCGTAGTAGATCAGGCCTTCCATCGCGCGCCCGGTCCGCACGGCTTCAACCGAGCAGAAGAAAACATCGTGCGTGCCGATCTCGACGACCTGGGTGATGCGGCAATCGAACGCGACAATCGCCTCATCCAGGACGGGCGCGCCGGTTTCCAGCGTGTGCCAGGTGTAGCCGTCGAAGCGCTTGTCCATTGTATGGTCGGTCATGCCGGCGAACACCGGTGACAGGCCTTCCTGCGACGGCGTCAGCGTATTCACGCACAGCACCTGGTTTGCCTTGAACGCCGGATACGAGTCGTTTGACCGGTTCGTGCAGACCAGCAGCGTCGGCGGCGTATCCGTCACGCTTGTGACCGCAGACGCGGTGAACCCCGCGCGCCCGCCGGGCCCGTCGGTGGTGATCACGTTCACGGCCGCGCCCAGCCGAGCCATGGCTTCGCGATAGGCCTGCTTTTCGACCGGCATTTGATCCCTCCGTCCCCTGCGCCTTGCACGCGCCTCACTATGCCGACGTGCGCCGAACCTGACTAGGGTTCGCCGCCAACACCTGGACCAATGTCCGCGCACCCCAACCATGCGCGTGGTTGAACCCCACGGGCCAAGGGCACATGTTGCCTCCAACAGACAAGAAGGCGGAGGACATATGTCGCGAACGGACCCTCAACCGTTGGCCGCCGACCGGCTGTATCGGCCCGCCGATCCCGCCGCCCTTGGCTTTGAGACGACCGCGGAACTCGCCCCGCTGCCGGAGATGATCGACCAGCCGCGCGCGCGCGACGCCATCGGCCTCGGCGCCTGCATCGACCGGCCGGGCTTCAATATCTTCGCGGTCGGCAGCGGATCGGCGCGCATCCAGCAGGCCATCCAGGGCATGCTGAAGACCGCCGCGCTCGATCGGCCGGCGCCGCCCGACTGGATCTACGTCAACAATTTCGCCGAACCGCACAGGCCGATCGCCATCTCCCTGCCCGCCGGCCGCGGCCCCGCTCTGGGTCGAGCGGTGCATGGCCTGATTGAGGAGCTGAAGGCGGTGCTGCCCGCGCTGTTTGAGAGCGAGGACTACCAGAAGCGCCGGTCAGGCATCGAGCAGACGATCCAGGCGCGCGGCCAGCAGGCCTTCGCGGCGCTGAACGACAAGGCCGCCGCCCAGGGAATCGCGATCCTGCGCACACCGATGGGCTTTGCCATGGCACCGACTCGCGATGGCAAGGTCGTGGAACCGACCGCCTTCAACACTTGGCCCGAGCCAGAACGAAAGGCCGCGCGGGACGCGATCGCGGGTCTGGAGAAGGAGCTCGAAGAAACCCTCCGCGCCATTCCTCGCCTGGAAAAGGAAGTCCGCGAC
>CAMCDA010000104.1 GCA_945873195.1 Asaia bogorensis
CTCTGGGCATCGACGCCGCTCCTGGCGGGGTGCGCAAATTCACGATGTGACCCGAGGATGACGCGGATGTAGTGCCACTCGGGCTGCAGATGGACCGTAAATATCTGATAAGACGGAGTTTATTTGAGTGGCTGTTAAATGTGGGCTAAGCCGAGCGGTCGCGCGTCATGAGGGGGGCGGGTTCGATGTGCTGGCGGGCCGGTCCGGTTCGGGCGCGCTATCCGCCCTGGACCCGGCGGCGCTGGATTCGACCCTGGCGGCGTTGCGGACCGAGGCGCGGGCCTATGACATCGTGCTGCTCGATCTTGGCGCGGGGGTGGAGCGCGCGGTGCGCCGCATGGCCGCCTGCGCCGACATCCTGCTGGTGCTCGCCACCGATGAGCCGACGAGCCTGACCGATGCCTATGCCGTGCTGAAGCTGTTCTACCTCGACCGCCCGGATGGCGATGCGCGCCTGGTCATCAACCAGGCGGCGACGCGGAAGGCCGGGGAGCGGACGCAGGCGACCCTGCTGCGCGCCTGCGCCAGCTTCCTGCGGCGGGAGCCCGGGTTGGCCGGGATCATCCGCCGCGACGACCGGGTGCGCGACGCGATCCGCCGGCAGACTCCGCTGCTGACCCGGCATCCGACCTGCCCCGCGGCCGTGGATGTGGAGGCGGTGGCGGGCACGCTGTTCCCGGTGATGGCTTAGGGTTGATGCCGCGTCATCTGATCGCGTCCAGGACCGTGCCCTCGGTCAGGATCTGCGGCAGCAGGACCGGGGGACGGCCGCCGGGCGGGTAAAAGACATACAGCGGCACGCCATCGCGGTTGTACCGGCGCAGATAGGCGGTGATGGCCGGGTCCTGCCGGGTCCAGTCGCCCTTCAGGTAGGTGATCCCTTGGCTGGCGAAGGCCGCCCGCACGGCGTCGGTGCGGAGGGCGACACGCTCATTGACCAGGCAGGTGACGCACCAGGCGGCGGTCATGTTGACGAATACCGGGCGCCCTTCCTGGCGCAGGGCGTCCAGGCGTTCGGCCGACCACGCATCCTCGGCCGCGGCTGAACGGGGGACATCCGGGGCGGTGGCGATGCCGGCCAGCAGGCCGATGGTGGCGAGAAGGGCAAGGACCATGGTGGCCTGGGCCAGGCGGCGGCCGAAACCCTGCTGCCCCTGGGCGCCCCCCTGGGAAAGCCCCAACGCCCAAGCCGCGAAGCCAACCAGGACGAAGCCGGTCGCCGTGGCCAGCACGCCATCCGGGCCAGCGGATTGGCTGATCACCCATAGCAGCCACACCGACGCGCCATACATCGGGAAGGCGAGGACCTGCTTCAGCACATCCATCCAGGCGCCCGGGCGAGGTGCGAAACGGCCGAGGCCGGGCAGCGCCGCCAGCGCGATATAGGGGGCGGCGAGTCCCAGCCCCATCGCCAGGAAGACCGACAGCGTGACCCAGGCCGGCGCCGCGAGCCCGGCGGCGATCGCCACACCCATGAACGGCGCGGTGCAGGGCGTCGCCACCAACACGGCCAGCAACCCGGTGAAGAAGCTGCCGGCATGACCGCCTCGGCCCGCCAAGGCGGAGCCCGCGCCCGCCACCGATCCGCCCACCTGGAACACGCCGGACAGATTCAGCCCCACCGCGAACAGCAGCCAGGCCATCCCGGCGACGAAGGCGGGCGATTGGAACTGGAACCCCCAGCCGGCCGCCGCCCCGGCCGAACGCGCCGCCAGCAGCGCGGCGCCCAGGCCGGCGAAGGTCGTCAGGACTCCCAGCGTATAGGACAAGGCGTGCGCGCGGACATGACCGGTGGAGGCGCCGCGGGCCAGCGCCATCGCCTTCATGGCCAGCACGGGGAACACGCAGGGCATCAGGTTCAGGATCAACCCGCCCAGAAAAGCGAAGCCCAGTATTTGCGCCAGGGGCATGGCCTCGGCCGGCGCCGCGATCGGCGGCCCAGGCACCGCGCGGACCGCGACATCGGCCTGCTGGCCCGCGCGATCACGGATCGAGACGATGCCCGTCACTCCCTGATCGGCCGCCAACGGACGGGCGAGGGCCAGCCCGAGCGTGAAACCGCCCTGGTCGACCGTCAGCGTTTGCGGCGCTTCGTTCAGGATCACATTAGGGGCATCGGGGATGAACCATGCCTCCTGCACCGTTGCCGGTCCCAGCCCGTCGCCCTCCAGGCGCAGCGCGCCGTCGGGGGCGATACGGGCGGCCCAGGGGGACGGGCGCGGGACCGAGCGGTCATGCGCCGCGAACAGCGGGGCCTCGGCCGAGGGGCGCGCCGGCCCCTCGGGCAGATCGAGGCTGAATGTGCCTTCCTCCGGCACGCAGATGTCCTTGCAGACCAGCCAGGTGGCCTCGGCCGTGACGCGCAACCCGCCATCGGCACCGGGGCTGATGGTGATCGGGAGCAGGACGTCGCCCGCGTAGCCGTAGGTCATCAACGGCCCCTCCGGCATGCGGGCGGGGGTTGACCAGTCGATCGGGCCGGCGGTGGCGCCGGCGGGCAGGGTCAGGTTGATCTCGGGCGGCGCGCCGGCGTCGCCGGGGTTCTTCCAATAGGTGTGCCAGCCAGGCGCCATGCGCAGGCGCAAAGCGATCCGCGCCGGCTTGCCGGGTTCGAGGGAGTCGGTTTCCGACACCAGGGTGGCGGTGGTGCGCGCGGTGCGGACCGGGGCACTTTCCAGCGCCCAGGCGGCGGGCAACAGCGCCAGCCATCCCAGCAGGCCCAGGACGACCCGAAGCAGAAGCCTCATGCGATCAGCCCATGCCCGCGGTTTCGCGCGCCATTTCGATCAAGGCGCGCAGATAGCCGGCGCCGTCCTCGGCCCAGGTGCCGAAGCCCAGGCGTTCGTTGAAATATTCGACGTTGATCGCAAGCTCGGACACGGCGTCTGATTCGCTCAGCCAGTTATGGAGGGCGATATACTCCAGATGCGCCTTCGATCCGCGCAGGGCGCGCAGTTCGCCGGCCAGCTTCTCCAACTGGCGCGCGGCGGTCAGGCTGCGGTCGTCGGAGGGATCGGCGTCGGCCTTTCGCATGCGCCATTCGGCCGCCCGCTCCAGCGCGATGGCTTCCGGCATGTCCTCAACGCTCACGCTCGCCCTCCCGCCGCCGATGTCGGCGCTTGTTCTAACGTAGGAGGCCAGGGCGGCGCGACCAGTGTCCGGCGCTACAGGTACCGCAGGGTGAATTGCCACGGGTCCGGGTTGGGCAGCGCCAGAAGCCGAGCATGCAGCGCGTGCATCCGGTCGATGATCCCCGGTTCGGCCAGATAGTCGGGGCGGATATAGGGGATGGTCGTGTCCTTGGGCGTGAACAGCTCCGCCCCTTCGGTCAGCGCCGCCCCGAAACGCTCGATCACCGCGCGATGCCAGCCGAGGAAGGGAGGTTTCTGTTCGTTGATCGGCAGGTCGGTGACATGGCGGGTCATCCCCTCGGCCAGCGGTTCCAGGCCCAGGTCCGGCCGGTTGGCGACGAAACGCTCATACAGCCGTTCGCGGGCGTCACCGACCCGGCGGTATTCCAGCACGTTGATCATGCGGAGGAGTTCCGCGTCCGCCATGCTGAGCGACGGGTTCATGCGCCGGATGGTGGGTTCGGGCGCGTCCGCCCAGTCCAGGACATGCGCGCAGAAGTGCTGGAACAGGTTGGCGCCGCGCTCCAGCACCGTGTTGTAGGGGACCAGGCGCAGGCGGTCGGCGCCGAAGACCCCCGCAAGCCGGGTGATGGGGATCGACAGGTTGACCGTCGCGGCCTCCGACCCGCCGGTCAGGGCGCTGGTGATGAATTCCGGCAGGGTCGTGGTCACGCCGTGCTTGACCACCTCCCGCCAGCCGGAGAGCAGGATTTCGGACGGCCGCCGGCAGTAGAAGACGACGGTCACCGGGGACGGCGCGATCAGGTCACGCAAAAGACCCAGTTGGGGCCGATCCAGGAACGCGAAGCTTTCCGATGACAGCAGGATCGTGGATGCGCCGGACGCGCGGAAAAGGGCGAACTGGTCCCGCAGGGCCGGCAGCGCCCCTTCCCGCAAAAGCTCAGCCAGATGGAAATGGCCCTGGATCGAGCCTTGGTCGATTGGGTATTGGATCCCCTTTTCGCGCAACAGGGCGTGATGGATCGTGAAGACGGACTGGAGATAGGTGGTGCCCGTCTTGTGCGGCCCGACATGCAGAACGAAGTGCGGCGTCATATGGTTCTTCGCAGGCCGGAATGATCATGCGGAGAATACGTTCCGGCTGTGATTTATTCCATACCCAGAATCCCATATCGCGGACAAAATCGCTTGGCGGGCATCACGCGACCGCCGCGACCCGTCCCGCGACCGGCGCGCCGGCCAGGCCATAGACACCGCGTTCCCCTGGCATCGGCACGAAGCGACCGGTAATGCCCAGCACGGTCTCGGCGCCGCCGAGATAGAGGATGCCATCCGGCGGCATCAGGGTGGCGATCGCCTCCAGCACCCGGGTCTTGGTCGGCTGATCGAAATAGATCAGCACATTGCGGCAGAAGACGACGTCGAATTTCCCCAGGCCCCGCAGATCCGACAGCAGGTTCCATTCGCGGAACTGGACCATGGCGCGGATCGCGTCGGACAGCCGCCAATTCGTTTCCTCCTTGCGGAAATATTTCATCAGCAACTGAATCGGCAGGCCGCGCTGCACCTCGAACTGCGTATAGACGCCTTCCCTTGCGCGATTGAGCTGGTCGCGCGCGATATCGGTGCCGACGATCTCGCAGCGCCGGTCGCCAAGGATCATCCGATTTTCCGCCAGGATCATGGCCAGGGAATAGGCTTCCTGGCCGGACGACGACGCGGCGGACCAGACCCGCAGCGTGCCGCCGGGCGGGCGGGTCTGCGCCAGCCGCGGCAAGGCGGAGGCGCGGAAGTGCTGGAACGGCTTGTCGTCGCGAAAGAAGAAGCTTTCGTTGGTCGTCATCGCCTCGACGACGTCACGGATCAGGATCTCGGCCGTTGGCCGCTTCACGGCGTCCGCCAGGGCATTCAGGTCGGCGAGTTTTTCCCGCCGCAGGATGCCACCGAGGCGGGTTTCCAGCAGGTAGATCTTGTCCTGCCCGATCACGAGGCCGGAGCGCGTCTTCAGCAGGCCGGACAGGGTCTGGAAGGCGGCGCTGGTCAGGGAAGCGGTCATGCGCGTTTGCTCCGCAGCAGGTCCAGAAGTTTCGGGGCAATTCCGGGTAGCGGCAGGACGGCGTTGCACAGCCCGGCCTGTGCGACGGCGCCGGGCATGCCCCAGACCACGCTGGTTGCCTCATCCTGGGCGATGGCCGTTCCGCCTGCCTCGACCACCAGGCGCGTGCCGGCCAGGCCGTCATGGCCCATGCCGGTCAGCATGGCGACGAGGACCCGGCCGTCGCAGGCGCGGGCGGCGCCGCGCAGCATTGGATCGACGGCGGGGCGGCAGAAATTCTCGGGCGGGTCGGTGGAAAGCCTGGCGTAAAGGGCCGCCTTGTCGCTTTCGACCAGCAAATGGCGGTCGCCGGGGGCCAGATAGATGTGGCCGGGGCGCAGCACCTCTCCGTCGCGGGCTTCGTTGCAGGGCATGGCGCCCAGGCGGGTGATGTGTTCCGCGAGGATCGGGGTGAAGGTCGCGGGCATGTGCTGGGTCAGGACGACCGGCACGGTGATGGTTCGGCCGAGGCCCTGGAACAGGCTGAACAGGGCCTGTGGTCCGCCGGTCGAGCTGCCGATTGCCAGCAGGCGGGCCGGCAGCATGCCGGCGGCGCGCAACGGCACGACCGTGCCGCGGGCCGGGGTGCCATGGGACGAGGTGTCGGTACGGCGGCGCAGGCGCGCCAGGCCCTTCACCTTCTCGATGATCTCCCGCTTGAAGACGTCATCGCCGGCGCTGCCGATCGAGGATGGCTTCGGCACATAGTCCGCGGCCCCCAGGCGCAGCGCCCGCATCGCGATGTCGGCGCCACGGGTCGTCAGGGTGGAGGCCATGATGACGCGCAGGCTGGGGTCGGCGCGCAGCAGCAGGGGCAGCGCGGCCATGCCGTCCAGAACCGGCATCTCGATATCCAGCACCAGGACATCGACCGGCGTGCGGCGCAGTTCCTCGATCGCCGCGCGTCCGTTGGAGACCTTGGCGACGACGCGGATCGCGGGATCGGATTCCAGGATGCGGGCGATCGCGCCCCGAATGACCAGCGAGTCGTCGCAGATCATGACTCGCGCCGTTGGAGTTTCCGCCCGTGCCGGGGCGGCGCGTGCGAGCGCGGTCACAGCAAGCCGACCTGGCTGAACTTGCCGATGAGGATTTCCTCATCGAACGGCTTCATGATGTATTCCTGGGCACCGGATTCGATCGCGCGGGCGATGTGGGTCATGTCGTTTTCGGTCGTGCAGAACAACACCGGCGGCTGGCCGGGGCCGAACTCCTCCCGCAGGCAGCGCAGGAACGTGATCCCATCCATCACGGGCATATTCCAGTCGAGCAGCACGCAGTCGGGCATGGCCTGGCGGCAGGCATCCAGGGCCTGTTGGCCGTCCCCGGCCTCGATCACCTGGAAGCCGTGGGTTTCGAGGATACGCCGAGCGACCTTGCGCACGACGCGGCTATCGTCAACGACGAGACAGGTGCGTCCCATGATAGTGCCTTACGCCTCCGTCGACAGATCGAGCAGGCGCGCCACGTCCAGCACCACCAGCAGCCGCCCATCCAGGCGGTAGATGCCGGTGGAGAACGCACTCCAGCTCGCGCCCAGCGTGGGCGGGTTTCGTTCGAAGGCGCTGGCCTTCAGGCTCATGACCTCGGACACCTGGTCGACCAGCAGGGCGTAGAGTTCACCGCCCTGTTCGGCGACGACCGACATGCGCTTCTGGCCCTCGGGCGGGGGTGGCAGATTGAGCCGGCGGCGCAGGTCGATCGCGGTGACGATGCGGCCGCGCAGGTTGAGGCTGCCGGCGATTTCGGGCGGGGCGAGGGGGATGCGGGTGATCACCTGCACCCCCAGGATATCGCGCACACCCAGAACCGGGACGCCGCAAAGCTGATCCGCGACGGTCAGGGTGACGAAGACCTGTTCCACGTTGTCGGCCGCATCCGGCCGTTCCAGCACATCGGTGGTCATGGCGTGTCCTTTCGATCGGATCAGGCGGCGACGGGTTCGGCCAAGCATTCCCGCAGGCTGGCGACCAGCGAGTCCCGGTTGAACTTCGTGACGTAATCGGTGAACCCGGCGTCACGCCCCGCCTCGACATGATGCGGTTCGGCATGGGAGGTCAGCGCGATCATCGGCAGCGCCGCCCAGGCGCCGCCCGAGCGCACGGTGCGGGCGAATTCCAGCCCATCCATGCCGGGCATCTCGATATCCGACACGATGGCGTCGAACATCGCCCCGGCGTCGCGCAGGCGCAGCGCGTCCTCGGCGTTGGAGACGGCGCGGACCTGGAAGCCGGCGGCGCCCAGGGTCGGGCCGAGAAGCTGGCGGAAGAAGTCGCTGTCCTCGACGACAAGGAGCTGGGCGCCGCGCTGGGTGCTTTCGGTGCCGGGATCCTGGAACCAGTCCTGCGCGGCCTGGGTCAGCCAGAACATCGTGTCCAGCACGTCGATCGCCTGGCCGGCGATGACGACCGATCCCAGCAGCCCCGGGCGCGCGCCGGACAGCTCGATTTCCAGCCGGTCCTCGACCACGTCGATGATCTCATCGACCATCAGGCCCATCGCGTGATCGCGGTCGGCGAAGACCAGCAGCGGCTGGCGCGGCCGGTCCGTGTCCACCACGCCCGACAGCGGCACCAGCGGCATCAGCCGGCCGCGATACTGCATGACCGGATTGCCGCAGGAGATTTCGATCTTCTCCCGCGGGACATCCTCCAGCCGAGCGACCAGGCCAAGGGGGACGGCCATCTTCTGGTCGCCACCGGCGCGGAACAGCAGCATGGCCGTCTTGTCGGTGGAACGGGAGAAATCGGTCATCGCGGACTTGGCGGTCTTGCTGTCGCCGCCGGCCGCCACGCCCGTGGCGCGGGCGATGCCGTTCGGATCAAGGATCATGATGACCGAGCCATCGCCCAGGATGGTGTTCCCGCTGAACATCGTGACATGGCGCAGGATCGGGGCCACGGGCTTGACCACGATTTCCTCGGTATCGAATACGCGGTCCACGATGATGCCCAGCAGGCTCGCGCCCACCTGGGTCACGACGATATAGGCGCCACTTTCGTCCCGGACTTCCCCGCCCAGGCTGAGCAGGCTGTTCAGGCTGACCAGCGGCAGCAGCCGCTCGCGCAGGCGCAGGACCGGGGTGTCGTTGATCCGCTCGATCACGCTTTCCGAGCCGCCGGCCTGCTCGCCCTCCCGCCGAGCGCGCACCAGCTCGACGACCGACAGTTGCGGGATCGCGAACCGTTCCGCGCCGGCTTCCACGATCAGCGCGGAGACGATGGCGAGCGTGAGGGGGATCTTGATGGTGAAGGTGGTGCCCTGGCCGGGGATGCTCTTGAGGTCGATGGTGCCGCCTATCTTCTCGATGTTCGTCTTCACGACATCCATGCCGACACCGCGGCCCGACACCGCCGAGACCTGGGCGGCGGTCGAGAAGCCGGCGCGGAAGATGAAACGCTGGATCTGCGCGTCGCTCATGCTCGCCAGTTCGGCCTCGGTGGCGAGCGCGTTGGCGATCACCTTGGCCTTGATGCGATCGACCGGCAGGCCGCGGCCGTCGTCGGACACCTCCATGATGATATGTCCGCCCTCGTGGAAGGCGTTCAGCGTGATCCGCCCGGTTTCCGACTTGCCGGCGGCGCGCCGGTCGGCGGGGGATTCCAGGCCATGGTCGCCGCTGTTGCGGACCATGTGGGTCAGCGGGTCCTTGATCAGCTCCAACACCTGACGGTCGAGCTCGGTCTCGGCGCCCAGCAGCGTGAGTTCGATCTTCTTGTGGAGTTCCTGCGACAGGTCGCGGACCAGCCGGGGGAGCTTGTTCCAGGCGTTGCCGATGGGCTGCATGCGGGTCTTCATCACGCCTTCCTGCAGGTCGGATGTGATGTGCGACAGGCGTTGCAGGGGAACGGTAAAGCCGCTGTCGTCCTGCCCGCGGGCAAGTTGCAGCAACTGGTTGCGGGTCAGCACGAGTTCGCTGACCAGGGTCATCAGGTCTTCCAGCACATCGACGGTGACCCGGATTGTCTGGCCGGCGGCCTGTTGCTGGCCGGCCGGGCCGGGGGCTGGATCGTCGGGCGCCGCGACGGTGGTTGGTGCTGGGGTCGGCGCTGGGGGCGGCGCGGCCGCGACGGGTTCGGAGGCGACCGGAGCTGGGGCTGGGGCTGGGGCTGGGGCCGGGGGTGGGGCCGGGGGTGGGGCAGCGACGACTGGGGCGGCGGCGGCGGGGCGGGGGGCTTCTCCGGCCGCGGTCGCGTTCAGTTCGGCGATCAGGTCGGCGTCGTTGCCCACCGGTTCCGCGCCGCTGACACCGAGGGTCGTGACGATCATCTTGATCTGGTCCAGCGCGGCCAGCACCTGGCTGACGATCGCCGGCGTCACGGTCAGTTCCCGATCGCGCAGCTTGCCCAGCACGTTCTCGGCGGCATGGGCCACACGCTCCAGCCGCGGCAGGCCGAGGAACCCGCAGGTGCCCTTGATCGTGTGAACCAGGCGGAAGATCAGCGAAAGCGTGTCGGCATCGTCCGGCGTGCGTTCCAGCGTCAGCAGCGCGACATCCAGTTCCGCGAGACTCTCATTCGTCTCGGTCAGGAAGTCCGTGAGCAAGTCGTCCATGGCGGCCCCCAGCAAGGCCCGGCGAGCGGGCAGAGACCGAAACTGAACAGAAGAAAGCAAACAAAAGGTAAATGCCGGGGAATTTTATGCGGCTTCCAGTCGCAAAGGCGGCGGCGTTCCGGCCGGTGTCGGCCCTATCAGCATGGACAAACGCAGCCCGTGGCCGTGCGCCATCAGGGCGGTCAGCGGCATCTGGATGGCGCGGGCGGTGCTCAGGGCCCCAATAGCGGCGGTTTCATCGGCGATGCAGGCGGCAAAACCGGCCGGCCAGGCGGCATTCGGGCCCAGAATGCGCAAAAACAGGTCACCCGATGTCCCCGCCAGCAGAATGCGGCCGCCACGCGGCAGGCACTCCCCGCTCAGGAGCAAAAGGTTAAGGGCGAGCACCCCGACCGCGGGCGGCAAAATCGTGTCGGGTGGCAGCCCCTGGGTTTCCAGCGTGACCGAACGGGCCTGCGGCAGCCCCTCCATCAGGTCGCACAGCGCGGACAGCGACAGGCTTTCGCCCACGCCCCCCCAGGCCGCGCGATACAGGCGCAGGCGCAGGATCAGTTCTCGCGCCGCGTCGGCGGCGAGCGCGATTTCCTCGCTGACTTCCTGATCACCATCCGTCGCCAGTTCCAGCGCGCCCCCGATCGTACCGAGGAGGCCGCTTAGGTCATGGCAGAGGCGCGCGCAGGTCAATTCGGCGAGCCGAAGGCATTCACTGATCCGAGCCATCCGATCCTCACGGCACGAAGCCGGTTTGCCCGCGAAAACCCTGACGTGTTGGCGGGCGGAAGTCGAGCCATTCACGGCGCTGGCGCGACCGAATGATGACAATCATACGCCGCAATTCTTTCCCAGACGTTAACGGGCGCAAAACATGGCCTTGAAGACCAGCCAGGAATGGGCAATTCATGCGGGGAGGAGTCATTTGCCTGCCATGATCGACCCTTTTGGCCGAACCGTTTCCTACCTCCGCGTTTCCGTAACGGACCGCTGTGACCTTCGCTGCGTCTATTGCATGGCGGAGGACATGACGTTTCTCCCGAAACGGGATCTCCTGACGCTGGAGGAGCTTGAGCGGCTGTGCGGGGCGTTCATCCGCCTCGGCACCACCAAGATCCGCCTGACCGGCGGGGAACCCCTGGTGCGCCGCGATGTCATGTCGCTGTTCCGCGCGCTCGGGGCCCGGATCGGCAACGGCCTGAACGAACTGACGGTCACGACCAACGGCACCCAGCTCGCGAAGCACGCGGAAGGGCTGTACGACGCCGGCGTGCGGCGGGTGAACGTGTCCCTGGATACGCTGGACCCAGCCCGTTTCACCGCCATGACCCGCTGGGGCAAGATCGAGCCGACGCTGGATGGCATCTTCGCCGCCAAGGCCGCGGGGCTGGCCGTAAAGATCAACGCCGTGGCCATGAAGGGCGTGAACGAGGACGAGTTCGACTCCATGCTGGCCTGGTGCGGAGAGCATGGGTTCGACCTGTGCCTGATCGAGACCATGCCGCTGGGCGAAATCACCGGCGACCGCACCGACCAGTACCTGCCGCTGTCGATCGTGCGCGGCCGGATGCGGAAGCACTGGACGCTGGAAGACACCGACTACAAAACCGGCGGGCCGGCGCGGTACTTCACGGTCAAGGAAACCGGGCGGCGGGTCGGCTTCATCACGCCCATGACCCACAACTTCTGCGAAAGCTGCAACCGCGTGCGGCTGACCTGCACGGGTACGCTGTTCATGTGCCTGGGACAGGAGGACTCGGCCGAATTCCGGGAGCTGCTGCGCGCTGGCGTCAGCGAGGACGATCTGGATGACGCAATCCGCGCCGCCATCGCGCGCAAGCCCAAGGGCCACGACTTCATCATCGACCGCCGCGACGACCGCCCCGCGCTCGGCCGCCACATGAGCATGACGGGCGGGTAGGGGTTCGGCGAGGGTCCGGAAACGACAAAGGGCGCCCTGGAGGCGCCCTTTGTGTTTGGAAAGGCCTTGGTGACCTAGACGGCGGCCTCGGCCCGCTGGCGCTGCTTGCGGCGCCGCAGGGCGGCCAGGCCGAGCAACCCGCCACCGAGGACGGCGAGGGATGTGGGTTCGGGGACGAGGGCGGTCAGGTTGTAGGTGAAGGTGTCGCCAACTCCGCCCAGCGCCACGGACTGGTCGGTGAAGATGGTCAGTGTGCTGGCCAAGGCACCCAGCGTGGTGCTGAGCACGGTCACGGGCAGATATACGACGCCGCCCTTGGTGATCACCGTGCCGCCCGGCAGGCCGACGCTGAACTTCGACGCATCGGGGCCGCCGATGGTGAAGGAATTCAGCGTGAGGTTCGTCAGCTTGTTATCGCCGCCGTTCGGGTCGGTCGTAATGTTGGCAAGTTCGAGGTAGACGGTCGTGCTGATGCCGTAGCCCACCGAACCGAAGCAGATGGTTGGGCCCGACGCGGCCGTGGCACCACCCGCGACGGCGGTGGCCGTATTGACGACGCTGTTGAACTTGCTTTGCAGCTCGGGCGCGACGCCCTGCGCGGACACCGATGCCGTGACCGCTCCACCCGTGTTCTTCCCATCGTCGCTGCCGTTGGACAGGGTGAATGTCGTGGTGACGCTGGTCGTCGTCTTGCTGACGGGGGTGAACGTAAACCCGAGCGTGCTGCTGGATCCGGCGCCGGTCCCCGCGTCTGTCAGGCTGAAGTTGGTCGGGTTGCCGACCTTCGCCGTGAAGCCGGTTCCGAGGCTGTTGGAAATCGTGCCGTTCAGGTTGCTGATCGTGCCAGCACCGGACTTGTTGCCGTCGCCGATGTTCGCGATCGACAGGCTGGTCGTGGCCGAGGAGCCAACGCGCGCATAGGTGATCGCGCTGGCGGAGCGCGCCTCTACGGGGGCCACGCCGGTTCCGGTCAGGGTCGCGGTCAGGTTCACGCCCGCATTACTGAGGGCCGCGCCATTGGAGAAGACGGCCACGGCTGAACCGGAAAAGGTCTCACCCTTGGTCGCTAGGGCGGTTGGGGTAAAGGTAAAGGTTTGACTGCTGGCCGGCCCACCGAAGGCGTCACCCAGCTGGATCGAGCTAGCGGTGCTGGAAAAGCCCGAGATGGTACCGATTGAACCGTTCAGGTTGTTCAGCGTTGCACCACCGCTGGTGCGAATGGCCGCTTTGTGCCCTGTGCCGGAGTTGGTGACCGTAACCTGTACACCAGACGTCGCGTTACCCACCAATGCGTAGGGATTGGTCACGCTCACGCCAGCGAGTGGCGCCACGCCCGAGCCGACGACCGTTAGGGTCGCACTGGAGTTGCTGGCACCCGCGAAACTGTAAACCCGCGTTCCGGACACCGACGCCACGGTCTGCGCACGATATGTGTAAGACACGGCCGCACTGCTGGTGGTGCCGGTATTGATCTGCCTGTTGATAGAGCCACTGGTAACCGTGCCAGTCCCGACCGTGACGACCGAGAGTGCCGGCCCTGTAATATTTGTGTTAGCGTTACTATTTTGTGCCCGAAAAGTGAGCGTGTTGGACGTTCGCGTAGACCCATCGACCAAGTCAAATATGGTCAAAGTTCCACCCGAGACGCTGCCCGTAAGGCCGCCACCCGCCGCTGTTGGGTTCGTCCCGGTTATCGTGATGGGACCCGCGGCTGCCGGCCCGATATCCGCGAGCGTGACGGCGGTAACGCCCACCGCTGTGGACGCGAGCGAGACAAGCACGCCAGACGTCTGCACCGCCTCTAGGGCGAGGAGCGCCATGACCGATGTCGCCGATGCCAAGCTTGCCTTCACAGCGGGTCCTCATTTCTACCACGGCAGCGTATCGTACAAAATCGGAAACAGCAAGTTATTTTTGACACGCGACGAGTCAAACGACCCGGCCCGTGTCAGCCTGACGTACTGTTCCAGCACATTCGAACCGTACTCGTTGTATACCCGGTTCCCCGTCCTAAAGACAGACCTGACTCGCCGAATTCAGGTTCCCTTCGCGATCGCCGCGGGATCACCGCCCACCCGGCCGGATCCGCCCGTCGTCGCCTGCGCCAGGCGGAAATCGTAGCGCACGGCCCGCAGACCCGGGATCGGGCTGGCCGGATCGTCCCGCGCCTCCACCACCAGGGACGCCGACACACCGAACACCGTGTCCGAGTCGATATGGGCGTCGTCGCCGAAATAGAGCGCCGTCACCAATTCGCGATACCCGGGCGCGCCGATCATCATGTGGATATGCGCCGGCCGGTGCCCATGGCGCGACTGGCTGTTCACCAGCGTCCCCACCGGACCATCCATCGGGATCGCGTAACCCATGGGCCGAACGGTCCGATAGTAATACCGCCCGTCGCCGTCGCAGCGGAAGTTCCCGCGCATGTCCATGCCGCCGCCCTCCATCTGGAGGTCGTACAGCCCGTGCTCACTCGTCTGCCAGACCTGGACCAGGGCATGCGGGACCGGCTGGCCGCTGTTGTCGGTCACCTGGCCGTACACCACGATCTCGGGCATCGAGGGGTTCTGGATGATGGAGGCGCCGAGCGGGAGGTCGGGCGCGGAGTCGCGGTGGAAGGGGCCGAGGAAGGAGGATTGGGTGCCAAGCTCCCGCGCCGCCCGATCATGCAGGGCGTTGACCACCGCGCTGAGGCCGAGAACGTCCGAGAGCAGGATGAACTCCTGCCGGATGGGGGAGCAGGCCTGGCCGACGGCGGTGAGGAATTTGATGCCGGTCATCCATTCCTCGGGCGTCAGGTGCACGTCCCGGGCGAAGGCGTGCAAATGGCGGACGGCGGAGTCCATGATCTCACGCAGGCGGGGATCGCCGGTGGCGGCCATCTGGGCCAGGGCGGCGTCGGTGACGGTGTGCTCGTCCAGGTCCTGCATGGCTTGGCTCCTGCTTGGGTGGGCCGGATCGTGCCCGGGCGGGGCGCTGGTCCGCAACCGGGATGATTGCATCATGGGCGGGGGATAGGGTAGAACGAATCAGGAACAAAGGGTCTGGGGGTGGTTGGTGCCCCAGGGATTTTTTTCCACTATGCTACCCCATGTCCGGTGAGAAATCGGCGGACGGCGAACCCCAGCAGGAGCGACCGATGCCCCTTCCCCAGACCATGCGCTTCATCCAGATGGAAGGCGCCGGCGCGCCCGAGGTGATGCAGCCCGCCACCGGCCCCTTGCCGGAGGTGAAGGCGGATGAACTGCTGATCAGGGTCCAGGCCGCGGGGGTCAACCGGCCGGATGTGGCACAGCGGCAGGGGGCCTATCCGCCGCCGCCCGGTGCCAGCCCGATCCTGGGGCTGGAGGTCGCGGGGGAAGTCGTGGCGGTTGGCGCCTCGGCCGTGGGCTTCGCGGTGGGCGACAAGGTCTGCGGGCTGGCGAATGGCGGCGGCTATGCCGAGTATTGTACCGTCCCGGCGTCGCAATGCCTGCCCTGGCCCAAGGGCTACGACGCGATCCGGGCCGCCGCGCTGCCCGAGACGTTCTTCACCGTCTGGGCCAACCTGTTCCAGATGGGCAAGCTCGCCGCGGGGGAGAAAGTGCTGATCCACGGCGGCAGCAGTGGGATCGGCGTGACCGCCATCCTGCTGGCCAAGGCATTCGGCGCGACGGTCTATGTCACTGCGGGCTCGGATGAGAAATGCGCCGCCTGCGTGACCTTGGGCGCGGATGCCGCGATCAACTACCGGACCCAGGACTTCGGGGAGGAGATCAAGCGCCTGACCGGCGGCAAGGGCGTGGACGTAATCCTCGACATGGTCGGCGGACCCTATGCCACGCGGAACGTCCGGTCGCTGGCGTTGGACGGGCGGCTGGTGCTGATCGCGTTCCTGGGCGGGTCCAAGGCCGAAAACTTCGACTTCGTGCAGATCATGGTGAAGCGGCTGACGATCACGGGGTCGACGATGCGGCCTCGGACGACGGCGCAGAAGGCGGGGATCGCGCAGGAATTGCGGGCGAAGGTGTGGCCGCTGCTGGATGGCGGGCAATGCGCGCCGGTGATCCATGCGACCTTTCCCCTGGCGGACGTCGCGGAGGCGCACCGGCTGATGGAGTCCAGCCAGCACATCGGCAAGATCATCCTGACGCTGTGATCCTCCGGTCCTATCAGGCGGGGGAGGGGCCTCCGGTCGTTCTGCTGCACGGGCTGTTCGGGATGGCCCGGAACCTGGGCTTCGTGCAGCGGGCGCTGGCGGGGCGGTTCCGGGTGGTAGGGCTGGATTTGCGGAACCACGGCGACAGTCCGCACGCGCCGGACATGCGGTACGATGTGATGGCCGATGATGTGGCTGAGACTCTGGCGTCCCTGGGGATCAGAGGAGCGGCGGTGATCGGGCACTCGATGGGCGGCAAGACGGCGATGCGGCTGGCTTTGCGGCACCCAGAGGCGGTTGGGCGGCTGTGCGTCGCGGACATCGCGCCCGTGGTCTATCCGCCGCGCAACCATCCGGTGGTGGTGGCGTTGCGGGGGGTTCCCCTGATGCCTGGGCTGACGCGGGCGGCGGCGGATGCGGCCCTGGCGATCGAGGATGCGGGGCTGCGGGCGTTCCTGCTTCAGAACCTGGTCTTCGGCGAGGTGCCGCACTGGCGGATCGGGCTGGAGGAGATCGCGGCTTCCCTGCGCGATCTGGAAGGCTGGGAACCGGTGGAAGGGCTGTCCTGGGCTGGCCCTGCCTTGTTCGTCGCGGGTGCGCGCTCCGACTTCATCCTGCCGGAATACCGGCCGGCGATCCGGGCGCTGTTCCCGGCGGCTCGGTTCGTGACGATCAAGAACGCGGGGCATTGGCTGCATGTGGACAACCCGACGGCGTTCATGGGCACGGTTGAGGCGTTTCTGTCCGCTATTTCAGGAGCCGCCCCAACGCCCGCAGCGGCGCCGTGATCCGCCAGGAAGTAGACCGCCGCATCACGTCAATCACATGCGCGAGTTCCTCCGTTCGGGTCGCCGACGGAGGAACTCGAAATGCGGCGATCGCGTGGGCGGCGGGATGAGCCACGCTGAATATCCGCACCTCAGCCGCACCCGCCCGCATCGGATGGGTCCAAGCGTCGGCGCCGAACTCAGTATGGACCAGGTAATCGTCCCGGGTCTCATCCGGCGGGCCGTGGTGGCTCGCTGGCAACCCTACGCGGTCGCGGGACAGGCGGCCGACAACAATTGGGACAGTGTAGCAGACGGCGCCGCCAGGACGGGTCACGCGCAGGCACTCGACCAGGGCACCGACCGGGTCTGCGACATGTTCCAGCGTGTCGGAGTGGACGACGGTATCGAATGTGGCATCCGGAAACGGCAAGGCATGCATGTCGATCTCGGGATAGGCGCCCAGGCGATGGCCAGGCAGGGCAACGAGATAGTCGTGCAACGTGCCGGCCGGGTTCAGTTCCAGGACGCTGAGGCCCGCAGCCTCGGCCGAGGCACAGTAGTCCCGCAACGTCTTCGTCGTACCCCAGACCGCGCGCAGGGCATTCGCCAGGACAATGGAACGGAGGTTGGAGTAGCAAGCGGTGCAGTGCTCCCCTTGCTGGCGGTTAACATAGGCTGCTTCCTCGGGCGAAAGCTCCCAGTCGGCGACCAACTTACCGGGCAGGATCGGCGCATAGCCGAAAGCCGTGCCGCCACACACCGAACAGATCTGCGTCATCGCCTCTCCCACCACTCGCATCCTGGGGGAGGTTACCACGGCCGCCACGCCACCATGTCGATAGCTAATTAACTTGTCCGGTTTAGGTAGCACACGAAGTGGCCGCTCGTTCCTGATTTGTCTGCTGGCGGAGCGGTGTCGCCAACAACCATTTCCTGGTGAGGCTGTCAGGACCATTTCCCGGAGCCGGCCTGTCTTCCAG
>CAMCDA010000105.1 GCA_945873195.1 Asaia bogorensis
CCCGGTTGTACCGGGGGCGGTTTTCAGTTGTCCACATCGGGCACCTCGCGAATCGGTGCCCGTATCGAATCATGGGTGATTCAATGACTTCAAGCCCCCTGCGATAAGTGATTCAAATGACTCGCAGACCTCTCGGACGGACACTTAGGTAATAAGAACGAATGAAGAACATATTGCCGAGCAGCGAGCATAGGCCCTGGACCCTCCCGGTCCCGTTCAGCCGACCTCCCGTTCGGCGAAAAACGTACTCGGTAAGACCCCATACACCGTGAGGAGATGGCCGGCGTTGCTGGGGGGAGGCGCGATGCGCGCGGTGGGGATGGGCGACAGCGCCCGGGAAAGTCGGACTGCTGGAAGCCTGCTGTTCGGCGGATGTCTGTTCCGGGGAAACGGCAAGGTCGGCGCGGACGTGCGGACCGCAAGAAAGCATTTCAACACGGAGGACGGGGAGGACCACAGAGGGCCACGGAGCCGTGGGGGATTACCGCCGCCGGTTCCATCCGAAGACCTCCGTGACGCTTCGTGGTCCTCCGTGTCCTCCGTGTTAAAATTCTTACTTGCTCTCGCCCGCTCCGAAGGAAATTGCACACGGCAACACCCCATGCACCGTGAGAACCGGTCGTCTCATACCCGCCCAAGCCATTGCGGCTGGACTGTGGATCCGGCGCGCAACCGACGGCACGGAATATTTCGTACCATACAACCCCATGTCCGGTGAGGATTTGACTTTTGTCACGCGTCGAGGCGCTGATCCACGCATCGCGGGGGAAACCAGGCGATCCAGCATCCGCCCGAGGGTGATCACTTGCGGCGCAGGGACGGCCCCACCCCCGTCATGGCTTGGCGTGACACAGCCATCGCCAGGGACTCCGGTGGTGATATTTTTTCATTATATCAAGAGACTGAGTGCTGGGCGATGGGTGGGTCAAGCCCACCCATGACGAAGAAGAAGCACACCCGTGACGAAAAAGATGGCCGTCCATGACCAATAAGGCCCGGGTCAACACCCCCAGCGTCCGTCCCTCAACCACCCCCCAACCGCGCCACCGCCGCCGGCAACAACCGCGCGAACCGTTCCGCCCACGCCTTCTGCCCATCCGCCCCGGCGATCAGGTCCTGCCGGATTTCGATCTCCACATGCGACAGCCCGCGCTTTTCCCCATGCACGGGAATCCCGTAGTCGGAGGCCTCGGTGATCGCATAAGGCGCGTTGTCCCCAACGATCAGATCCCCCTCGGCCCGCAGCAGATCGAGCATGATCGACGCCATCCGGATGTCCTTGTTGTAAAGGACCCCGACCTGCATATCCCGCCGCTCACCCTTGAACGACGGCGTATAGCTGTGCATCGCCACCAGCACGCTGCGCCGGCCGGCGGCCTTGCGCGCATCCAGCAGCCCGGTGATCCGGTCATGATACGGTGTGAAGATCGCGGCGACGCGAGCGGCGCGGTCGGCGTCGGTCAGGCCCTCATTCCCCGGGATCGGCGTGTATTCGCTGACGACTGGCATCGCGGTCGGCCAGGACGGTTCGCGATTGCAGTCGATCACCAGCCGCGAATAGGTCTGGATTGCCGCCGTCGCGTCCAGCATGGCCGACAGATGTCGAGTCACGCCCTCGATCCCGATATCCCAGGCGATGTGCCGCTCCATCTCGGCATCCGGCACGCCAAGCTGCCGCAGCGCGCGCGGGATCAACCGCCCCGCGTGATCGGCCGTCAGGAAGATGTCGGAGGCCCCGTTTTCCCGCAGGATCGTCACGGGCGGGGGTTCGTCGGGCGCAAGCAGGGACGGCGGCATCTCGGCTCCGGAAGTCTTTTGCGGGGCGCAAAGGATGCGCTAACGTCGGCGCATGGACAAGGAAGCACTCCGGTCCCCCCACGACCTGGGGGGCGTTTCGAAATTCATGTGTGAGCCCGTGGATGTCGAGCCGCACGCCCTCGATGCCTTCGACCGGCAGGTCGACGCGCTGCGCCAGATCCTGGGCGCGAAACAGGTGATGGGCGTGGATGAGCTGCGCCGGGGGATCGAATCGATCCCCGAGGCCGAATACCATCGCCTGACCTACTATCGGCGCTGGATCCGCTCGATTACCGACAACCTCCTCAAGAAGGGCGTCATCACCGAGGCCGAATTGCGCCAGGCGCTGGAGGCGAAGCAATGCTGAACCCCGGGGATCAGGTCCTGGTGCGGGAAGACTGGCCGGAGCGCCGCACGCCGTCCCATATCCGAACGCCATGGTATTTGCGTGGCCATCGCGGGCGCATTGTCCGGCACCTCGGCGACTATCCGAACCCCGAGGACCTGGCCTTCGCGCGCCCGGCCGAGGATCGCCCGCTGTACCACGTCGAATTCGACCGCCGAGCGATCTGGCCGGAAGGCAGCGCGAACGACACGCTGGTCGTGGAGCTTTACGAACATTGGCTGGAGCGTGCGTGATGCCACCGACAAACATCCTCGACACCCCCAGCGAACCCCTCCTCGCCGCCCTGCTCGGCCTGCTCGAATCCAAGGGGATCCTGACGGCGGAGGAAATCGCGGAGCGGGTTGAGATCACCGATAGCGCCAGCCCCGGACAGGGCGCACGGATGGTGGCCAAGGCCTGGGTCGATCCCGCCTATCGCGCCCGGATGCTGGAAGATGGCGCCAAGGCGGCCGAGGAAATCGGCATCCCCATGCGCGGCATGCCGCCGCTGGGCGTGCTGGAGAACACGGCCGCCCAGCACAACCTCGTCGTCTGCACCCTCTGCTCCTGCTACCCGCGCGCCGTGCTCGGCTATCCGCCGTTCTGGTTCAAGTCGGCCGCCTATCGGGCGCGCGCCGTGCGTGATCCCCGCGGGATGCTGAAGGATGAGTTCAACACGACGATCCCCGATGCGGTGAAGCTGCGGGTCGTGGACTCGACGGCGGATTACCGCTGGATGGTGCTGCCGCTCCGCCCCGCCTGCACGGAGGGATGGAGCGAGGAACAACTCGCCGCCATCGTCCGTGAGGGGGACATGATCGGGGTCACCATCCCGAAGGCCTGAACGGGCCTGCTGGATGGCGCATCATTCCATGTGCGCCGCGCTCGCGGCGCGGCGCCGGATGATGCCTACGCCGCCAGGGCCAGGATTTCCCGCACCTCGGCCGGGGTCGGGATGGGGCGTGGGTTCCGGGGGATCCAGGGCGTGCCCATGGCTTGTTGCGATATCCTATCGAACTGGTCGGGTCCGATGTTCACCGCCCCCAGGCTGCGGGGCATGCCCAGGCCGCCGATGAAGGCATCCAGTGCCTCGCCGGCGTCGCGGCCGGGTTCGCCCATGGCCTCCGCCACCATCGCCTGGCGGTCGGCATTGGCGGATTTGTTCCACTTCATCACTGAAGGGAGCATGATGCAGGACGTGTGCCCATGCGGGACGTCGAAGACGGCGCCCAGGACATAGCCGATGCCATGGCTGGCCCCCATCGGGACCCCGCTGGCCAGCGGCCCCATCGAGAGCCAGGACCCAAGCTGACAATCCATCCGGGCCGCGAGGTCGGTCGGGTCCGCCTTCACCCGCCGCAGCCCGCGGACCAGCAGCGCCAGCCCGCGCAGGGCCTGGGCATCGGCATAGGGATGCGCCTCCAGGGAGCAGACGCCCTCCACGCAATGGTCCACGGCGCGGATCCCGGTCGAGAGGAACAGCCATTCCGGGGTGTGAACGGTGATCGCGGGGTCCAGGATCACGGCCTGGGGCATGATCTTTACGTGCCGGAACAGCTCCTTCACCCGGGTCCGTTCATCGGTCACCCCGGCGATGGCGCTGAACTCCCCGGCCGAGAGGGTGGTCGGCACGGTGATCTGGCGGACCGTGGGGGCGTTGCAGGGGGGCACGACCATCGTGCCATCGGGCCCCTTGACGGGGCGCAGGGCATCGAGGGCCTCGGGCGTGCGGATGTCGTTGGCCAGGCAAAGCTGGACCGCCTTCGCCGCGTCGGTGATGGACCCGCCGCCGACCGTGACGATCAGGTCGGCCCCGGCGGCCCGCGCCATCTCGGCCGCCTCGATGACGGCGGAACGGGGGGTATGGGGGGGCATCCGGTCGAAGACCGCGGCGCATTTATTGCCGAGCGCGGCCTGGATGGCGGCGATTTCGTTGGTTTCGCGGCGGAGGGTGCCGCTGACCATGAGGAACACCCGTTCGGCGCCGGAGCGGGTCGCGAGTTCGGCGACCGCCTGCGCGGCGGGGGTCCCCCAGATGACTTCTTCCATCAGCCCGAAGGCGACGCGGCCGCTGCTTGTCATGGTGATCCTCTCCCTGGATGCCTGATCGGTCTGGCCGGATCATACCTCGTCGCGAGGGCGATGGACCAGCCGGATACGGTGGCCCTACAGTCGGGCGACACATGCGAGGGAGGACGCGCCATGCTGACGATCCAACCCAACGACGGCCCGTTGGGGGCCACGATTACCGGCGTCGATCTGGGTGCCGATCCCAGTGACGCCGACTTCGCTCGGATTCTCCAGGCGCTGGGCCGGTATGGGGTGCTGCGGTTCCCCGACCAGCATTTCGAGCGGGATGCCCTGCTGCGGCTGTCCCTGCGCTTCGGCGACATCCAGGGGCCGCACGCCGCCACGCCCGCGGCCGCCCGCAGCACGTATGAGACGGTCGGGACCCTGTCGAACCTGAAGGAGAACGGCAAATACATCGGTCTGCCGGACGCCGGTCAGGACTGGCACACCGACCTGTCCTATAATGACGTGATCGGGTTCGTGAATGTCCTGCATGGCCTGCGCATCCCTCGCCGGGACGGGCAGCCTTTGGGCGGCACCGAATTCTCGAACATGCACAGGGCGTATGAGGCTTTGCCTGCCGACATCCGTGAGCGCCTCGCCGACGCGACCGTGACCCATGACTATGACAAGTTCTGGGAACACATGCGCCTGGGCAAGGGCAGTTCCCGCCCGCCTTTGACCGAGGAGCAGAAGCGCCTGCGCCCGCCGGTGACCCATCCGCTGTTCCTGACCCATCCAATCACGGGTCGGAAAGTGCTGTATGCGAACCCCGGCTACGCGACCCGGATCAATGAGTTGCCGCCGGACGAAAGCGACCGGATGCTGGAATTCCTGTTCGAGCACCAGCTTCAGGATCGTTTCCGCCATACCCATCGCTGGACCGAGAACGACGTTCTGATCTGGGACCATATCGGGACGATCCACCGTGCGATCGCCGATTACCGGCCCGATGAGATCAGGCTGATGCGCCGCTGCCAGGTGATGGCATCAAAGGTCTTTGATCCGGCCTATACGCGGGCCGTGCGGGAACTGGCTGCTTGAGGCTACCGCCGAGGCTCTCCGATCGGCGGCACCTGGTCGGTCATGCCGGCCAGGACCTCCGCGACGTGGCGGGCCTGGACGGGGTGGCCTTCGCGCGATAGCCGCCCGGCAATGTTCAGCAAGCAGCCCATGTCCCCGGCCAGCACCGTCGCGGCGCCTGTCGCGGCGATGTCCTTGGTCTTGTCGGACACCATGCGGACCGAAATCTCGGGGTATTTGACGCAGAAGGTGCCGCCGAAGCCGCAGCAGATCTCCGGTTCCGTCATCTCGACCACTGGCGCGCCGATGGCCGCGAGCAAGGCGCGGGGCTGCGTCTTCACGCCCAGTTCCCGCAGGCCGGAGCAACTGTCGTGATAGGTCACCGATCCGCCCACATGGCGCGTGCGCAGGGCGCTGACACCCATTACGTCGGTGAGAAAGCTGATCAGTTCGTAGGTTCGTTCGGCCACCGCATCGGCGCGGGCGCGCAGGTTCGGATCATCCTCGAACAGATGCGGGACATGGTGCCGAAGCATCCCGCCGCAGGACCCCGATGGTACGACCACGTAATCATAGCCCGAGAACGCATCGACGAACTGCACCGCGAGGTCGCGCGCCGTGGCCCGGTCGCCGCTGTTGTAGGCCGGCTGGCCGCAGCAGGTCTGCTGGCGGGGGACTTCAACCTGGCACCCTGCCTCCTCCAGCAGGCGGATCGCCGCGAACCCAACGGTCGGGCGATACATATCCACCAGACAGGTCACGTAAACCGCGACCCGAGGCTTGCCAGACACCATGCGTACGCCCGTCTCGTTAGGGGGAAAGGATCAGGCGCTGCGGGCCGCGACCAAACGCCAGGTCGGGTCGGGCTGCGCCAGATCACGCTCGAACGTCCACTGGTCGCTGATCTCGGTCACGGCCTCGGTCCCCGCGACGGGATTGCCGCTTTTGTCGTTCGTCAGGTTCACCTGATCCGAAACGATCCGCACCGTGATCGTCGCGACCGAACCCGCCAGTTCCGCCGCTTCCAGCATGGTGGACTGGATCGAGCGGATCTCGCTGATCTGGGTATGCCCCGCGGTCTCTCGTGCCGTGATGGCCTGGTCGAATGCCGCGTATGTGTCGTCGGACAGGAGCGCGCGCAGGTTGGTCCGGTCGCCGGCGGCAAAGGCCGTCACGATCATACCGAAGGCCTGTTCCGCGCCACGCAGGAACCCGTTGGGATCGAACGTCCGGTCGATCGCCTTCATCTGCACAAGGGTCTGGCCCAGCGGAGACGCGGGATCGGGAACATTGCGGCTGACCGGTTCGGCTGGCGCTTCGGCGCGGCCGTCCACCACGGGCCCGGCCGCGGGCTGAGCCTGCGGCGGAGTGTAGGCTTGCGGCGGACGCTCAAACCCCGTGCGCCGGCCCAGGATGCTGCGCAGGCGCAGAACCAGGAACGCGGCGATCATGCCGAACAGGATCAGATCGATCGGAAAACTGCCGCTGACACCCATGGTCATCCTCCATATCTGTCACAGATAGGGGTGATCGACCGTCGTGACAAACGAATCCAACCCGAAACCTGGGGATTGCCGATGAAATTCCGCCCATGTAAGGGCAGCGCATGATTCTGTTGCGCCACGGCCAGAGCGAATTCAACCTCCATTTCTCGGTCACACGCCGCGATCCCGGCATCATTGACCCGCGCCTTACCCCCCTCGGCCATCAGCAGGCGGAGGAAGCGGCGGTGGCCTTGGCCGATGCCGGAATCGAGCGGATCATCACCTCCCCCTATACCCGCGCGCTGCAAACCGTGGCCCCGATCGCCCGGGCACTGGGCATTCCGGTCCTGATCAACCCGATCGTGCGGGAACGTTACGCCTTTGCCTGCGACGTCGGATCGGCCCGGGATGCGCTGGAACGCGATTGGCCGGAGCATGATTTCTCGGGCATCGACGAAATCTGGTGGCCCCCGGTCGAGGAACCGGTGGAATCGATCGAGGGGCGCGCCGCGATGTTCCGTGCGGAAATGGCCGCGGCCCGGGATTGGTCGAATACGCTCGTGGTCAGCCATTGGGGCTTCATCCTCGCTGCCACCGGAGAGAGCGTGACCAACGGACAATGGCTGCGCTGCGACCCGACGACGCCCCAACCCGCGCGAAAGCTTCATCCCACATAAACCGTCCGGCGGCGCGTTCCGGATGGCATCTGGCCATCAGGCGTGCTACCGGGCCGGCCATCAAGGCGCCTTTGGGTGCCGCCGCAACCTGACGGAGACCGTAATGTCCGAGACGACAACCCCCGCCCAGCAGCCCGGTGGGCCGGCCCCGCAGCAGCCCTTGGTCGTGAACATCCAATACGTGAAGGACCTGTCGTTCGAGGTTCCGGGCGCGCCGCAGATCTACGCGCAGATGAAGGCCCAGCCCCAGGTCAACATCAACCTCGACGTCCAGGCCCGCCGCATCCAGGACGGCCAGAACGTGTTCGAGGTCGCGATCGTGATCCGCGCCGAGGCGCATGACACGTCGCCGCAGGCCAACGGCCAAGCCGCGCCGGTCCCGCCGACCGTGTTCGTTGCCGAACTGACCTACGCTGGCGTGTTCACGCTGTCCGGCCTGCCGGACAATGCGATCGAGCCGGTCCTGCTGGTTGAATGCCCGCGCGTCCTGTTCCCGTTCGCCCGCAACATCCTGGCCGACGTGACCCGCGATGGCGGTTTCCCGCCCGTGCTGCTCCAGCCCATCGACTTTGTGGCCCTGTGGCAGCAGCGTCGCGGCCAGGGCGCTTCCGGCCTCACGTCCGCCCCCGGCGCCGTACAGGCCTGAGCCTAGAACCTGACGACCCCTGGCCGTTCGCGGCCAGGGCACGACGGGCGTGTCCGCCCAGCCTGATCAGGCTTTAGCCGCCGCAAAATCCCTCGACGATATCGGCGTGCATGCCGGCGATTTCCCGCTGCAGCCAGTCCAAGAACGGCGACAACCGGCGATCCACCAGATCGTCGACCGTCGTCTGCGTCAGCGTCCCATTCAGATTATCCACCCGTTCCAGCGCCGCTCGGCCGCCCCTCAGGTTAAACCGGGTGCGTAACAGCGACAGATGCCATTCCAACTGTGCCAGGTTCAATCCGACCGTGCGTGGGAAGGCCGTGTTCACCAGCAGGAACCCCGCGACCTCTTTCGGGTGATACCCGTTCGGATGCACCCGGCGATAGGCATGGTAGCCGGCGGCGGCGCGCAGCAGCGTGTTCCACTGCCCGGCGTCAATCGCACCGTCGGCCGCCTCCAGCCGCGGCGCCATCGCATTGAACCGCGTGTCCAGCAACCGCGTGGTCTGATCGGCGCGTTCCAGATAGCGGCCGAGCATGTAGAAGTGCCAGGCTTGGTCGCGGTAGAAGGTGCCCTCGGTGATGCCGGTATGGGCCTGGGCGCCTTCCTTCAGCATCGCGCAAATGGCGGTGAAGTTGTCCGGCAGCAGGTCTTCCGCGGTCAAGGCGCGGATACGGCCATGGAAGACGTTGATCTGGAGCCACATCTCCGTGGAGATGATGGCCCGCAGCGTCCGGGCGTTTTCACGCGCCGCCGCCATGGCCGACTGCACGGACGTCGAGTTGTCGCCGTCCAGGATGTAGAAATGCGCGACATTGGCCAGGTTGGCCTCGGCGTGGCGGGCGTAGAATGCTTCCTGGTCGCCGTTGATGCGCAGGATCGACAGCCAGTTGCGGGTGTCGTCCTCATCCCGGGCGAAGGTATTCGTTACGTCCAGCAAGCGGGCGAGGCACTCGATCCGCTCCATATAGCGGGCGAGCCACAGCATGGCCTCGGCGTGGCGTGCGATCAGGTGGGCGCCGTGGCGGGGCAGTACTTCGTCGCTCATGCCAGCACCCATGTGTCCTTTGATCCGCCACCCTGGGAGGAGTTGACGACCAGCGTGCCTTCCCGCAGCGCGACGCGGGTCAGCCCGCCGGGCAGCACCCAGGTGTCCCGGCCGGTGACGGCGAAGGGGCGCAGGTCGATATGGCGCGGCCGCACGCCGCTGTCCGTCAGCGTGGGAGAGACGGACAGTTTCAACGTCGGCTGGCTGATATAATTGTCCGGGTCCGCCTTCAGCCTCGCCCGAAACTCTTCAAGCTCGGCTTTGGAGGCGTGCGGACCGATCAGCAGCCCATAGCCTCCGGACTCGGCGACCGGCTTCACCACGAGTTCGCTCAGGTGATCCAGCGTGTAGGCGAGCGCGTCGGGTTCGGCACAAATCCGCGTATCCACGTTCGGCAGGATCGGGTCCTCGGACAAGTAGTAACGGATGATACGGGGCATATAGGCATAGACCGCCTTGTCGTCCGCCACGCCGGTGCCGATCGCGTTGGCGATCGAAACGGTGCCGCGCTTCCAGGCGTCGATCAGGCCGCGCACGCCCAGCATGCTGTCGGGATTGAACACGGCGGGATCGAGGAAGTCGTCGTTCAGCCGGCGATAGATCGTATCCACCCGCGCCAGGCCGGCGGTGGTCCGCATCCACACCCTGCCGTCTTCCACGGTCAGGTCACGGCCCTCGACCAGGGGGATGCCCATTTCGCGTGCCAGGAATACATGCTCGAAATAGGCGGAGTTGAAGATACCCGGCGACAGCAGGACGACCTGCGGGTTGGATACGCCGGCGGGGGCGATGTCCACCATCGCGTTGTGCAGGCGCAGCCCGTAGTCATCGACGCCGCGCACGGACAGGCCGGCCATCAGGTCGGACAGGACGCGGGCGGTCATGTGCCGGTTCTCGACAACATAGGCCACGCCGGACGGGGTGCGGGCGTTGTCCTCCAGCACCAGGAACTGTCCGCTGTCGTCACGGACGATATCGGTGCCGCAGACATGGACATAGGTGCCGAGCGGGGGGGTGAAGCCCACCATGGCCTGGCAATAGGCGTCGTTGCCCAGCACCAGGGCGGCGGGGATGATCCCGTCCTTGATGATCTTCTGGCCGTGATAGATGTCGTGCAGGAACATGTTCAGCGCGCGGACGCGCTGGACGACGCCCGTTTCGATCTGGTGCCATTCCGGCGGCGTCAGCACCCGCGGGATCAGGTCGAACGGCAGGATGCGGTCGATCGCCGTCGCGTCGGAATACACCGTAAAGGTAATCCCGCGTTCCAGCAGGTCACGTTCCGCATCGGCCGCGCGGCGCCGAAGTGACTCGATAGGCATCGCCGCGAGCCTGGAAAGCAGCAGCGTCAGGCCGGGATTAGAAGGTTGTCCCGGCCGTAGCATCTCGCAGAAGAATGAGCCTGGGTCGTAACCATGCAGAACCCCATGCGGCTGGCCTTGGGCCGCGGCCTGAATCTGGGTCTGACTTCCCGCCGGTGGAGGCATTCGCAGCTCCGTTTCGCGCTGCAACAGGATAGACACATGCGTTGCGGCAAGGGAATGGGGTTGAGAGGTCTGGAATCACGATGCCGGAAAGGCGGCCTCCATCTGGCGGCGATAGCGATAGGCGGTGTCGGTCTGATCGATCCGCACGTCGGCCCAGGTCACCGGCTGGCCGGCGGCGACATCGCGGATCAGCGGCACCCTGTTCGCCAGCCCGATCGGCAGGCCGCCCACCCGCAGGCTGTCGGCCGCGGTCATCAGCTTGCCCCAGACGCAGGCCCCACCTTCGCCATCCAGAACCTCTCCGGCCTTGAGGTTTCGCTTGGCGGTGGACACGACATCGCCGCGGAAGCCGGTGGGGGCGCCGGTCGCCTCCTTGCGGAGGGCCGCCGACAGGATTGAGACGTTCAGCTCCAGCCCGATCAGATGGAACGGGCGATACAGCGCCGACACGCGGCCCGAGGGGTCGGTCACCACCCCGTATTCCTGGAAGCAGCGTTTCGCGTAGTCGTTCGGTGCCTCGAACACGACATAGACGCCCCAGCGCAGGTCATTCGCCACCGTGGTGCCGTCGCGATGGAGGGAGGAAATGACCTCCACCTGCCCGGTATGGTGCAGCACGCCCTGGTTGCCGGGGCGCAGCTTGTCGGCCAGTTCGTGGTTGCCGACGGCCGGGAAATCCAGGCCTTTCGGCGCGGGGGTCAGGCCGGAGGCGTTGGCGACGGCCGCCATCTCGATCCCCGACTTCGTGCCATCGAGGAAGGAGTTGAACATCTGCGGGTTCATGCCGCCGACGCGCGCCTGCTCGGGTGTCAGGCCATAGAACCCCCAGACGGTATCCGGGGTGGAGGCATGGTATTCCGGCAGGTACTTCGTGCCCTTGCCGGCGGCGATGATGGGGAAGCCGCAGGCCCGCGCCCAGTCCACCAGCTCGCAGATCAGGGCCGGCTGGTCGCCATAGGCCAGGGAGTAGACGACGCCGGCCTGTTCGGCCTCGCGCGCCAGCAGGGGGCCGGCGAGGACATCGGCCTCCACGTTCACCATCACGATGTGCTTGCCGTTGGCGATGGCGTGGCGGGCATGGGCGATGCCGGCGGGGGCGTGGCCGGTGGCCTCGACGATCACTTCCACGTCCGGGGAGGCGATCATGGCCATGGCATCGTCGGTGATGCGGGTGGCGGCGATCAGTCCTTCGTCCCAGCCGACCGAGCGGCAGGCGGCGCGGGCACGATCGGGGGAGAGGTCGGCGATGGCGGCGACCTGCAACCCGGGCGTGGTGGGGACCTGGGAGAGGAACATGGAGCCGAATTTGCCGGCGCCGATCAGGCCGACACGGACAGGGCGGCCGGCGGCGGCACGTTTTTGCAGCAGGCTGTACAGGTTCATCCCGGGACCCCTTCCCTCATGCGATGGTTCATGGCCCCATGGCTACGCGAAGGCGGGAGAAATGGCGATGGCCCAGGGGACTATGACTCACACACAGTACGAATACGAATGGCGCAAGCTGCGCGCTGACCAGTTGCGCGAGCGGGCGCGCCAGGACGCGATCGTTGTCCTGCCGATCGCGTCCCTCGAACAACACGGCCCACACCTCCCCGTCGAGGTCGACTCCATGCTCGGCGAGGAAGTGGCCGCCCGCACCGCGGTCAAGGTCGCGGCAAAAGGCCAGCCGATCCTGGTCCTGCCCGTCCTGTGGACCGGCCTGTCCGAACACCACATGAGCTTCGGAGGCACCGTCACGCTCGACAACGCGGCCTTCGCGGCGGTGGTGGAGGGGGTGGTGAAATCCGTCCTGCGCCATGGCTTCAAGCGCATCGTCCTGCTGAACGCGCATGGCGGGAACGAGAACGCCCTGCGCACCATCACCGACGACCTGACCCCGAAATACGCCGCCGCGATCGTCCAGTTCACCTACTGGTACGCCGCCGCCGTGCCGATCGCGAAGATCCTCGAAACCCAGGGCGGCCTGTCGCATGCCTGTGAAGCCGAGACGTCCATGATGATGGCCGTCCGTCCGGATCTGGTTGCGACCGACCGCATCCCCCTGGCCAAGGCGAACACGACTCCCGCCGTCGATGATGTGGTCGGCGGCGGCGTCTACCGGTGGCGCTCGATCGGCAGCCGGTCGTCCTCGGGCGTCATGGGCAACCCGGAAGCCGCGACCGCCGAAAAGGGCGAGCGTCTGTTCGACGCCATCTCCACCGCCCTGGCAACGAAGCTGTGCAACAAGGACCTGTGGGAGCTGCCCTGGACCTCGGAAACCCTCACCTGAAGTGGAGGTTTGCCCGCCCGCGCCGGCCGACCTAGTTTGGCAGATCTTGGATGGGAACAGGGCGGGGCGATGGAATTCGGCTGGTATCATGAGTTTCACCGCCAGGCGGAGGGGCAGTCCGATTCGGACGCCCTCGCCATGGGGATCGATCAGGTCATTCAGGCGGAGGCCTGGGGTCTCGATTCCGTTTGGCTCGCGGAAATCCATCAGCAATCCGCCCGGTCGGTCCTGACCGCGCCGCTCACGATCCTTGCCGCCCTCGCAACCCGGACGACCCGCCTCATGCTTGGGACCGGCGTGCAGGTCCTGCCGCTGGCGCACCCGCTGCGCCTGGCCGAGGAAACCGCGACCGTCGATCAGATCAGCGGCGGCCGGCTGCTGCTGGGCGTCGGACGCAGCGGCAATCCTCGCGCCTATGCCGCCTATGGCGTGCCCTATTCCGAAAGCCGGGAGCGGTTCTACGAGACTCTGGAGATCCTGAAGCGCGCCTGGACGCAGGAGGTTTTCTCCTACGAAGGCAAGTATTGGAGCTTCAACGAAGCCCGCGCCGTGCCGCGTCCGTTCCAACGCCCGCATCCGCCGATCCGGATCGCCGGCGCCAGTGAAGACACGTTCCCCGTCCTCGGCGCGCTTGGCTATCCGCTGTTCGTCGCGGTGCGGAGCGGCACGGTGTCGGCGCTCGCCCCCGACCTGGTCGCCTATCGGGATGCCTACGACGCGGCGGGGCACCCCGGCAAAGGAGAGGTCCATCTGCGGATCGCCGTCCATGTCGCCGAAACCGACGCCGAGGCACAGGCGCAGGCCCATGCCAGCATCATGCATGGCTATCGTGCCCTGATCACGCAGTTGGAGGGCGCCCCCAACGCGCGGCGCCGAGCGGAACTGGAGCAGGTTCGCGCCCTGACTTATGATGACATCCTGCGCGACAAGGTGCTGATCGGGTCACCGGACACCGTCGCCGAACGGCTGCGGGAATTGCGGGCGGAACTGGGGATCGATGGGATCCTCGCGGAGCTGAACTTTGGCGCGCGCATCCCGGAACCGGACATGATGCGGTCGTTGCGCCTGCTGTGTCAGGAGGTTCGGCCCAGGCTGGGTTGATCCGTCGCGCGCGCCTGCCTAGCGTCCTCGGCAACGTCCGAGAAGGGAAACGCCCGTGACAACCACCGAAACCTCGCGGCAAGACATCCGCCCCGCGCGCCTGAACGATTGGGTCGCGCCCGATTGCCATGGCCAGAATTTCTATGCTCTGGACCACAGCCTGCGGTCCTTGTTGCCGCTGTATCTGGATGACGGGTTGCGGCGACATCTGGAGCCGCAGTTCGATCGCTTGGGCGAAATCGCCGGGAACCGCCTGGACGACCTGGCCCGCACCGCCGACCGGCACGAACCGGTGCTGCACGCCCGCAGCCATCGCGGCGTCGATGCCGACTGGATCGAGTTCCATCCCGCCTATCGGGAGATGGAGAAAATCGGCTACGGCGAGTTCGGCATCCACTGTATGTCCCGCCGCCCCGGCGTGTTCGGCTGGCCGGAGAAGATCCCCGCCCACGCCAAGTACATCTTCACCTATCTGTTCGTGCAGGCGGAGTTCGGGATCATGTGCCCGATCTCGCTGACCGATACGTCCGCCATGCTGATCGGGCGCTACGGCAGCCAGGAAATCCGCGACCGCTATCTGCCCAGGATGCACAGCCAGGACATGGACTCGCTGTTCCGCTGCGCGCAGTTCATGACCGAAAAGCTGGCCGGATCGGATGTCGGCAATGTGGAACTGGAAGCCCGTTGGGAAGACGGCCATTGGCGGCTGTATGGAGAAAAGTGGTTCTGCTCCTCGGCCGATGCCGACCTGGCATTGTTGCTCGCCCGCCCGCAGGGTGCGCCGGCCGGGGGCGGTGGCCTCGGCATCTTCCTGCTGCCGCGCGTACTGGAGGACGGCACCCGCAACCGCTACCGCACCGTCCGGCTGAAATCGAAGCTCGGCACCCGCTCGATGGCATCGGGTGAAATCATCTTCGAGGGCGCGATCGCGCACCCCTTGGGTGAGGTCCAAGCGGGGCCAAACCAGGGCCTGAAGCAGATGCTCGATCAGGTGAACCTGTCGCGCCTGTCGCACGGCGTGCGCGCGGCCGGCATGATGCGCCGATGCCTGAATGAGGCGATGGTCGTCGCCCGGTCCCGCTATCAGTTCGGCGAGACGATCATCCGCAAGCCGCTGCTGCGCCGCCAGTTGATGAAGCTGATGGTGCCAACCGAGCAGGCGCTGTCGATGATGCTTTACGCGGCGCAACAATTGGACCGCGCGGAACAGGGCGACAAGCAGGCCGAGAAGCTGATCCGCATCCTGACCCCGGTCGTGAAGTTCCGAGCCTGCCGCGACAACATTCCGGTCGCGACCGGGGCGATGGAGGTGCGCGGCGGGAATGGTTACATCGAAGACTTCGTGAACGCTCGCCTGATCCGCGACGCGCAGATCGGGCTGCTGTGGGAAGGCACATCGAACATCAATGCGCTGGACGTCACCACACGCGCGGTGGCGAAGGTCGGCGCGCATCGCGATCTTGGCCAGGCCCTGGCTGATCGGATCGAGGCTGATACTGTTATCCCTGGCCAGATGCGGGGCGAATTGTCGGCCCTGACCGAGCGTGCCGTTGCCTTTGCCGATCGCGTCGCAGCCAGCGGCAACGAAACGCTGGCGCGACGAGCGGCCGACGCCTTGTACAACGTGACCAGCGCGACCCTGATGGCGTCCGAGGGCGCCCGCATCGGCGCCGCCGGCGGGGACGCGCGGCGGCTGCTGCTGGCCCGGATGGTGGTGCGGCATCGGCTGCGGCCTCAGGATCCGTTGATGGAAGACAATGAAGGCGACGGCCCGGTGGTCGATGCGTTGCTGTCCGAGGAGCCGGTCTCGCTGGACCGGGCGGTGGAGCTGGCGGCGGGATGACCGCCCCCACCCGTGACAGACCCGCCCCCCGCGTGCATCCTGCCCGGATCAACCAACAGGAGGAACCAAGCCATGGCCGGTAACGGAGACATGATCATCCAACGTGACAAGGATCGCATGGATGCGATGGGCCGCAAGGACGTCGCCGCGCTCAAGAACATGATCTGCAAGGGCCTGATCTACACCCATTCCTCGGCCCGCATGGACACCAAGGACACGCTCCTGGGCGCCATGGAGTCGGGGTCCACCGTGTACAACTCGGTCGTCCCGTCCGAGGTCGTGGCGCAGGACCTGGGAGAAGTCGTGGTCCTCACCGGCAAGGCCGCGATCAGCGTCACCTCGGGCGGCAAGCCCAATTCGTTCAACGTGCGCTTCACCGATGTCTGGCAAAACCAGGGCGGGACGTGGCGCATGGTGACCTGGCAGTCGACCCGCCCCGCGGACTGACGGCCTCAATGATCCCTGACTCCCTGCTGACGGAGGCCGAAGCCCTGCTGGACGCCTGCCGGTCGAGGGGGGTCACGCTGGCGACGGTGGAAAGCTGCACGGGCGGCCTGATAGCCGCCACGCTGACCGCCATCGCCGCATCCTCCGACGTGCTCGAACGCGGCTTCGTGACGTATTCGAACGAAGCCAAGCATGAGCTTGTCGGCGTGCCCATGGACCTGATCCAGGCCCATGGCGCGGTCAGCGAGGAAGTCGCCCGCGCGATGGCGACCGGCGGCGTGACGCATTCCCGCGCCACGCTCGCCGTGTCCGTCACCGGCGTCGCGGGACCAGGCGGCGGAACGGCGTCCAAGCCGGTGGGCCTGGTGTGCTTCGGCTTGGCGTATCGGGGGGAGACGACAATCTCCACCCAGGAAATCTTCCCCGGAGACCGCACTGCCATCCGCGCCGCCGCGGTCGCCAAGGCCTTCGCGCTGATCCGGGAGCGGGTCTGAGTAGAAGCAGGACTTCGACGCATTATTCCGATGTGATCAGGCTATTTTTGAACCTTGCGGCGCAAGGGCAGTTTAATAGTTTGCAAGGGCGTCATGTTTGGCACACAAAATTCGAACTCGGACTACTGTTGGTCATCTCGTATCTCGAACTGAAACGGTATTTGACGTGCCGCAGGTATATGTTCGACGACCCGGATGACCGTATAGTCCGTTTTAAGTCCAGAATCTGTTCGCCGTTGGACCACCTTCACGTCACAAATTAGAATGTCTCCTTTTGAAAACGCGACTTGATTATTATCAACACGATTCAGAAACTCGTCGTCTTCAATTGTCGCATTTATGGGATTGGTGCCATCATTAAGGCGCCATTTGCGGTCTTCTTTGAAAGCCAGAGATATAATCGAGAACGCCGACCGCCTTACATCGTCAAGGAGGACTTCGTCTGGAATTTGTGGTTTCTGGAAGAATATAGCCTCTTCTTGATTAATTCTGATGATTATTTGTAACTCCCAAGCCCCCCACCGTGAGCAAGAAAGGCGCTCGTGGAGGTACGGCGGGGCCAGCGTTATCCGGATAAAGCGAGGATGAGTGAAGCCGGCGTGGTCGAGAGGGCCGTGAGAAGATTCCAACCTTGTTTCCGGGCGGTG
>CAMCDA010000106.1 GCA_945873195.1 Asaia bogorensis
AAGCAGTTGCCGGTCTTGCAGGCGGCACTCCGTGCGATCCAGACACAACAGGACGTCGACAGGGGCGTTGCTCCCGAAGCCGTCGCTGCGTAGGGTCTTATCGGGCGATGGCCGTCAGGGGAGTTTCAACAGAGAACGGGACAACCCCACCGGGACCGCGCGGACCAGGAACTGGAAGTACTCTATCAGGGGCGGGCCGAAATCGGGGCGGACAAGGCGCGATCCACCGAGGCGGCCGCCTTGGATCAAGCCATCACGAACGCACAGCTCGCGCTACGGGAGGCCGGGTCCGTCGTGCAGGCCGCCGCGCCACGGCTATCGGGGCTTGTACAGGAAACAGTGTCCATCAAATCCTTGCAGGCGGTCATGCGACCAGACGAGGCGTTGGCCGCTATCGTGATGGGTGACACGGACGGTTGGACCTTCCTGATCCGCCGCGATGGGATCCGCGTGGGTGTGATCGAGGGCGGATCGGCCAAGGTCGACGCGCTGGTCAAAAGGATTCGGACAACAGTCGAACCAGGGGCCGATAACCAGCTTCAACCTTTCGATACAGCGGCGGCCCACGAACTTTATGCCCTGGTTCTGGGCCCCGTCGCGGTTGGCTTGGCCGGTGCCACGAGCCTGACAGTCGCAGCCTCGGGCAGCCTGCTGTCCATCCCATTCACGTTGCTGTTAACCGCGCCGCACGCGGACTCCGAATTGGGCAAGGCGCCCTTCCTGGTACGCCAATACTCCATATCGCATGTGCCCTCGGTGGGCGGTTTCGTGAACCTGCGGAACTCGACCAAGACCGTTAGGGCAAGCCGCCAGTGGTTCGGGCTGGGCGATTTTCGGCCGCTCTCTCCCCGGCAAGCGAGTGCGACTTTTCCGCCGGACCTTTGCGGTGACAACGCGCGCCTGTTCGCATCCCTGGGTCCGCTACCGGGTGCCCGCCGAGAGCTGGAGGCTGCCCGTCTGATCCTCGGCGCCAGCCCGGATGATCAACTGATCGGGGCGGGCTTTACCGCGGCTCGTGTCAAAGCGACCCCGCTGCACGATTTTCGGATGCTGCACTTCGCGACCCACGCGCTTCTGCCCAGCGAGCTTCGGTGTCAGGCGGAGCCGGCGGTACTCACCTCCACGCCCGCCGATGCGCCCGACGCAACCGGGGCGTTACTGACGGCATCACAAATCGAGCAGATGAATCTCGACGCCGAACTGGTGATTCTGGCCGCATGCAACACTGGCGGTGGGGACGGGGCGGGGGAAAGCCTGTCGGGTCTGGCACGGAGCTTCTTCTTCGCTGGAGCGCGGGCCTTGCTGGTGACGCATTGGGAAGCGAATGACGCGACAATGACTTATTTGACCGCGTTGTTCCTGCAGGCGCTGTCGACCACTCCGCAGGCCGGACCGGCCGTGGCGCTCGCGACGGCGCAACGGCGAATGCTGGATGAGTCCGTGGGTTCCCGGGCCATGCAGGCGCACCCTTCATATTGGGCAGTGGAAGCATTGATTGGCGGGTAGGCTGGGACGGTTGCGGATGGCGTCACAAAAGCAGGTCAACTTTTTGGGATCGCCTTGCTATAATACCGGCATGTGGTGCCTGATCCGCTTCGCCCTTTTCAGCTTCACCCTTCTGAGTGGGATGAGCCCAGGCTGGGCGCAGATCACCAGCGACCCGCGAAGCGGTGCGGGTCATGGCAATCCGATGACGGCGGTCCGTGGCGACCGTTGGGCCGAGGCCGGTGCGATCGTCGAGCGCCATCCGGATCCGGTCGCTCGCAAGCTGGTGCAATACTACCGTCTGCTTTCGCCGGGGGCCGCTTCCGCGTCGGAAATTGCCGCGTTCATGGCGCAGAACCCGGACTGGCCAGGCCAGCCTGTCCTTGAGCGACGGCGGCAGGACGCGCTGGCCGTTGAGCCGGACAATTCCGCGGTTGCGGCGCAATGCCGAAGCCTGCCCCCGTCGCAACCCGCCGCGATGATGCGCTGTGCTTCGGCGATGGCGGATGTCGACGGTGCCGCCGACTCGACGATGCTGGCGCGCGCGGCATGGGTCAACGCCATTTCCGATCCGGCCCAGGAGGCAACTTTCCTGCGTCGTTGGGCCTCATCGCTGACCGCCGAGGATGAATGGCAGCGGTTTCAGCGCTTGGCTTGGCGCGATGTCGTCGCCGCGGGACGCCAGGCCTCGAGAATCGACAGCGCGCGCCGGCCGGTGGCCGAGGCGCGGCTGGCCCTGAAACGAGACGATTCGGCGGCCGACACCTCCTTTGCCGCTCTGTCTCCGGCGTGGCAGGCCGACCCCGGCATGATGCTGGACCGTGTCCGCTTCCTGCGTCGGCAGGGCCGCATGGCCGAAGCGGTCGCGCTCTGGCTTGGCGCGGGCAGTGCCGCACAGAGCGGAGCCCCTGGTTACCTGGGAGAGTTTTGGTCCGAACGGCATCTGATCACGCGGCGGCTGATGCAGGAAGGCGCTTCGAAGGATGCCTATGCCATAGTCGCCGCCCATGGACAGACGGCCGCTGAAACCGCCACAGAGGCGGAGTTCCTGGCCGGCTTCATCGCGCTTCGCCTCTTGCGGGACCCCGCCGCGGCGACGACCCATTTTGAAACCCTTGATCGCATCTCCAAGGCCGCGATCACGCAAGGCCGAGCGCATTATTGGATGGGACGAGCGGCCGAGGCAGCCGGGCGGGACCCCATCGCGTCGTATCGACGTTCAGCGGAATGGGCGACCACGTTCTACGGACAGATGGCGGCGTTGCGGCTCGGGGAAGACCGCGTGAAACGGAACGCGCGTATCCTCGATCTGAAGGACCCCGCCTGGACGCCCGAGATGGTGCTTGCCTATGGCGGGCGGGAAGTGGTGCGCGCCGCCGCGTGGCTGATCGCCTGGGGTGAGTCACCCCGCGCCCGCGCCTTCCTGCTGCGGATGGATGACATCGCACCCGTCCCAGCCGAACGTTCGCTGACCGCTGCCTTCGCGCTGCGGGTCGGGCTGCCCGATACCGCGGTCTTCGTCGCTCGGCGCGTGGGCCGGGATGGTGGTATGTTGGCCGACGCGGGCTGGCCGATGCCCTTCGATCCGCCCTCGGACTTCGATGCCTCCATTGCTCTTGGCGTTATGCGCCAGGAGAGCAGCTTTGACGTCGGCGCGATCAGCTCATCGGGCGCGCGCGGGCTGATGCAGCTCATGCCGTTCACGGCCCGGGATGTCGCCAAGAAGCTGGGGATCCAAACGTCCTTGCCGGTGCTGACGTCCGATACCGGTCACAACATGCGCCTCGGCACGACCTATATGCGGGACATGCTCGCGCGGTTCGGCGACAGCCTGCCGCTGGCCGTGGCTGCCTATAACGCCGGACCGAACCGGGTTGACCGTTGGCTTGCGGATAATGGTGACCCGCGCGGGGGCTCCATCGAGATGCTCGACTGGATCGAGCGGATACCGTTCAACGAAACACGCAACTACGTTCAACGCGTGCTGGAGAACGTGGTCATCTACCGCGCGAAACGTGGGGAGGCGCCAGAAACCCTGTCTCTGGACTGGGCGCGTTGAGGCGCTAAGCCAGGACCGTGCCGACCTCCCGGTGGACATGGCGATACTCGCCATCCCGCCGTGTCACCCCGATCCGATCGAGATATTCCAGCACCTGAATGGTAAGATTGCGTCCGATCCCCGAGCGCTGGCTGAATATGCCAGCCGTGAACCCGGCGGCTTCGCTTTCATTCGCCAGCGCCGCGGCCAGTTCCCCCAGTGCGATGACTGTCCTTGGCAGGAAGAAGCGGTTCGGAGCGACCCGGATCAACAGGCCGAATCGCTCCAGCCGTGACAAGCGCTGGTCGGTGGAGTCAGGGTCCAGGCCGATGTACGTGGCGAGTTCGCGCACCCGCGGTGGCCGCAGGCCCGCGTCGTCCAGGACGGATTCGACTTTTTCCCATAAGGCCCGATCGTCGGGGGACAAAGTCGGAGAATGGCCGGGCAATGCCAGTGACCGTCCCTGGCGGGCGATCACGTCGTGGGTCAGCATGTCGCTCAGAACGGCTTCCGTCAGTTCCGGAGGCACGGCGGGGATTGCCGCCAGTAGCGCGGCCTGGGATGGCCCGGGCAGGTCCGGATAGTCCCGGTGCCATTTTTCAAGACGGGTTTGCAGCAAGGTCTGGATGTCGTCTCGGGTTCTGTCTGAGAGCAAAACGGGCCTGGTCGGGGGGCCTATCCTTCGCGCCGGCAGTTCAGCGGCGCGATCAATCAGGGTAGCCGTGTCGGTATTGCGTGACAGAGCAAGGCGCCCGACGTCGATCCAGCCATCTGACGCCAGCAGCGACGCCATGGCCTTCGAGTCACCCGCCTGAGCCATGGCCCGCAGCGTGATCAGGCGGGTCTCGCGTCGGGTCCGCCGTACGGGCGGAAACGGGTCGATCACGATCCCTCCGCCGATGACCCGTCCGCTGCCATCGTCGCGTAGCACGATCCGATCGTTGAAAGCCGCCGTGGTAGGGCGCTCCAGGGTCAGGCTGACGAACCCGGTTTCTCCGGAGGACAAGTCGTCGGGGCCGATCACCAAGGCCCGTCCTGGGATCGACGCGGCCCCGATATGCGCGTGGATCCGTGATCCGTGGCGTACCGTCTGTTCTGCCGCGACCTCAACCTGGACATCCAAGCGTGTCGTGGGGGCATGGAGGTGCTGTGCAATCAGCCAATCTCCGCGATGGATGCGGCCCCGCTGGATCTGCGGGCCGGCGACGGCCAGCGCGCAACGGTCACCGGCCTGCGCCGTGGTGGTTGCCTGATGATGGCGCTGCACCCCGCGGACGCGGGCGGCGAGGCGGGCGGGGCTGAGCATCAGGCGGTCTCCGACCGAGACCGATCCGGCGACCACCGTGCCCGTGACGACAACGCCGGTGCCAGCAACGACGAACGCGCGATCCACCGCAAGTCGGAATCCACCGGTCGCGGAGCGGGGGCGCCAGACGGCGGCTTTCTGGCTGAGAAACGCCTGCAATGCGGGCATGCCCTGGCCCGTATGGCTCGAGACCGGCATCAACGGCGCGTCGGCAAAGCCGGCCAGGGTGACGCGTGCGCGGATTTTCTCGGTCATGGTTGCCAGGTCCTCGGCGGAGACCCGGTCGATCTTGGTGATGGCCACCGCGATATCCGTGACGCCGGTCAACCGTAGGATGGACAAGTGTTCCTCGGTCTGCGGCATCGTCCCATCATCGGCTGCGACCACCAGCAGCGCCGTATCCACCGACAAAACGCCCGCCAGCATGTTCCCGAGGAACCGTTCATGGCCAGGCACATCGACGAAGCCGATCAATTCACCGCCTGGCAGGACCAGGTGGGCAAAACCGAGGTCGATCGTCATGCCCCGCTGCTTCTCGTCGGGTAGCCGATCGGGATCAGTTCCGGTCAGCGCGCGGATCAGGGAGGTCTTCCCATGATCGACATGTCCGGCCATGGCGATGATCATGACAGCAAGCGGACCATGCGTGGCGATGGAACGCAAGGCCGACGAGAGGCATTGGCGCTGGGGGACAAATGAGACGGATACTGGTGACCGGGGCGGCGAGCGGGATCGGGGCGGCGGTCTGCCGCCTTATGGCTTCGCAGGGATCCGCTTTTCTTGTTCATACACGAGGAAACCGCGCTGGCGCGGAGACCGTGGCGGATGAGGTGCGCGCAAAAGGCGCGCGCGCCGAGGTGGTGTTGGGTGATCTTACCGACCCCGTCACACCAGGTAGGCTCGTGGATCAGGCGATCCGACATTTCGGCGGTCTCGATGTGCTGGTCGCGAATGCCGGTTTCGCGGACCGAACGCCCATCGCGGATTTGTCGGATGCCGCCATGCAGGCTTCGGTGGATGTCATCCAGACGGGGTTCCTGCGCCTGGCGCGGGCGTCGCTGCCATGGATACGCGACGCCGAACACGGTCGTATCGTGGCCATATCCAGTTTTGTCGCGCATTCATTCCGGACAGACCTTGCGACGTTTCCAGCCTCAGCCGCTGCGAAGGCTGGGCTGGAAGCGTTGGTGCGGGTCCTGGCGATCGACCTGGGTCCCACCGGTGTCACGGTCAACGCAGTGGTACCCGGTTTCATCGAGAAAGACCCTGGCGCACACCGAGCGATCAATCCCGCTGCCCTCGCGGCCCAGTCAGCGCGCATTCCGTTGGGCCGCATCGGCCGGCCGGAGGAGGTCGCGGTCGTCGTCGCGTTCCTTGCATCGCCCGCCGCGTCCTATATCACCGGACAGGCGCTGCACGTCGATGGCGGGCTGGTGATTCGGCCGTAAGCCGCTGGCCATGGTTCGACCCGAGTATCATTCGACGGAGCGCCGCAGATGCGGAGACGATGAAATCATGCGTTATCAAGCAGTCGATCAATCCGGTAGTCGAGCCATGGCGCGTATCTGCGCATCCAGGTCGGGCTGCGCCAGCACAAACGCTGTCAGTTGTTGCTCAATCTCTCGCCGCTGCTCCGGGCTGGCCCGATCGAGATCGACCCGTGGAAGGACAACCATCAACACGGGCGCATAGGCCGCGCCCAGAAGGCTCGCCCGGGCCTGATGGATGCGCATCATCAGCCCGGTATTGGAAGGAGCGCCATCGATCCAGACCCCGGTCGCGGCCAGGAAGTGAGGCTCGGTGCCGCGCACAACCCGCAGTTTGGTGTCCTTGCCGTCCGCGCCGAGAACGGGCACTTCGACGATATTCTCGGAGCCTCTTGGGCGGGCCAGGCGCCGGCGCTCGTTCATGATCGGGCCGGACGTCGTACGGGCCGAGAACGCCTCGATCACGACCTCGAATTCCATGTTGCCGCATCTTACCCGCTCCGGCAGCACGCGACCGCCGCCGGACCGCGGTTCAGCGCCGCCCTGTGTGAGAACCTCGCAGTTCTCCGGCGCTTTCAGGGCGATGGGCGCGACGGTCCTGGCGGCGCCGATCCGTTCCAGGGCCAGCACCACACCGGGGCTGATGGCAGCGACCACCAGCGCGGCAACGACCGCGGTGATGCCTGGAGCCAAGGCCAGCATGCCGGGGTCCCGATCGGGTTCGGGCGGCGTTTCCCTGATCAAGTCCTCCCGGAATGGTAGTCCGATCACGGTCAACAGCAGGATCACGATCGAAAAGAAGATCCAGCCATACAGAATGTGATCAGCGGCCGCAGCGTCGGCGCTGCCCAGCAGATGGCCGAGCACGACGATGCCAAGGGCACGGAACCCGTTGGCTACGATGGGAACGACGATGGAGATTATGATGAAGACCGCTCGTCGGGTCGGGCTGCGATACATCATGAGCGCGTACAGCACGCCGAACGCGATGGAAGCGATCAGGAATCGCAGGCCGGCGCAGGCCTCCGCCACATAGAATGTCCCGGCCGGGATTTCGATCGTATAGCCGTCGATGTAGGCGGGGATGGTCGTAAGCCCGAGGCCGAAGCGGATGAAGACGGCCGTGATGTCCTGAAGCCTGGGAACCAGGAACTCCCCGAACGGAACCAGGAAAAACAGGTACAGCAGCGGCCCCGACAAGGCCCACCAGAGACGCCAGCCGAGGATCGCCAGGAACAACACCTGTGCGAAGGCGACCACCATCAACTGGCGGCCTTCCATGATCCCGAGGCGTTCGGCCAGCAGCCACCCGACAGCCGGCCCAAGACCGGCCAGCGCCGCGATCGGCAGCGGCATGGCGCGCAGGCCGTGCAGCACATCACGGCGGTCCCAGATCATGTAGATGCTGATCGGGATGATCAGGAAGCAGTGGTTATAGGCGGTGGAGACTTCCCAGGTGCTGACCGCGGCCACGACCTCGGCGCGGAAGACCAGGCCCAGACCGACCAGGCCAATCGTCAGCAGGAGCATGGTGACGCTGAAGTTCCGCCACCCATCGGTATCCATGGCTTGATCCGCGGCGACCGCTGGTGCGTTCATGATGTTGTCCGAATGACGGTGGGTCGCGGGGGCGAGGGCTGGGTCATCACGATACGCTGGCCGGAGTCGGTTGGTACGACATGGCATGATGCGGGAGCAACCCATCCAACCGCTGCAGCCGAACGGACCAGTCGTACTGCTCAATCACCAGGCGCCTGGCGGCGGCGCCGAGGGTGGCGCCCTCCGGTCCGGCCAGCCGGACGCAGGCGGCGGCAAAAGTCCCGGGGTCGTCGGCGCATAGAAGGTGCCGGCCGGGTTCGGCCTCGATCCCCTCCAGGGCTCCCGAAGTTACAACGACGGGCCGCCCCATCGACATTGCCTCCAGGACCTTGTTCTGAATACCGCGCGCGATCCGCATCGGCGCGACGGCGGCCGTGGCATGGGCGAGGTAGGGGCGGACATCCGCCACCCATCCGGTCACCGTCACGCCCGTGATATCAGCAAGCGAGCGGACCGACGGTACGGGATGATTGCCGACGATGCAGAACCGGGCATCGGGGATGGAGGCGCGAACAAGCGGCAGGATCTCGCGCGCGAACCATTGTACCGCATCCACATTGGGTGGATAATCCATTGTACCGGTGAACACGAAGGTCTTCTTGTCACCGTCGAATGGGGATGGGTAGGGCGAGGCCGGTTCGAAAAATCGGTAGTCCACGCCGTTGCTGATGCCGATGATCCGATCCGCGTGGGCGGGCAACCTTGCCGCCATGACCGCTGCCTCGGCGTCGGACACGAACAGGGCATCATCGCATTCCAGGACGATCCGCTGTTCCAGTTCGGCCACCTTGCGCCATTCGCGGTGATAGACCAGGCGCATGGGCCAGCTCGCGGTCTCGGCGTAGGCAAGCCATTTCTCGGAATCGACATCGACCAAGTCGACGATCCGGATGCCCGGGTGAGGCAGATCGAGAACGTAGGGCGCCATGTTGGAGGAGATGACGAAGATCACCTCGGGCTTCGCGCGGGCCACCACCTGGTTGACCCATCGCTTCAGGCTGGCGTCGCGGAAGAACGTGACACTGAGCGCCTCCCCGGTCAGCAGTCCGGTGAGGCAGGTCAGACGCGCCAGTCGGCGGTCGATCGACGGGGTATGGACATCGCGGCACAGCGCCTTGACCGCCGGAATGTGCTCGATGTCGGCGGGATCATCGATCAGGCAACCCAGGTCCACGGTGTAGGACTCCGCCAAGTGGCGGAGGATCTGGTACTGCCGGATCTTCTCGCCCTTGATCGGAGGAAAGGGCAACCGCTGCGTCAGAAACAGCAGGTTCGGCTTGGTGTGGGCGGCCTCGGTCATCCCAGGCCCCGCACGATGGGCGGGCCCAGGAGATTGGCCACTGGCAACGGCAGATGCTTCCAGGCCGCGATGAACAGGCGGTATTTCGGGTTCATCGGATTGATTTCCGGGATTGCCTGACCCGGCGCGAGGCGGAACCGGTAATGCAGCTTTGCCGGCTCAAACCCCCAGTTGTGCTTGAACGAGTAAGCGCCCGTCCCGAGCTTGATCCGGCCGAAATCAAAGAGGCGCGCGCCACGATCGGCGCCGCGGCGCATGACCTCCCAGTACATGAAGTCATTTCCGGCGCGTTGGCGGGCGGCGAACCTGCCACCGCCATAGTAGGGCAGGACCTCGTCCTTGAAGTAGAAATTCATGACCGAGGCGATGGGTGCGTCGCCGTCCAGGATGGTCACGATATCGGCATCCTCGCCGAAGGCATCCAGCAGGATGGCGAAATACCGGTGGGAAAAGACCGGCGTGCCGAGGTTGCGCACGCTTTCGGCGTAGATGCCATGCAGGCGGTCGGTATCGCGATCGGCGACGGACGTGAGGCCGTTCTGGATGCCCTTGCGCACCATGGCGCGCTGCTTGCGCGGAATGGCCTTCATGTTCCTCTCATGATCGGCCTCGATCGGCTTGCGGAATGTCACGTACAGATCGGGAGGCTCGATCCAGTCACTCTCAACCGGTTCCCGATGGCGGAATTCCACCGCGCTGGCGCCGGTCTTGTCCTGGAGGGACGAGGCATACGCCTCCAACGCCTGGGCGCTTTCCGCGTCGGCGGCGAGAGGGCCGCCGTAAACACAGAACGGGTTGGAAATCAGCGTATGACCAAATAGTAGGGTCTTCACCTGAACCAGGGGCAGGACCCCGGTGATGGCGCCATCGCGCTCGGTGAAGACGTAATGCGTGCGGTGGTTGAAAGCGGCCTCGATCACCTTGGCCCAGGCGGCGCGGTGAAAGAACGTGCCCTGGGGCATGGCGTTCACGAACGCATCCCAGGCCGGCGCGTTGGCGGCATCCAAAGGGCGGAGGGTGAGGGGCATATCCGCGCTCAGGCGGCCCGCGCCATGGCATCCGCCGATGGCTTTGGATTGTCGAGCAAATGACGGTACACGTCGTCCATGCGGCCCCAGGGGAACTCGCGCAAGATGCGATCCAGGTCGCCGGCCATGCGGGACAGGTTCGTGTAGTGGCGAAGGCGTGACTTCCACCCACATCCGGCGACCCGCGGTTGGCCTGGATCGATCTCCCACGGATGGAAGTAGAAAATCCCTGACATCCGTTCGGCCCGGTTCAGATGGCCAAGCCCCTTTCGGTACAATACGCTCGGCAGCAAGCGGAAGTAGCCGCCACCCGAGCAGGGCCAGTTGCGGCCGAACGCCTGAACGGTCGTCATTGGAATTTCCCAGATCGCCAGACCTTCCGGATGAAACGGCGTCCGCGGCGCGTCCGGCATGCCATACAGATCGTGCTGGATCGGGTTGATCGAGGAGCTGTAGCGATACCCTGCCTGCTGCAACATCTCGAACGCCCAGAGGTTCCGGGCGCCTATCGAGAACGTCGCCGCGCGATAGCCGATCACGGGCACGCCGCCGATATCTTCCAGCAAGGCCCGGGTGCGGGTGATGTCCGCCCGGAAGGTTTGCGGGTCCTGCGCGTCGGCACGCGTGTGGTCCCAGCCATGGCTGGCCAGCTCGTGCCCCGCCGCCACGATCCGCCGCACCATGACCGGGTGACGTTCGGCGATCCAGCCGAGGGTAAAGAACGTGCCCTTCACGCCCGCACGCTCAAACTGGCCGAGAATGTGATCGACATTGGCTTCCACGCGAGATGGGATGTTGTCCCAGGTCGAGCGGTCGATGCAGTGCGCGAACGCCTGCACCTGAAAGTAATCCTCGACGTCGACCGTCATCGCATTGCGCAAGACGGCTTCTGGAGCTCGGTGGGCTGTCACGCGCGGGTCCCATCGGTTTGGCCGAGGTGGTCGAGGATCCGGCGGAACACCCGCTCCTGTCTGGCAACGGACATCTCGAGTGACTCGATCCGCCGGATCAGGTCGTCGTCCGTTACCGTCGAGGCGGGCGAGGGCGCGGAGAGGTGCGTTCCTAAATCCTGGTCCAGTTCACCCGCGGTCGTCGCCACCATTTCGCTTGTGATCGTATGGGTCTCCTCCAACGCGCTCAGGAGCAGGACACGAGAGCAAAGCGTGTTGATACGACGCGGGATCCCATTCGAATGATGATGCAACGCCACGAAGGCGTCGTCGTCCCAATGCGGATCATCCCGCCATCCAACGGTGCGCAGGCGGTGTTCGATGTAACCGCGGGTTTCCTCGGCCGTCAGTGGACCGAGATGAAATGAGGCGAGGACCCGCTGGCGAAGTTGCTCGACATCGGGGCTGGCGAGGATCGGTCGGAACTGCGGCTGGCCGAGAAGGATGGTCTGAACAGACGCTTTCCCGTCGACGGTGATATTCGAGAGCATGCGTAGCTCCTCCAGCGCGGCCAAAGAGAGGCTTTGCACCTCATCAACGACAAGCAGGCAGCGCCGCCCTTGCTTTCGCTGCTCGCGGACCATGTGTTCAAAGCGGCGCAGCAGCGTGGCCTTGTCGACGCCAAGCGTGTCCCCAAGGCCGAAATTCATCATCGCCAGGCGCAACAGGTCGTCACCTGACACCTGGGTCGTGACGACGCGGGATATCACATATGTGCTGCGGTCAAGCCGCTTCCAGAGTTGCTCAACAAGCGTGGTTTTGCCGGCGCCAACTTCCCCGGTAATGACGATGAACCCCTCTTGCTGCGCCAGGCCATAGACGACGTGGGAAATCGCCCTGCTGTGACCTTGTGATCCGAAAAAGAATTTCGGATCTGGGGTCAGCAGGAACGGCGCGCTGGAGAGGTTGTAGAATTGCTCGTACAAGATACCTGCTCAGAACTGCTTTGTGATGCCGACGGTGAAGAGGTTTTGGCTGAAGCTCAGTCTGCTGAACGCCGGGTTGATGGCGGTGGCTGCTCCAGCCTGCCGGCTGAAATAGGAGTAGCGAATCCGCCCGGTCAAGCTATCCGTGATCAGGTAGTTCAGTCCCACCGACGCCGCGATGGTTTTGCCCACGGCGCTCGAACCGCTCGTTGTCTGCGTTGTATAGGACAGGACGGTGTTGAGTGACAGGTCGGGGCGCAATTCGTGTACCCAGGAACCGGAAATTGTCCGTGACGTGGTCGCGGCGCTCGTTGGTGTGCTGTTCGGTGATCGCTGCGTCGTGGAGATCAGCGCCAGGGTCAAGAAGTCGCGGTCCAGATTTGTTTGCGCGGTCAGATTGAAGGTGTCGTACCGAAACAGCCCGGGCTGAAGGGCCAGGCCGTTGTTTCCGATGATCAATGGCGCGCCCGTCTGGCTGTTGACCAGGATCCCGCTCGCGTTCAGGACACCTTGATCGAGCTGGCTTTGCAGGGCCTGCAACTGGGTTGTCAGCCTGCTGCCGTAGCTCGCGGTGATGGTTGTCCGCGGTGACAGGACATACTTCCCGTCGAAGTTGAGGTTTTCCGCCCCTTCGCTGCTCCCGTAGCTGATCGTGAGAAAGCTGTCCGGATTCGGGTTCAGGGTCGTGCCGAGGTTCCAGACAAGCCCCTTGGTCTTTTGGTTCAAGCCACCGGAGTAGGTGATGTTCTCGTAACCGAGGGTCACGAAGACCGTTACGGCGTGATTGATCGCGTAGGCGGTCCGGTTGGTGAATATCTGTCGCGCGGAATAGGAGCTGCCGAACCTGCGGCCGAGGGTACCCGTTGTCGCGCTGATGGGGGTCTGTGAGAGCGTCCCTTCCGTTGTGTTCTGGATGCGGCCCAGGAACTCCCCGGTCACGAAACGGGCAGTTTGCTCGGTTGTAAACTGCGACTGAGCGTCGTCGCCTGTCGTGGTCAGCGGCACGGTACCGAACCCGGTCACGCTGGACTGACTGGAGGCCTGGAAGCTGGTGCCGATCCGCAGCGAGCCATAGTCGCCGTATTGTCGAACCAAATACGGCGAGATGCCCGCGCTTAGCACCTGCGACTGGTTTTGGCGGTTCAGGATCGCGCTGTTGGCGAGCGACGCGCCGAGGCTACCAGCCTGGGCCAGACCCAAGCCGAACCCGTTGATACCACCAAAGCCACCATTGATCGGCTGCACGCCGGCTACGGCGCGTAGATCGACGAACACCATCTCGGGCACGATCGTCAGCAGACCGCTGGCGTTCAGAAAATGGCTCAGCGCATTTTGCGATGTCGTGCGGGCGTACACCGAGAGGATCGGTGAGTAATCGAACCGGAGCTGCAGGCGGGTGGTATCGGCGGTGGCGCTGATGCCCGGTGAGATAATGGTCGCGAGGTCCCATTGGCGCGGATTGGACACCTGAAGGGCGTTGTCCGTGATCAGGCCCATGACATCGATGCGAGGGACGATAATCCATCCACCACTGCTGGCCGGGGCGGTCGCGCCCCCGACGATCTGCATCTGGTGACGTAGGTCCTGGGCGTCAGGCGCGGACAGGCTCTCGCGCGCCGAGGGACCGAAACTGCCTGTCTGGTCGTCCATGGGGAACGCCAAGGCGCTTCCCGCGCTGAGCAGCCCGTACAGTCCGGCCACCCAAATGGTGGACAGCACAGGCAAGCCTGGGTTCGTCATGCGCGTGGCCGAGCCAGCCAACGGATCAGGAGGAGTAGTAGGACGAATAAGCGCCGAACGTGTAGCGGGACGAGATCTGCTGCTTGTTCAGCACCAGCGTTATCGTCGGGCATGCCTGAATCAGGTCCAGCGACGCCTCGACCTCATCCCTCTGCGTGCGATCCGCTTCGACAACGAACAGGATCTGGCCCACGACAGGCGCCAGCACGGCCGGATCGCTCGTGGACAGGCAGGGCGGCGCATCAAGGATGAGCAACCGGTCAGCATAGCGGCGACCGAGGCTTTGGATGAGCCGCGTCATTTCCTTGGTCGAAAACAGCTCCGCGCTGCGCTCGCGTTCGCGGCCGACAGGCAGCAGCGACAGCCGTTCGATGGGCGTTTTCACGATCAATGGCGCGGGATCGAGCTTGGGGTTCGCCACCAGGTCCAACAGTCCCCGCGCTTCCGCCAAACCAAGCGGATAGCAAATCGAGTCACGCTTGGAGTCGGCATCGACCAGCAACACGTGATGATCCCCCTGCCGCGCCACGCTGCCCGCCAGGTTGATGGATGTGAAGCTTTTCCCCTCACCGGGGCGCGCGCTGGTGACCATGAGCAGGTTCGAGAAGCCTGGCTCCGCGCCAGGGCCGAACGCCGCGCGCAGGATCTGGCGCTGCACCAACCGGAATTCCTCGGAAATCCGGCTGCGGGTGCGCGACCAGTCAACCATGCCGCCACGCTCCAGGGCGATGGCGTCAATTGTCTGCGGCGTGGCCCCAAGGTCGGGCATCGCCGGTTCAGGCGTCGGCGTGGAAAGGATCGCCGGCTGCGCGAGGGGCGCGGCCGGACGTGGGGTATTCTCCTGTGCTGGCGCGGGCGTCGGCAGCACGGGTGCGGCTGTGGTATCGGCCGGCGCCTCGGATCGGCGGGTCTGGTCGCCGTCAAGCAACTGCGCCGCGGAAGCTTCGAGGTTCCCGGACCTCAGCAGCCGTTCGGCAACCCGCTCAACGAGGTGCGAAGCCTTCGGTGTCAGCATGTGAGCCCTTGCATCAGATAAGCGCCGCGCCGCGCAGGACGTGTACCATCAAGCCCCCGTAAACTCCCACGAGAACCGCGACCGCCGCGCCAAATCGTAGCACCGTCATCAATCGCTGACGGAGCGGCGCCAAGCCCAGGACCGATATTCCGCCCAGCACCGGCAGTCCGAGCGCTCGCAATTCGTCAACCGAGGAAAACGAGCTGTCGAACTGGCTCAGCAGAATGGTCATCCCAGCGCCAACCGCGATCCCTACGAACAGGACGCCTGTCAGGAGCAACATCCGGTTCGGCGCCACCGGTAGGCGCGGAATCTCAGGTGGGTCGATGATCTGGAGCTTGACCTTGTCCGCCTGGGTATCCGCCGCCTGTGCGATGTTCGCGGACTGCAACCGGGACAGGAGTTCCTCGTAGTTGCGGCGTAGCACGGTATAGTCGCGATCCATGTTCTGGTACTCCGCGATCAGACCGGGCTGTTCCCGCTGGATTTTCTCCAGCCGGTCGCGGTAGCGAACCGCCTCGTCACGCTGTCGCTGTAATGAGATGATCGCCGTATCCGCTTCGATCAGCTTGACCTTCAGCTGATCGTAGACGGGATTGGGCGCCGTGCGCCTCGGCCCACTCGACGTGTCGACGGTTGGTCCGGTCGGTTCCCCGGCGGCCGTGGTTCCAGCGGGCTGCTTCTTCAGGGACTCTATCATCTTGCGGTGGGCAATCACGTCAGGATGCTGTTCGGTCGCCCGCAGCAGCAGCATGCGCAACTGATCCTCAGCCTCTTGGACACGCGTGCGGGGGATCGGCGCGCCCCCAGGCCCCGTCCCAATCATTCCGGTCTCGACAACCAGCATCGGGGGGGTCGCCTCAACTTCCTGCTTTAGGGCGTCGCGGGTGATCAAGGCGTCCTGCAACCGGCCCTCAAGCAATTGCGCTTGCGAACGCGCACCCTCAAGTGCCGGAACATTCGGGTTCGTCTCGTTCGGCAATACCTCGATGTATCGCCCCCGGAAATCGGCCCTGCGCTTTTCCGCCGCACGCAGCTGTTGCTCATACGACTGGATCTGCCGTTCCAGGAATCGCCGTGCATTTTCCATATCCGCTCGGCTTGACCCGGTGGCGCTTTCAATGAAGATCGTCAGCAGGGTCTGCACAACGTCGTGCGCGATCTTGGGGCTGCGATCACGGTAGGTGATCGTGAACAGATTCCGGGTTTGCGGCACGACCCTGATTTCCGCCGAGAGCCGGGTCAACAAGCGCTCTCGGTCTGACGGACCGCCGATGGTTAGATCTAGGTCGGTTTTTGAGACCAGTTTCTCCATGTTGGGTCTGCTGAGCAGCGTGCGCTGCATGATCTCCAGCTGTGTGGTCGGCGCCGAGTCCGCCGCGATGCCACGAAGCAGCGGTGTCAGCACGGCGTCGGCGTCCACGAAGAGCCGAGCCGTTGATTCGTATTGGTTGGGAATGAGGTAGACGCCGACCCACCCAACACCGCAGACCAGCCACGCGACGATCACCCCGGTCCACCGGCGGCGCCAAGCGGCCCGCAAGTACGACAGGAGCATGGTGCGTACTGATTCCATCGCCGGGCTCCTCCGTCAGAACCAGGTTTGCGGGATGACCAGCGTATCACCGGGCATCATCGGGAGGTTCTGGGTCATGTCGCCGTCCTTGATCAGGTCGCTCAACCTTACCCTAATATTGATAGTCTTGCCCCCAGTGCTACCGGCAGTGCGGACAATGACAGCCCGGTTGCCCGATGCATACTTGGTCAGCCCCTTTGTCGCGATCATCACGTCCAGCAACGTCATGTGCTCACGGTAGGGAATGGCGATCGGATCGGTCGCTTCACCGATAACCCGTACCTGACGATCCGGTGGCCCGATGAAGCTGCGGACAATGACCGTCACGTTCGGTTCGATGATGAACTTCCGCAGCCGCTCCTCGATCTCCCGGGCAAGCTGTGTCGGGTTCTTCCCTGCGGCGATGATGTCCTCGATCAGCGGGACCGAGATGCGGCCGTCCGGACGCACGGATACCCCCGCCTCACTGAGGTCGGGGTTGCGATAGACGAAGACACTGAGGCCGTCGCCAGCGCCAATGACGTAGTCTTCCGGCTGTGTGGACGCCGGAAGCTTGGCCGCTTCGGAAACCGATATCGTGTCCATCTCGCTTCCGGAAAACCAGGAGCATCCGGTCAACGCGAACAGCACGGTGAAGACCGCCATCAGGCGGGAGGCACGCTGAAGTTGAATCACATTAACCCCGATCGGCAAGATCGCACGTGAGAACCTGGAGTGGTAGGCGCGGAAGGAATTGAACGGGTGCGATTCAACGTTGTGGGGAGTACTTTGACGCCTCCTCGATAAGGGAATCGGACCCATGGCGACGGCGAGCCTCAGCGACGAAGCACTTTTGGCGTTCTTCCACTCCCATCCGAATTTACGCGACAGAGTGATCTCGATCT
>CAMCDA010000107.1 GCA_945873195.1 Asaia bogorensis
ACTCTGGGCATCGACGCCGCTCCTGGCGGGGTGCGCAAATTCACGATGTGACCCGAGGATGACGCGGATGTAGTGCCACTCGGGCTGCAGATGGACCGTAAATATCTGATAAGACGGAGTTTATTTGAGTGGCTGTTAAATGTGGGTTACGAATCGCTCCGTGCGGCGGGGCTGGGCCATATCTCGATTTCGGTCGACAGCCTGACTCCCGATACGGCCGAAGCCTTGCGGGAAGGCACGGATACCGCCCGCCTCGGCCAGGCGGTGCGGGAGCTGACGACGCTGTTCCAGGGCAACGTGACGCTGTCCGTGGTGCTCAGCCGCCGCAACCTGCCTGAACTGGCCGCCCTGCTGGCCGATCTGCGGGGCCTGGGCGCGCGGATCGTCGAGATCCAACCCTTGGTGTCCTACGCCGCCCGGATCGACCCGATGGCGCTGACCGAGGCCGACCGGAAGACCGCCTTGGCGACCATCGCCCGGGTGCGCGCCGCTTTTCCGGACCTGACGGTGCTCGCCGCCGCCGCCCTGACGCCCGATGGCAGCCGCTGCCGCCGCCCCTTCCACGCCGCCTATGTCACGGTCGGGGGCTATCTGACGCCGTGCTGCCTGACCAATGATCCGGACCTGATGGGCCGCGTCAGCCTGGCCGAGACCGGCTTCGCGGAAGCCTGGCAGGCCGAGGGTGCGCGCCGCTTCATGGGCGGCTACTTCGACCGTGAGCCATCCATCTGCCAGGGCTGCGCCTTCAACCCGGCGCTGACCCAGGCGCCGGACTTCGCCGACGCGACCCTGGCCCGCGGCGAGGAAGCCCTGCGCGACGGCGACCTGGAACGGGCCGCCGGCAATTTCCGCCGCATCGCCGCCGATCCGGTGACGGCCGGCGCGGTGCATGGCCTGGGCCTGGTTCATCTGATGGGCGGCGATCCGGTGGCGGCCGAACCCTTGCTCCGTTCGGCGCATGCCCTGGCCCCGAACGCGCGCGTGACCCACAACCTGGCGATGGCGCTTGAGAAGAACAGCCGGCGCGAGGAAGCCATCCGGCTGGAACACGCCAACATCACGACGCATCCCGAGTACGTGCCGTCCTGGCATGGCCTGTCCGCCGCGCTGGACGCGAACGGGGACCGCTCGGGGGCGGCCGGGGTGGAGCTGACGCTGGCCGAACGCGCCGCCGCCGGGGGCAATGCCGCGATCGCCGCCACCGCCGCCGCCCGCGCCGCGATGCTCGATTCGGCCCATCCCGTCCTGGTGCGGGTCGCCAACCGGCTGCGCATCGCGGGCATGATCGAACCGGCCCTCACCCTGCTGGATGCGCGTCTGAAGCGCGACCCGGACGACCACGGCGCCCGCCTGTCGCGCGCGATGGCGCGTCTGACCGTGGTGCATGAAACCGAAGCCGAGATCACCGAACGGCGGGTGGCCTATCTGGCCGACCTGTCGGATATCGACGCGCGGGTGCGGCGGGCAAGCGTCGAATCGTTGGCCCGGGCGGCTGAACAGATCGGCACCGCCAAGCCGTTCTATCTGTCCTACCAAGGCGCGGACGATACAGAGGCGCAGCGCCAGTACGGCCGCATCCTCGGCCGGATGGCCGCCGCGGTGCCGACGCCGGCGATGCCGCGAGGGAAGCGCACCGAAGGCCGCATTCGGGTCGGGTTTGCCACGGCCTATTTTCATCAGCACTCGGTCTCGAAGCTGTTCGGCGGCTGGATCCGCCACCTCGACCGGTCGCGCTTCGAGGTCCTCGGCTACCATCTTGGGGAAGGGGAGGACGCGACCAGCGCCGAACTCGCCGGCCATTGCGCGCGGTTCCATCGCGGACCGCGGGCCGAGGCGGACTGGGTGCGGGCGATCCTGGAAGACCGGCTGGACGTGCTGATCTACCCCGAGATCGGCATGCACCCGATGGCGGTGCGGCTGGGATGCCGGCGGCTGGCGCCGGTGCAATGCGTGGCCTGGGGGCACCCGGTGACGACCGGCCTGCCGGCGATCGATCATTTCCTGTCGAGCGCCCTGATGGAACCCGAGGACTCCGATGGGCACTACACCGAGCACCTGGTCCGGCTGCCGAACCTGTCGATCACCTATGAACCGCCGCCCTCCGGCACCGATCGCCTCGACCGCGCGGGGCTGGGAGTGGCCGAGGACGCGTTGATCTATCTGTGCTGCCAGTCCTTGTTCAAATACCACCCGGGCGACGATGCCCTTCTGGTCGCCATCGCCCGCCGTGTGCCCCAGGCGCGGTTCCTGTTCATCGGCGCCCCCGCCACCGATCCGAATGCCGGCAGGCTGCAACGGCGGTTGTGGGAGCGTTTCGAGGCGGCGGGGTTGGAGGCGGACCGGCATGTGATCTTCACCCCGCCGGTGCCGGCGGCGGCCTTCCCCGGCTTGCTGCGGGCCGCCGATGTCTATCTGGACAGCCCGCGCTGGTCGGGCGGCAACACGACACTGGAGGCGATGGCCGCCGGCCTGCCCATCGTGACCCTGCCTGGCCCGATGATGCGCGGTCGGCACAGCGCCGCCATCCTGCTGCTGGCCGGCGCCGAGAAATGGATCGCCTGGTCACCCGATCACTATGTGGACCTCGCGGTGTCCCTGGCCGATCCAGCGGCGCGCGCCGCGGCCGTGGACGCGATCGTGGCGGGCAGGTCGCGGGTGTTCGGCGATCAATTGGCGGTGCGGGGCCTGGAGGATTTCCTGGCGCAAGCCGCAGCCGCCGCGCGGGCGCAAGCGGCGGCGTAGGCGACGCTTGCGGACCGGAAGGTTGTTCCCCGGCGGTGACCGAGAGGAAAGCCGCCCCACGGCTTCTGGTGCGGTTGCCCAGCCGACCCGGTTCGGCGTGGTTGCCATTCGTCCCCTGGATCGGATAGAAGGGAACGAATGACGAACGACATCCGTCCCACCCTAACCCCAATCCCTTTTTCCACGGCATGGCACCCCATGTCCGGTGAGCCGACGCCCCCTCTCCCCTCGAGGGAGAGGGCTGGGGTGAGGTGGCACCGCGGCACGGACCGGGGGTTGGCTACCCCCCACCCCAACCCTCCCCCTCAAGGGGGGAGGGGGCGAGATAGGATTTTCTTCACGGTCGAACCCCATGTCCGGTGAGCCACCGCCCCCTCTCCCCTTGCGGGAGAGGGTTGGGGTGAGGGGGCACGGACCGGGGGGGTATCTACCCCTCACCCCAGCCCTCCCCCTCAAGGGGGGAGGGGGCGGGACAGGATTTTCCACACGGTCGAACCCCATGTCCGGTGAGAAATCCGCACCCCTCATGTTTGACGTTACCACCCCATCCCGCCTATCCACGCCAGACCCACCCTGACCGGAGCACCGGACCCAAATGGCCGATTTCGTCATTCCGCCCCCCGCCATCGTCTCGGTCCCCGTCGCGGGCGGCGGCAGCTTCCCTGTCCGCCGCGTCTTCTGCGTCGGCCGCAACTACGCCGAACACGCGCGCGAAATGGGCAGCGACCCGGATCGGGAGCCTCCGTTCTTCTTCATGAAGCCCGCCGATGCCCTCCTGATGAACGACGCCGACATGCCCTATCCGCCGCAAAGCAAGGACCTGCATCACGAGATGGAGCTGGTCGTGGCCATCGGTGAAGGCGGCGCGAACATCGCGGAAGCCGACGCCCTGCGCCACGTCTGGGGCTACGCCGCCGGCCTGGACATGACCCGCCGCGACCTCCAGAACGCCGCGAAGAAGGAAGGCAAGCCCTGGGACATGGGCAAGGGCTTCGACCACTCTGCCCCGATCGGGCTGATGGTCCCCGCCGGCCGCTGCGGCCACCCGTCCAAGGGCCTGATCGAGCTGAAGGTGAACGGCAAGGTCCGCCAGACCTCCGACCTCAGCAAGATGATCTGGAACGTGCAGGAGACGATTGCGTATCTCTCCGGCCTGGTGACGCTGGCCCCGGGCGACCTGATCTACTCCGGCACGCCCGAGGGAGTGGCCGCCGTCCAGCGCGGCGACCTGCTGGAAGGCTCGGTTGAGGGGGTTGGGACGATCCGCACGCGGATCGTCTGACTGGTACGGCCCGCCATCGCCCCTTGAGCGGGGCAGGCGGGGTGTCCCCGCCGCCGTCAAAGCCCGTTTGTCAGGCCGCCCCGAACATGCCATTCGGACGCGGGGAATCCGGCTCCCCCTGACCCCGAGGCATTCCGCGTTCCATGGCTCCCCCCCTTCTGCTGCTGCAAGACATCCATCTGACCTTCGGCACCACGCCCCTGCTGGCCGGCGCCGGCCTGGGCGTGTCGCCGGGAGACCGCGTCTGCCTGGTTGGACGGAACGGGTCCGGCAAATCGACCTTGCTGAAGATCGCCGCGGGGTTCGTGCAGTCGGACCGCGGTTCGCGCTTCGTCCATCCCGGTGCCACGGTCCGCTATCTGCCGCAGGAACCGGACCTCTCGGCCTATGCCACGACGCTGGATTATGTGGAGGCCGGGTTCGGCGCCGGCGCCGGCGATCGTCACCGCGCCCAGTACCTGCTGGAACAGCTCGGCCTGACCGGCACCGAGGAGCCGGGGCGCCTGTCCGGCGGGGAAATCCGGCGCGCCGCCTTGGCCCATGTGCTGGCGCCCGAGCCCGATATCCTGCTGCTGGACGAGCCGACCAACCATCTGGACCTGCCAGGGATCGAGTGGCTGGAGCAGGAACTGAACGGCCTCCGCTCCGGCATCGTGCTGATCAGCCATGACCGGCGGCTGCTGGAACGGATGTCCCGCACGACGGTCTGGCTGGATCGCGGGATTTCGCGGGAACTGAGCCAGGGCTTCGCGCATTTCGAGGCCTGGCGCGACCAGGTGCTGGAGCAGGAGGAACTCGACCGCCACAAGCTGACCCGGCAGATCGCGCGCGAGGAAGACTGGCTCCGCTACGGCGTCACCGCTCGGCGGAAGCGCAATGTGCGGCGGCTGGCCCAGTTGCACGACCTGCGGAAGACGCGGAAGGAACAGCGGGGCGCACAGGGCAATGTTCGGATGGCCGCGGCCGAGGCGGAGTTGTCGGGGCGCTTGGTCATCGTGGCCGAGAACGTGACCAAGGCGTTCGGCGATCGCGTGGTGATCCGCGATGTCTCGACCCGGGTCATGCGCGGGGACCGGATCGGCATCGTCGGGCCGAACGGGGCGGGCAAGACGACGCTGCTGAACCTGCTGACCGGCGTGTTGGACCCGGATGAGGGGAATGTGAAGATCGGCACGAACCTGGAGCAGGTGACCCTGGACCAGCGCCGCGACATGCTCGACCCGAACCAGACCCTGTCCCGGACCCTGGCCGAGGGCGGCGGCGACACGGTCCGTGTCGGTGGCCAGGTGCGCCATGTCGTCAGCTATATGAAGGACTTCCTGTTCGGGCCGGAGCAGGCGAACACCCCGGTCGGCGTGCTCTCGGGCGGGGAACGAGGGCGCCTGACGCTGGCCCTGGCCTTCGCGCGCCCGTCCAACCTGATGGTGCTGGACGAACCGACCAACGACCTGGATTTGGAAACGCTGGAACTGCTGCAGGAGCAACTGGCCGAATACACGGGCACCGTGCTGCTGGTCAGCCATGACCGAGACTTCATCGACCGGGTGGTGACCGCGGTGATCGTGTCGGAGGGTGACGGCCGCTGGGTCGAATACGCCGGCGGCTACTCGGACATGGTCGCTCAGCGCGGGCCAATTCGGGCGGCGGCCCAGGCGGCGGCCAAGCCGAAGGGAGAGGCACGGGTCAAGCCGGCGGCGACCAGCCGGCGGATGACCTACAAGGACAAGCACGCGCTGGAAACGCTGCCGGCACGGATGGCCGAGATCGAGGCGCGGATCGGCAAGCTGAACGCGGCCCTGGCCGATCCGGAGCTGTATCGGCGCGACCCCACGAAATTCGCGGCCTCCGGCAAGGCGCTGGAAGCCGCGCAGGCGGAGATGGCGGACGCCGAGGAACGCTGGCTGACGCTGGAAATGCTGCGGGAAGAACTGGAAGGGTAGGGCCCGCTCAGCCCGCCAAATGCGTGCCCCGATAGAGTTCGGGCAGCGCGCAGGTCAGGCCGGCGCCGTCCAGCGTCAGGGTTCCGTCAGCTTCGACCAGAAGCGGTTCCTCCGGCCAGCTTCCATCGGCCTGGCGACGCAGCAGCTCGATCCGCATGCGGATCGAATGGACCACGAGGATTTCCTGGACGCTGGGGATGGTCGTGTAGGCCCAGACATTCTCCCACGTCGCCGGTTCATTGCTGGGGGAGAGGATTTCGACGATCAGGATGGGGTTCAGAAGTGTGATCTGACCAGGACCGATCGGCGTGCAGGTCACCGCCAGGTCCGGCACCCGCAGGTTGATGGCCGAACGGATCCGGGGGGAGACAGCGGGCTCGGTAACCGTGAAGCAGGGGCGTCCCTGGGCTTCCAGCGCGCGGTCCAGAAGGGCGGCAATGCGGGCCTGGATGCGGCCATGCGTGGCGCTCGCCGGCGCCATCGCGAACGGTTCCCCGTCCATCAACTGCCACTTCTCGGCCGCACCATCATCGGCCCAGGCGAGGAATTCCTCGACGGTCATCCGGCCCGGGATGCGGTGGCGCAGGCTGCTGCTCATGGACGGTACCATGCGGCACCGGCCCCGCCAAACGCAAGCGATCCCTCGGCCGGCTATCCGAGCTTCGCCTTTAGGCGGCCCCAATCCTCGATCGCGGCCTCGTTGCCGGGGGTGAGCTGGATGGTGAACTGGGTGTAGCCAGCATCCCGCAGCGCGGCGATCCGGTCCAGCAGGTCGGGTTCCGTGCCGGTGAAGGTGGTCTGGCGGATCAGCTCCCCGGTCACGAAGCGGCGTTCGTTGTCCATCACCTTCATCAGATGGCCGCGATGGTTTTCCAGATAGCGGGCATCCGCCGGCTCAAAGGTCTTGGCGTACTCCACATAGGCGGCGACCGTCTCGGCCACCTCGGGTGGCACGGCGGAGGTATTGGGCAGACCGGCCAAAGCCTCATCCGCCGCGCGGTGCAGCAGGACCGCGGCGCGCGGCCCGCCCTGGGCCATGGCGCGGTCGGAGTCCAACCCCTCTCCCGGCTGCAATATGCAACCGAGGGCAAAGGCAACGGCGGAGAGGTCGGCGGCGGGGCGGCCAGCGTCCGTCCAGGTCTTCCGCATCCCCGCCATCGCCGTGACGCCACCCGCCACGTCGCCTACGAAGTTCAGCCAGCCGGCGCCCAGCTTCGCCGTCAACCGGCGGGCGCGGGGACCGTAGGCCGAGATATGCAGCCCGACCGGGTCCTTCAGGTTGATCAGGTTCAGCTCGGGATTGAGGAATTCGATCTTGTGCGTGCCGCCCTCGATCTCGAATGCCACGGTTTCCTGGCGCAGCAGGGCCATGACGACGCGGATGTATTCCTCCATCTCGGCCAGCTTGATCGCGCCCAGGCCCATCGTGCGCCGGCCGGTAAAGCCGGTGCCGACCCCGAAGTCGATCCGCCCCGGCGCCAGCGCGTTCAGGGAGGCGAAGCCGTTCGCCGTCACCGGCGCGATGCGGTTCGACGGGATCAGCACCCCGGTGCCGAGGCGAATGCGGGACGTCTTCACCGCCGCGGCGCCCATGGCGACGAACACATCGGCGCACAGCATCTGGGTGTCATAGAACCAAGCATGGGTGAAGCCGAGTTCCTCGGCCCGCGCGACAACCTTCCAGGCGTCGGAGGCGGTGGGCAAGGCGATGCCGAATTCCATGCTGGATACTCCCATGAGGCGAACGGCGCGTGGTTGGCACGGGACCGCCCCGGGTGGCAAGCTGGGGCAAACGCGGGAGGGGCAGATGCGGGATCAGGTGTTCACGTTCCAGGATTTCCGGCTGGAAAGCGGGGCAGTGCTACCCGAGGTTTCAATCGCCTACGTCACCCGAGGGACACCCAACCCCGATGGGCGGAACGCGATCCTGGTGACCCATGGCTACACGAGCAGCCACCGGATGATCGTGCCGGGCGGCGCATCATCGGAAGGGGCCTGGAGTACATTGGTCGGACCCGGCGCACCGATCGATACGGACCGGTACTTCGTCGTCTGCTCCAACATGCTCGGGTCGAGCTATGGGTCGACCAACGCGGCCTCGATCGATCCGCGCACGGGCAAGCCCTACGGGTCGCGGTTTCCGGTGATCTCGGTCGCCGATATCGTCACGGCGCAGCATCGGTTGCTGGAGCATCTGGGCGTGACCCATCTGCGCGCGGTGGTCGGGCCGTCCTATGGCGGGTTCCAGGCCTTCCAGTGGGCGGTGACGTTTCCCGGCTTCATGGATGGGATCGTGCCGGTCGTTACGTCCCCTCTGCCGCCGGCGTCGGACCGGGTGGCCGGCCTGATGAAGTGGTTCGGGCCCGATCCGAACTTCAATGACGGCGATTACTACGACAAGGGTGGCGTGCGGGAGACGGCGATCCTGCTGCGGATCGATACCCTGACACGCTACGGCCTCGCCGACAGCCTGGCGGCGCAATTCCCCGATCCGGCGGCGCGGGACGCGGAGATGCGGCGGATCGCCGGGGCATGGGCGGATGTGTTCGACGCGAACTCCCTGTTCATTCTCGGGCGGGCGATGGAGGGCTATGACATCACCCGGTCCTACGCGCGGATCCGCTGTCCGGTGCTGTATGTCCTGTCGACGACGGACGCGCTGTTCCCGCCGACCCTCGCCCCCGGGGTGATCGCGGGGCTGCGCGGCGCGGGGGTGGACGCGGCCTATTTCGAACTGGTCAGCGACCACGGCCATCTGGCCTCGGGCGCCGATGCCGACAAATGGGCGCCCGCTCTGCGCGACTTCATCCACCGGCTGGAACGGGCATGAGCACCGTCCGGGCGGCGATCGACGCCCTTTACCGGGCCATGCTGGCGCATGATATCCCGGCGCTGGACGCGCTGCTGGACGACGATGTCGTCTATGTCCACTCTCCGGGCTTTACCGAGACGAAACAGCAATTCCTCGATGGCGTGCGAGACGGGCTGTATGTCTACGAACGCGTCCGTCCGATCGAAGAACGCATCACCGAGACCGCCGACATGGCGATGGTCTATACTCCATTGGACTTCATGGGCGGCCCAAAAGGGCAGGACCATCCGCCGGTCACGCTGCTGACCACGCTGGTCTGGCGGCGGTCGGGGCAGGGATGGCGTCTGCTGCTGCGTCACGCCACGCGGGTGCCCTGACCGTGCCCCTGCTTGGGACCGGCGGCCGGGGATGCTATCGGAGGCCACCCCTTTCCGATCATGGACCCAGATGAACCCGACCGACACCGATCTCGCCATCACAGGCCGCGTCTCCACCCGCGCCTTTCTGCCCACCCCGGTTCCGCGGGAGACGATCGAGCAGATCCTGGACATCGCCGCCCGCGCCCCCAGCGGCACCAACATGCAGCCCTGGCGCGGCCATGTCCTGGTCGGCTCCGAACGGGACCGCCTCTGTGCCGCCGTTCAGGCCCAGTTTGACAACGGCGGCAAGGGCCATGTGCGGGAGCGGAAATACTACCCCGATGAGTTCTTCGAGCCGTACCTGTCCCGCCGCCGCAAGGTGGGATTCGGGCTCTATGGCATCCTCGGCATCGCCCGAGGCGATACCGCCGCCATGCAGGCGCAGCACCGCCGCAATTTCCAGTTCTTCGACGCGCCGGTGGGCCTGATCTTCACCATCGACCGGCGGTTGGAAACCGGCTCCTGGCTCGACTACGGCATGTTCCTCCAGAACATCATCATCGCCGCCCGCGCCCGTGGCATCGACAGCTGTGCCCAGGCAGCCTGGTCGCAGTACCATGCGGTGATCCGAGAAGTCCTCGGCCTGCCACAGGAAGACATCATCGTCTGCGGCATGGCGCTCGGCTACGCCGACCCCGACGCGGCGGTGAACAAGTTCGAAACGGAACGGGTCCCGGCCCGGGAGTTCATGACCTTCCGAGGGTTCTGACCGATCCCCTCCCCTTGAGGGCTCGGGCCGCGAAGCGGACCAAGGTCGGGGGGAGGGGGCGATCCAAACACCGAAGCCGAAAATCGACCAGACCGGAGACCACAAATGGCCGACGCCCGTATCGACACCCAGCCCCAGGCCATCCGGCTGGCCGACTACCAACCGCCGGCCTTCCTGATCGACACCGTCGACCTGTCCTTCAACCTGGTTGAAACCGCGACAACCGTCGTCTCCCGCCTGACCCTGCGGCGCAACCCCGCCGGAGCCCCTGACGCCTCCCTCCGCCTGAACGGAGAAGCGCTGAAATTGACCCGCGTCGCCCTGAACGGCTACCCACTGGGCGCCGCCGGCTACCGGCTGAACCATGACGGCCTGACCGTGTTCAGCCCCCCCGACGCTTTCACGCTGGAAATCGAAACCCTGATCTCCCCAGCCGCCAACACCGAATTGAGCGGCCTCTATACCTCCAACGGCAGCTACTTCACCCAATGCGAGGCCGAAGGATTCCGCCGCATCACTTATTTCCTCGACCGCCCGGACGTGATGTCGCGCTACACGGTCTCCATCACCGCCGACCGGACCCAGTGCCCCGTGATGCTGTCGAACGGCAATCCTGGGCCGGTGCGTGAACTCGACGGCGGCCTGCACACCGTCACCTGGACCGATCCGCACCCCAAGCCCTGCTATCTATTCGCGCTGGTCGCCGGCGATCTCGTCTCGGTCAAGGATCATTTCGTCACCCGCTCCGGCCGACACGTCGACCTCGGCATCTACGTCCGCCGCGGGGATGAGGACCGCTGCGACCACGCCATGAAGTCCCTGATCACCTCCATGAAATGGGACGAGGACGTATTCGGCCTGGAATACGACCTGGATGTCTTCAACATCGCCGCCGTGTCCGACTTCAACATGGGCGCGATGGAGAACAAGGGCCTGAACGTCTTCAACACCAAATACGTCCTCGCCCAGCCCGAAACCGCGACCGATACCGACTACCAGGGGATCGAGGCGGTCATCGCGCATGAATACTTCCACAACTGGACCGGCAACCGCGTCACCTGCCGCGACTGGTTTCAGTTGTCGTTGAAGGAAGGCCTGACGGTCTACCGCGACCAGGAATTCTCGGCCGACCAGGGCAGCAGGGCCGTCAAGCGGATCGGCGATGTGCGCGGCCTGCGCTCGGCGCAGTTCCGGGAGGACGCGGGGCCGCTCGCCCATCCGGTGCAGCCCGACACCTACCTGGCGATCGACAATTTCTACACCGCCACGGTCTACAACAAGGGCGCCGAGGTCATCCGCATGATGGCGACCATCATCGGCCGTGCCGCCTTCCGCAAAGGCATGGACCTGTATATCGCTCGGCATGACAACCAGGCGGCGACGATCGATGATTTCGTGTCCGCCATGCAGGACGCGTCCGGTGTCAATCTGGACAGCTTCAAGCGCTGGTATCATCAGGCCGGCACGCCCGATGTCGTGGTGGATGACGCCTACGATCCCGACACCAAGCGCTATACCCTGACCGTCCGGCAGACGAAGAAGCCACTGGTCGTGCCCGTCGCGATGGGGCTGCTGGACGACAATGGCCAGGAACTCGCGACACGGCTTGAGCATGAAACCGAACCCACGACCGGCACCCGCGTCCTGCTGGCCGATCAGGCGGAATCCCGTTTCACCTTCGTCGATGTCGCCTCCCACCCCGTGCCGTCGCTGCTGCGCGGCTTCTCGGCCCCGGTGAAACTATCGGGCGTGTCGCGTGAGCGGCTGCGCTTCCTGGCGCGCCACGACACCGATCCCTTCACCCGCTGGGACTCCGGGCAGCAATTCGCAACCGGCGTCCTGCTGGACATGGTCGCGGGCGGCGCCTTGGACCCCGCGCTGATCGATGCCATGGCGGCGACGCTCGACAGCGCCGCGACCGATCCAGGCTTCGCGGCCGAGGCCCTTGCCCTGCCAGGAGAGATGTTCCTCGCCGACCAGATGCCGGTCGTCGATACCGACGGTATCCATGCGGCCCGCCAGGCTGCGCGCGTCGCGATCGGCGCGGCGCTGCGCGACCGGCTGCGCGCGACCTATGACAGCATGACCGATACCGGTCCCTACACGACGGATGGCGCCGCGGTCGGACGGCGATCGCTGCGGAACATGTGCCTTGCCTACCTGACGGCGTCCGCCGACGCGGACGGCATCGCCCTCGCCAAGGTGCAGTTCGACGCCGGCCGCAACATGACCGATGGGCTGGCCGCCCTGGCGATGCTCTGCGCGATCGACTGCGACGAACGCCGCGAGGCCCTGGCATCCTTCCACGCCGCCTGGAAGAACGACGCGCTGGTCCTGGACAAGTGGTTCGCCATGCAGGCGATGTCGTCCTTGCCGGGAACCTTGGCCGAGGTGCGGGGCCTGACCGCCCACCCCGACTTCGACCTGAGGAACCCGAACCGCATCCGCGCCTTGGTCAGCAGCTTCACCAGCGGCAACCAGGTGCGCTTCCACGAAGCGTCCGGCGCCGGCTATGATTTCCTGGCCGAGATGATCATGCGTATCGATCCCACCAACGCGCAGATCGCCGCCCGCATGGTCGCCCCCCTCGGGCAATGGCGCCGCTTCGATGCACGCCGGCAGGCCATGATGAAGGCCGGCCTGCAACGCATCGCCGACCAGAAGGACCTGTCCACCAACACCTACGAAATGGTCAGCAAAAGTTTGGCCTGATCCCCCTGGCCTGAAATCAGAAACGCGAGGAAACCATGGCACAGAACAGCCGCTTCTCCGGCGCCATCGACGACTCATGGCTCGGCCGCCTGACCGAGGAGATCATCGAGCCCGACCTGCCGATCATCGACCCGCACCACCATATGTGGATACGCGACGGCAATACGTATTTGCTGCCGGAACTCCTCGATGACGTCTACAGCGGCCACAACGTGATCGCGACGGTATTCGAGGAATGCCACTCGATGTACCGCAAGACCGGCCCGCGGGACGAAGCCTCCCTGGGCGAAACCGAGTTCGTCACCGGCATCGCCGCCATGGGCGCGAGCGGCACCTTCGGCGCGTCCAAGGTTTGCGCCCGCATGGTCGGAAATGTCAGCCTGATGCTGGGATCAAAGGCGCGCGGCCTGCTGGAACGGCACATGATCGCCAGCGGCGGCCGCTTCGCCGCCATCCGCCATTCCACTGCCTGGCACGCCGCCATCCACAAGGTCGCCCCCGTCCCCGGCATGCTGGGCAACAGCACGTTCCGCGCGGGCTACCAAGCGTTGAACGACCTCGGCCTGGCCTTCGACGCCTGGGTCTATCACACGCAGTTGGACGAAGTGTCGGACCTCGCCGACGCCTTCCCCAACACCACCATCGTGCTGAACCATGTCGGCAGCCCGATCCTGGGCGGCCCCTTCGCCGACAAGCGGGCCGAGGTCTTCACCGACTGGAAGGCCGGCATGACCCGCCTCGCCCAGCGCCCCAACGTCACCGTGAAACTTGGCGCCCTGCCGATCCGCCTGCCAGGCAGCACCGCTTCGCGCGACATGCCGCCCTCGTCGGAGGAGATCGCCATTGCCTGGGGCCCCTGGATGAAGACCTGCATCGAATTGTTCGGCGCCGATCGCTGCATGTTCGAAAGTAACTTCCCTGTCCAGAAGCGCTGGTCCAGCTTTGCCGTCACCTGGAACGGCTTCAAGCGCATCGCCACCGGCGCCTCGGCCGATGAGAAAAAAGCGCTGTTCGCCGGCACCGCCGCCCGCGTCTATGGAGTGACCTGATGACCAGTTTCAGCGAACAGGCCTGGCAGCGCACCGCGCCGTTGCGAGCGGCGATCGATGCGCTGCCCTTCAACACCGAACTCGCGGCCGGCACGCTCAGCCGCGATCGGTTCAAGGGCTACATCGTGCAGGACGCGCTGTATCTCGATCAGTATGGACGCGCCCTGGCGATGGCCGGCGCCCGGGGACCGGATGGCGCGACGTTGCGGATGTTCGCGGAATCCGCCCTGGAAGCCGTGGCGGTCGAGCAGATTCTGCACGAGACCTATCTGCTCGATTTCGGCGTCGACATGACCGGCGCCGAACCCTCGCCGGATTGCCTCGGCTACACCAGCTACCTGATGGCCACCGCCTATCATGACCCGTTCGAGGTCCTGCTGGCCGCCCTGCTGCCCTGTTTCTGGATCTACTGGGACGTCGGCAACACGATCGCGAAGACGACGGTCCCGAACAATCCGTTCAAGGCCTGGATCGACACCTATTCCGATGAGGCGTTCGGCACCGCCGTCCGCGCCGTCATCGCCGCGACCGACAAGGCGGCGGACGGCGCGACTCCGGCGATCCGGGAGAAGATGATGACCGCCTTCATCCGATCCACGCAGTGGGAATGGCTGTTCTGGGACAGCGCCTACCAGAAGCGCGGCTGGCCGGTGGTGGTGTAGCGCGGGGTCACGATTGACCCCGCGCCTCGCCGTGGCGGTCAGTTGAGCCGCCACTCCTTCTCATACCGCGCGTAGCAATCCCGCCCGCCCGGCATTTTCGGCCAGCCCGCCAATTGCCGCACCGTTGCCATCAGCAGGCGGTCGCGCAAATGGGTCGTGTTGTTCTCATACTCTTCGAATGTTGAGTGACTGATCTTCTGGTTGTGCGGGTCGTCCTGGAACTTGCAGGCCGTGACCGCCGTGGCCGCCATGAAGGCACGGATATCGGCGCCCGATCGCAGATAGGCCGCGGCCGCCTGCGTCGCGCGGGGGAAGTCGAACGACAGGATGATGTCGTCCTGGTCCTTCAATATCTCGGTGGCGGAGCGCCCCGATCCGTCATAGCCGCCAGCTTCCACGGGCGACTCGAACAACTGGTTCGATCGCGCCGCGTCGTTCACGAAGTTCGCCATCAGATACAGGATGCGCGGCTTATAGGGGCTGTCGCTGGTCCGCATCCAGGTATTGGCCGTGTTGCAGTAGTCGAAGGCGTGCTGCCCGTCGGTGAACTTCCGCGGCACCGTCGTGCGCAGGATGATTTCCGCCGCGGCCACCGCGATCGTGTCGCCGATGCTGCGGATCGACTTGCCGGCTTTCAGATGCGCCGTCACGGCGTCCCAGACCGCGTCCGATTCGCCGCTCATGAGCAGGTTGATCATCGCCTCCACCTCGGGTGGCGACAGGGGAGTCGTGCTCGTCTTTTCCAGGTCCTTGCCGGCGTTGGGGAATTCGTCGGTGGTCAGCACGCAGGCCGCGTCATAGGCCGAGAAATACAGCGGCCCCACCGCCATGTCCGGCACGCCAGTATAGAACACGCCATGCGCGCGATCCCAGCCGATATAGTCGGCGAGATCGACGATCGCCCGCGCCCGCAGCGCCTTGTGCCCGGTGTTGCGCGCCTTGCGCCCGATGATCGTTTCCTGCACGTCGATCAGGCCCATGAACATCAGCGTGTCGCGCAGGGCAGGCCGAGCGGATGCTTCCGCGGCGAGGCCGAGGAAGAGGCCGTAGGAGCGGCGGACGTCACCGCTCATGTTCGCGACCATGTAGGAATGCAACCGTTCTTCCAGCGATCCGTTCTCGACGATCGGCTGCTGGTCGTCGTTCCACACGACGGGGCGCTTGTCTTCCAGCGGAATGTCCATGTTCTTCATCGAGGCGTAGCGCCCCGGATACTTGCCGGCCAGCTGGTTCCAGATGTCCAGACCGGCCGGGATGTACCAGACGCTTTGCAGCATCGCGAGCATCTTATGGCTGTCGGGCAGATAGGGCATCAGATGCGCCGAGGTGCGCAGGCCCAGGATCGTGTGGTCATTGTTGATCAGCGTGATCTGGCCGTCGCGGATGTTGATGTGGTTCGGCACCTGCACGAACGGGGCCTCGGCCGCGGTCACGACGCTGAGCGCGTCGCCCATCGACCGTCCTTCCCGCCGGACGAGATTGTAGAATATATCGGCGGTCTTGGCCTGATCGTGGTTCAGGATCGCGTCGATGAACTGGTCGACGGCTTTATCCTTCAGGATCGTATCGCGTTGTACGAGCATATGTTCCCTCCGTACGGCGCGCATTGGAGCGCGTTCCTCGGGGAAGCCTAGGACGGTGTCATCCGGCCGTAAACCTTCGCGCCATCAGGGCTTCATGACCTCATCCGGCAGCAGGCCCCAGATCTGGTCGCGACGCAGATAGCCGCGATGTCCGCTGATGCGGACCTCGCACCAGGTCGATCCCGCTTCGCAGGCCCGCAGCCGGCCGATCACGCCCGCCCGCAGGATGACGACGGCCGAGGCATTGTCCTTGCGATCCGACCGGACCGTGGCGTCGACGCCCTTCACCACGAAGGTCCGTCGGCCGGTCAGCGTGGCCGAATGGACCCAGCCGCGGATGCCCTCGGGGTCGCGAATGGCGCGCCAGACCTCGAACTCCCGCTCGATCTCCACCGGCAGGTCGCGGCGGTTATAGACCCATTGGATCGGATACCGCGTGCCGGGGCCGGCGCGCAGGTTGACGGTGTCGGATTTCAGCGCGGCGAAGCGGGGCAACTTGGGCGCGTCGCCGGCGGTTTTGGACTCATCGCCCGCCGGCGCGGGCGCTTCGGCTTCCTTGTCCGGCGGAGGGGGCGGCGGTGGGGGAGGCGGCAACGGCAAGGGCAGCGCGACCGGCGTTTCCCGCGGCTTGGCCGGCGGCTTCACGGATGGGGCGATTGGCTGCGCGGCGGTTGGCTTGGCGGGCGGCGCGACAGCCGGCGGACGCGCGCTGGGGTACACCGGTTGGCGCGGCGCGGCGGAAGGCGGCGTCATCGGCGCGGTGGACTGGCTTTGCGGCGCGATGCCAGGGGGCGGCTGCAGTGTCCCGCTCTGTCCCCATGCGGGCGCGCCCAGCCCCAGCATGAGGCCGAACAGCAGCGTGGCGAGGACGCTGGGGTAGGGCAGGACGGATCGATCAGCGTGCCGCATGGTCCCTGCGTGCCAATTCTTGTCGAGCCGGGTCAAGACCCACCATCAACTCAATTCACCTCCGGAATAGTTGTATCCCGTGCCGTGAATCGACACGTCTCAATCATACGAAGATGTTTCATGCCACGGATCGGAGCAATCGAGAGTTTTCCTTGTCAAAAGCCAGCCTTTCACCACGTTCTCCATTCAGGTATGGTTCTGTGACAGGCGAGGTGTGATCGAAACGGAATGACCGCGCGCATCCTGATCGTTGACGATGTTCCAGCCAATACACGGCTGCTGGCGGCTAACCCATCCTATTCATCGCTCCATCGCGTGATCGATGGCCTGACCTGCGGACGCGGTATCGCGGTGCGCAATTCCATCGCTCATGCGGATCGTATCTGTTGGGCGTAAGGGTTGACGGGATCGGACTGGTTTTGAGGCACATCGC
>CAMCDA010000108.1 GCA_945873195.1 Asaia bogorensis
ATCGATGACAAGAAGCATCGGGTTTCCATCCCGTCGCCTACGGGTGCGGAACGTGGCGACACAGAAGGGCCGGTGAGTGTTTAACAGCCGGGGCGACCGCACCTTTTCGCCACCGGACAAATGCTGCGATCCGATGACACCTGTCAACGCTCGCCGATTGATTACTCCCGTCCGGCGCAGACGAAGTGGGGGTTGTCCCAGCCCGGCTTGCCATACAGCAGCGGCTTGCCGTCCAGCGTGCGGACCGAGCCGCCCGCGGCTTCCAGCACCGCCTGCGGCGCGCAGGTGTCCCATTCCATGGTCCGGCCGAAGCGCGGATACAGATCGGCGATGCCTTCCGCGAGCCGGCAGAATTTCAGGCTGGAGCCGAAATTGACCAGCTTGGCCACCTTCCGCCCCTGCAGGAACGCATCCAGTGTCGCGGTGTCGCCATGGCGGCGGCTGGCCAGCACGGTCAGGCCTTCGTCCGGCACGGCGCGGGCGATCACCGGCGTTTCCTGGCCATTCAGGCGCTTCCACGCCCCCTGCCCCACGATGCCGCCGAACATTTCCCCGGTCGCCGGCACGCCAACCGCGCCGAGCACGACACGACCATTGCGGACAAGGCCGATATTCACCGCGAAATCATCGCCCCCGCTGGCGAATTCGCTGGTGCCGTCCAGCGGGTCGACCAGCCAGAAGCAGGGGCCGGCTTCGGTGATACGCCCAGCCGCGGATTCTTCCTCGGCGATCACCGGGATGTCCGGGCAGGCTTCCCGCAGGCCGGCGGCGATGATCAGTTCCGCGGCGTTGTCAGCCTCGGTCACAACCGAGCCATCGGCCTTGCTCTTGCCCTCGAACCCACGGGCCCGGATTTCGCGGATCACCACGGCGGCCTTGTCGGCCAGCACGACGGCGAGTTCCAGGAGCGCGCGATCGTCCATTACGCGACCACCTTGGCGCCACGACGGCGGCGCGATTTCTTGGCGGGTTGAGCCATGACCACTTGCTCCTGTGTGTCGCCTGCTGGCGGCGCGGGAATTTCTTCGGCGGACGGCGTGGGCATTTCTTCGGTAGGCGGCGCGGGAGCATCGTCGGCCAGGGCCGTGGCTTCCGGTTCGGGCGGCGGTGGCGGGGCTTCGACGGCTTCCACCACGGGGGCAACCACTTTTTCCGCGTAGACCAGCCGCACCGGTTCTTCCCGCGCCAACGGCCGAGCGAGCATGGCAACAGCGGCTTCGTAGACGAGGGTCGGTTCGAGGCCTTTCAGACAGGCCAGCCCACGCGGGCAGTCCTCCTGGCGCGCCAGATAGCACGGGCTGCACGCCATGGTCCGGCGGAGCGCGATGGCGGTCGGCCCCACCGGTCCCCACTCCATCGTATCAACAACCCCCGAGTGGATCCCGATGCTCGGCACCCCGACCGCGGCGGCGATGTGCTTCGGACCGCTGTCATTGCCGACATAAAGCGCGGCATTGGCCAGCAGCATCGGCAGCTCCCGCAACGGAGTCTTGCCGACCAGCGACGCCACGGCGGATTTGTCGGTGACGCCGTCCATGACTTCCTGGGCCAGTTCCGCCTCATCCGGGCTGCCGATCAGCACGACGTTCAGCCCGTTCCGCGCCACCAGCAGGTCGATCAGCGCCGAGAAATACGACAGCGGCCATTGCTTCACCGCCGACCCAACGCCCGGATGGATCACCGCCACCGGCTTTTCGAACAGGCGGCGGACATCATCGGGCAGGCGCGCCAGCGTATCGGCGGCCACATGCGCCGGAATCGCCAGGCTGGGCTGATGCGAACGGCTGGCCTGGCCCACAGCCTCCACCAAATTCAGCAGATCGTCGCTGACGTGGTTGCGCTTGTTGTGCAGGCTGCGGTCGGTTTCCCATTCCAGCGCGACATCGAGGAAGTTGAACTGCGCCTGGTGATCGAACCCGGCCAGATACCGCGCCTTGCTGTATTTCAGCACGTCGCGTGTGTCGGGCTGCTTGCGCAGATCCACCGCGAGGTCGAACCGATGCGTGGCCAGTTGCGCGCCGAGTTCGCGCAGGTCGTCGTCCGTTACTTCCTTGCGACCCATGCCTGATTTCACATGGAAGAATTCAAACGGGATGAATTCCTCGATCGCCGGTTCATAGGCCGCGAAGGATTGCGCCGCCGGCCCCGACAGCACGGTGATGCGGGCCGCGGGGAACAGTTCCTTCAACCGCCGGATCGACGGCAGCGCGGTGATGAAGTCGCCGATATGGTCGAGCTTAACCACCAGCAACCGCCGAATTTCGTCTGGCGTGAACAGCGGCTGACCGGAAAACACCGTGTCCACCGGCTCATCGTCGGGACGATGGTCATCGGCGTGCCGATAGAGCCGCGGATTGTAATACGGATCGCCAGCGGTAAACCGATCGGCCCACATCGAGTTGAAGGCCGTGAAGTCGTACACGTCCTTCAACTTGTCGCGACTGGCCAGTTCATGATGGATGAGCGTCGCGTGCGGCGTATAGACAGTCAGCAGCCCCGCCCGATGCACGCGCAGGCACAGGTCAAGGTCGTTGTTGACGATCTGATGCGCCTCATCAAACTGGCCGACGGCGTCGAACACCTCCCGCCGGATCAGCATGCAGGCGCCGGTGACCGCGATCACGTTGCGCTGGGTCATCGCGAGGCCGAAATAACACGGATCATCCTCGGCCGCGAAGCGGAAGGCGTGGCGGGCAATACCGTTGTTCGCCAGGAACATTCCGGCGTGTTGCACGGTGCGCGCCGGATACAGCAGCCGGGGACCGACGATGCCGACTTCCGGCCGGGTCGCGCTTTCCAGCAATACGTCGAGCCAGTCGCCGCGCTCGATCTCGATGTCGTCGTTCAGAAACAGCAGGAACTCACCGTCCGCGACGTCGGCGGCGCGGTTGTTGAAGCGCGACCAGTTGAAGGCATCGGGGATATCGACGACCTTGTCCGCGTTCTCCTGGACGAAGATCTTCCAGGCGACATTGTCATCGGGAATGTTGTCGATGACGATGATTTCAAAATTGCGGTAGGTGGTGCGTTCCTTCAACGTGATCAGGCAGGTCTCGATCAGGTTCCGCGCCGCGCAGGTCGGAATGATGATCGACACCTTGCCGGTGACCGGCGCGCGCCGGCGGAACCGCCAGGCCTGCGGCACGGCGGTCGGCAGGATTTCGGCGTCGATCCCACGCCGCTCCGCCGCCCGCGCCAAAGCGGCCTCGGCCTGCGCGTCGCTGTCCAGCCGTTCCGCCCCGCGCTGGCACAGCAGCTTGGGCACGTGGTGGATCAGAGCCGCCTGTTCGGCGCAATGCAGGACCAGATCGTATTCGCCATGCTCCAGCAGGCTGGCCGGCGTGACGCCCGTCGCTGCCAGCAGCGACCCTGACGCGGCCCAGGGCCGGCCGATATAGTTGGTCGAGAGCAGCAGGTCGGGCGAGTAGTCCGGCTTGAAATACGGCTCCCGCTCGCCGCTGACCGGGCTGATCCGGCTTTCATCGGCGTATAGCAGGTCCGCCTCGCGGTGCAGCCCGCCACCCAGCGCCAGTTCCGCCAACGCGTCCGCGCCAAGCTCATCGCCCGCGGACAGGATCAGATGAAACGCATCCAGGTCCCGCGCCAACGGTTCGGTCCAGCCGGTATCGGCAGGCGACAGCACCGCCGAACGCCACGCCATGTCGGAGCCGACCGCGTCGATCATCGGACGCAGGACCGCAGCCGTGTCGGCATCGTCGCACAGCACCAGCAAACGCCAGTTCCGATAGGCCTGCCCGTTCAGGGAATACAGCGTCGCCCGCGTCGCGTCGGGATCGAGCGGCCCATCCTGGCGCAGGATCACCGTGAAGCTTGGGTCATGCGCCAGCCGATCCAGCAGCCCTTGCAGGAACGTGCGGCCGATCCGCGGCAAGCGCCGGCGGATGTTCACCGAGTCGCGATCCGCGTCCGCCCGCTTCACGTCGATCTGGAACGCCTGTTCATAGACGTAGCCATTCTCGCACCGCACCACGAGGCGGAGCACATGCTCCCCGTCCCGCAGGCTGCGCGGCGGACAATGGAAGGCGAAACCGCTGCGGACCGAGTTGGGCCAGTCCGGGAAGGCGGCGCCGACGTCCTGGCGCGCCAAGCCGTGATGCGCGTCGCCCAGGCGCAGCGCGCCCATCCAGATTTCCATGGCCGTGATGGGTGAACGCGACAGCACCCAGCCATCCACGGTCAGCCGCCCGGTGATCGTCTCGGCCGCCTGCCCGTCCGAGACGCGGGGGCTGTCGAGCTGGAATTTCATCTCCGACGGATCGGCCTCGGCCGTCACGATGCGGGGTTCGGGGGCCGGCGGGGGCGGCGGTGGTTCGGGTGCCGGCGGCGGGGGCGGCGCCTCGCTCGCGGCGACGTCCGCTTCCTCGATCCGTTCGTCACCCTTTGTCGTGACCGCCATCACGCGGACGTGGTGTTCGCCCTCGATATGATCCCTGATGCGGCGTTCGAAGCGGAATCCGCTGAACCGGGCCGATGGGATATCGGCGTGCTGCTCGCCGACATCGGGGCGGTCATGGCCGAGTTCGGCGACGCCAACCCGTTCGTCGCCCACGAAGATCGCGATCCGGGCGACACCGGCCGCGCTGGTCGCCCAGCCGGAGACGATCAGGTAGCCATCCCACTCCAACCGGATCTCATCGCAGAACATATGGATGGAACGGTCGGGTTCCGGCGGCGGTTCGGGCGCCGCGCTTGGGACAAGCGCGGACAGCACGGCGCTGGAGGTCAGGTTGAACCCGGCGGTCAGGCTATAAACCGGTGCCTGGTTCAGATTGGCGAAGGAGGGCGGAGGCGGCGGCTCAGGCGCCTCCGGGGCCGGCGGCGGCGCGGGTTCCGGCAGCGCGCCGTGATGCACCGGCATCACCACGTCCTGGGCCAGGCCCTGGCGGCACAGCATCTCCACCCGCAAGGCGGTGATGTCGCGCGCGTCTTCGGGCAGATGCGCCGAGATCTGGAAGCCGCAGGTGCGGCCATGCGGATAGATCGGGTACGCGTTGGCCACGTCCTCCCGCTCGATCCCCATGCGCGCGGCGATGCGATGCTCCCCGGCGAAGCCCTGCACGATCACCACCGGGCTGAGCGAAAGGCCCCAGCCATCGACGGTCAGCAGGCCTTCGTCGTCCAGCACAACCCGTTCGACATACAGGATGGCGGGGACGGGGCCGCTCTCTCCGGCGTCGGGGCCCAGCAAGGGACCGTCGCTGACCCGCACTGGCGGAGACGCCGCCGGGTCGATCGTCAGTTCGAAATCCTGCTCATAGGCGTTGCCATCGACATCGTGGACGACAACCCGGCAGGGGCATGGGCCGGCTTCGAAGTCGCGCGGGCGGGCGAGGTTGAACTGCACCGCCCGCTGCTGCGCCACCACCCCGTTCGCCAACGTCAGACTCAGTTCGCTCGGCGCCGGTCCAAAGGTGGTCGTGGAACGTTCCCCGCCATCGGCGATCAGCGTCGCGGACTGGATCGTGACGAGGGAGGTGACGCGCGCGCGCACCATCACGTCGAACCGGTCGAGCAAGGAACCGCCGGTGACGCTGGGATCAATCTCGATGATCACGGTCGGAAGTTCGGCTGGCGCCGCGTCGACATCAGCGGGCTGTGCGTCGTCCGCGACAGCCTGGATCGGTTCGGCTTCGTGCCCATCGGCGGCTTCGGGATCGGCCGCGACAACGGCGCCTTCCGGAATGTCCGCCTGGGTCGCTTCCGCCGGGGTCGCTTCCACCTCGGGCGCGATGTCCGCGCTGATCGCCTCGACCGGGGCGTCCGACGTCGCGGATGTCCGTCCGCGCCGGCCCGCCGCTGAACGGGATCGGCCTGAAGCCGGTGACTTCCTGCTGGTCATGCCGTCCGAAGCCTCAACACCACCATGCCATCCTCATGTACTGGTCCCGCGCCCCGCCAATTCCTCGGCTGGCCGCGTCCCTGATCCTGTGCCGCACGGGTCGTGCCCATGCCGTGAAAACGCCGGCCCATCGCTTCCAGGAAGCGGGGACGGCGCCAATGAAACGGTTCACATCGCGAAGGGAAGCCGGCCTTCCTTGTAGCCGTCCTCGTCGAAATGGCCCTGCGCCGAAAGCAGCAGGCCGCGACGCAGGAAATCCGCCACATCGGGATATTGTTTCAGATACCAGGGTTCCTCGACATTCATCGGGAACGGGTGCCGCCCTTCAAGCCAGCCATCATTCACGAAATGATGCTTGGCCGAGGGAATCCGCCCCTCATTGATCGCCTGCCCGATGTCTTCATATGTCGATTTGTACCATGCCTCATCAACCTCGATGCCCTGGATCATCATTCGCAGAATGTTAACGAATTCATCGTAGGATAGGTTTACACGAAGATCGCCGTTGCCGGGCTTGATATCGAGGGAACGCTTGATCAGGTCGAACGGTGGCAGGTACTTCACGGTGCCTCCTGGGTTGGCGGACGCGGATCGCCCTTCAACGAAAACCGCGTCTCTCAATACCGTTATAGAGGGGCCGATGGAACAGGGTGGATTTTTTTTTGAGCCTGCGGCAGGGAAACACGCCGCCTGACCATGACCCGCATACATATGGAACCCGACCGATGACACAGGACCCCGCGGACAGCATGGACCGCCCCGCGACCGACCGCGAACTCGCCGAAATCGTCCGCCGGTTCCATGCCGCGAATGTGCTGGTGATCGGGGACATCATCCTCGACCGTTACGTCATCGGCGGCGTCCAGCGCCTGTCGCCCGAGGCGCCGATCCCGGTCCTGCGCCCCACCACCCACCGCTCCACCCTGGGCGGCGCGGCCAATGTCGCCATGAATATCGCGACCCTGGGCGGCCGAGCGATCCTGATCGGGGTGATCGGGGATGATGAGGCGGGGGGTATTGTGCGCGCGATGGTGGAGGCGGCGCCGAACCTGCGCACCGGCCTGGTCGCGGTGCCCGGGCGGCCGACCACATCCAAGACCCGCTTCATGACCGGATCGCACCAGTTGCTGCGCCTGGATGAGGAAACCACCGCCCCGCTGACCGGGGCCGCCGCCACCGCCGTGTTGGAGCAGGTCCGCCAGGGTCTGGAACAGGCGCAGGTCGTCGTCCTGTCCGACTATGCCAAGGGCGTGCTGTGCGACGCGGTGCTGGCCGAGGTGATCGCCATGGCATGCGCCGCCGGCCGCACGGTGATCGCCGATCCCAAGCGCGCCGATTTCGCCGCCTATCGCGGCGCCACGATCCTGACCCCGAACGAGCATGAGGTGCGGCTGGCCACCCGCATCGAGGCCGATCACGACACCGAGGCCGATCGCGCCGGCCGCTCCGCGCTGGATGCGACGGAGGGCGAGGCCGTGCTGGTCACGCGGTCGGCCAAGGGGTTGACGCTGGTGCGGCGCGACTCGCCGGCGATGCACCTGGCGACCCGCGCGCGGGAGGTCGCCGATGTCTCCGGCGCCGGCGATGCGCTGGTGGCGGCGCTGGCGGTCGGGCTGGCGGCGGGGGCGTCGTTGCCCGCGGCGTCGATGCTGGCCAACGCCAATGCCGGGATTTCCGTCGGCAAGCAGGGCACGGCGACGGTCAGCCAGCAGGAATTGCTCGATTCCCTGCATCTGGAGGACCTGGTCGCCAATGACCGCAAGGTCGCCACGCGCGATGAGGCGGCCGCGATCGCCGCCGCCTGGCATGCGCGGGGCTATAAGGTGGGGTTTGCCAATGGCTGCTTCGACCTGATCCATCCAGGCCATGTCCGGCTGCTGTCCCAGGCGCGGGCGGCCTGCGACCGGCTGATCGTGGCGTTGAACACCGATGCCTCGGTCAAGCGGCTGAAGGGGCCGACGCGGCCGGTGCAGAATGAAATGGCGCGGGCGACGGTGATGGCGTCGCTGTCACCGGTTGATCTGGTGATTTTGTTCGATGAGGACACACCGCTGGAGGCGATCAGCGCGCTGCGGCCGGATGTTCTGATCAAGGGGTCCGACTACACGGTGGACCAGGTGGTCGGCGGCGATCTGGTGCAGGGCTGGGGTGGGAAGGTCGTGCTGGCGCAGCTTGAGGAAGGTCACAGCACGACCGGCACGATCCGTCGGATGACCGCGCCGGGTTGAACCCCGCCGAAGCGGCGGCGTTGAGGGGCTGCCGTCCCTCCCCCGCCGCCCTTGGCGTGCGTTACGCCCCCGCCTTCGCCTCCCGCCGGCGGCGGTGCAGCACGAACTCCGTATACCCATTCGGCTGGGCGCGCCCGTCGAACACCAGGTCGCAGGCAGCGGCGAAGGCCGGGCCCTCGAACGCTGGCGCCATCGGGCGATAGGCCGAGTCCCCCGCGTTCTGCCTGTCCACGACGGCGGCCATGCGCTTCATCGTCTCCATCACCTGGTCCTTCGTCACGACCCCGTGATGCAGCCAGTTCGCCAGATGCTGGGAGGAGATCCGCAGCGTCGCCCGGTCCTCCATCAGCCCGACATCATGGATGTCCGGCACCTTGGAGCAGCCGACGCCCTGGTCGATCCAGCGCACCACATACCCAAGAATGCCCTGGCAGTTGTTGTCGAGTTCCTGGCGGATATCCTCGGGCGACCAGTTCGGCCGGTCGGCCACGGGGATGGTCAGCAGGTCGCCCAGCGGCGCGCGGGCGCGGGAGGCGAGTTCTGTCTGCCGGTCCGCCACGCTAACCTGGTGGTAATGCAGCGCGTGCAGCGTCGCCGCGGTGGGGGACGGCACCCAGGCCGTGTTGGCGCCGGCCATCGGGTGGCCGATCTTCTGCGCCAGCATGTCCGCCATCCGGTCCGGCGCCGCCCACATGCCCTTGCCGATCTGCGCCTTGCCGCGCAGGCCGCAGATCAGGCCGATATCGACGTTCTGGTCCTCATAGGCCTTGATCCAGGACGTCGCCCGCATGTCGTTCTTGCGGATCATCGGGCCGGCTTCCATGGACGTATGCATCTCGTCACCGGTGCGGTCCAGGAACCCGGTGTTGATGAACACCACCCGGTCGCGTGCGGCATGGATGCAGGCCTTGAGGTTGGCGGAGGTCCGCCGTTCCTCATCCATGATGCCCATCTTCAGCGTGTTGCGGGTCAGGCCGAGGATATCCTCGACCCGTCCGAACAGGTCGGCCGTCAGCGCCACTTCCTCCGGCCCATGCATCTTCGGCTTGACGATATAGACCGACCCGGCGCGGGAGTTCTTGATCGGCCCCTTGGATTGCAGGTCATGCATCGCGATGGCCGAGGTGACGGCGGCATCGAGGAAGCCTTCCGGCGTCTCGTTCCCGGCCGCGTCCAGCACGGCGTCGGTGTACATATGGTGCCCGACATTGCGGACCAGCATGACGCTGCGCCCGGAGAGCCACAGCGTCCCACCGGCCGGCTTCGTGTAGGATCGGTCGGCGTTCAGCTTGCGGGTCATCATCTGCCCGCCTTTCTCGAACGTGTCGGCAAGCGAGCCGTTCATCAGGCCCAGCCAGTTGCGGTAGGCGGCGATCTTGTCCTCGGCATCGACCGCTGTGATCGAGTCCTCGCAATCCTGGATGGTCGTCAGGGCCGCTTCCATGCCGACATCGGCGACGCCGGCTGGGTCATCCTTGCCGATCGGGTGGGCGCGATTGACGATGATTTCCAGATGCAGGCCGTTATGGCGCAGCAGGACCAGGGACGGCGCGGCCGCGTCGCCCTGGTAGCCCACGCACTGGGCGGGGTCCTTCAGGCCGGTGGTCGCGCCGGAATTCAGGGTCACCGCCAGCACGCCGCCGACGATCGCATAGCCGGCCGCGTCGGCATGGCTGCCCGAGGCTAGGGGCGCCGCCTGGTCGAGGATCGCGCGGGCACGGGCGATCACCAGGTCGCCACGTACCTTGTTGTAGCCGCCGGCGCGCGTCGCGCCATTGTCCTCGGGGATCGCGTCGGTGCCATACAGCGCGTCATACAGGCTGCCCCAGCGCGCATTGGCCGCGTTCAGGCTGTAGCGGGCATTGGTCACCGGGACGACCAACTGCGGGCCGGCGAGGGTGGCGATTTCCGGGTCCACATTCGTAGTCGCCACGGCGAAATCGGCCGGTTCGTCCAGCAGGTAGCCGATGGAGCGCAGGAAGGCCTGATACTCGGCCTGCACGACCACCTTGCGGCGATTCGCCAGATGCCAGCCATCGATCTGCTTCTGCAACGCGGCACGCTTGTCGAGCAGCGCCTGGCAGCGCGGGCCAAGGTCGCGGATCAGCGCGCCATAGCCGGTCCAGAACGCGGCGGGATCGACGCCAGTGCCCGGAAGCGCCTCATTGTTCACGAAGTCGTACAGGGTGCGCGCCACGCGCAGGCCACCGGTCTCGACAGTTTCCATCCGAACTCTCCTGTTCCCTGGGGCGGCTGGCGCGCGCCGTTAGCGATATCATAATGCGTAAGCCCTGCCCCGGACCAGGGGGCCGGACCAGAGGCGAGGCGCGGTCGTTCACGAGGTCGCGCGCTCCACCACCGCGTAGGGGACCTCGACCTGTCCTGTGTCTTTCGTCCGTTCCCCGGCCAGGCGGGCCAGCAGCATTTCCGCCGCGGTCCGCCCGGTCGTCACCCCCTCCACGTTCACTGTCGTGAAGGGCGGCTCGCTGGCGGCGCTGAGTTCGAAATTGCCGAAGCCGCAGACGGCCAGCCGCTCGGGGATGGCGATGCCGAGGAGGCGAGCCTCGGTGATGGTGCCGAAGGCGAGCTGGTCGGAGGAGCAGAACAAGGCGGTACGGGCGGTCAAACGGTAGGCGAGGTTCCGCAGCGCGTCCCGCCCGGCCATGATCGTGCTGGGGGCCGGCGTGACGGTGGAGGCGATGACGGTGCCGCCGGCCTTGCGGACGCGGTCGGTAAAGCCTCGGGTGCGGGCCAAGGCGCGGGAATCGCCGGCGGTGAAGGCGGCGAACCGGTCATGCCCCTTGGCCAGGAAGTAATCCGCGACGGCGGCGCCGAGTTCGGCGTGATCAAACCCCACCAGCATATCGATCGGGCGGGTCGTGCGCTCCCACACCTCGACGATCGGGATATGCGCTTCCATCAGCAACTGCCAAGCGGCCGGGGTATAGGCGGCACCGGTGATCAGCATCGCGTCGGGACGGCGGCCGAGCAAGGTGCGGACCAGGGCTTCGTCACCGTCATTGTCGTAGCCGCTGAGCGCCAGCATCACCTGGTACCCGGCCTCACGCATGCTGTCGGTGAAGGACTGCACCATGCCGGCGAACATCGGATGGGCGATGGTGGGCACGATGGCGGCGACCATGCGGGACCGGCGTGACGACAGGCCGCCGGCGATCAGGTTGGGCACATAGCCCAGCTTCTCGATTGCGGCACGGACGCGGGCGGTGGTTTCGGGGGAGACCCGATCGGGCGTGTTGATCACGCGGGAGACGGTCATCGGCGCGACACCGGCCGCCGCCGCGACGTCGGTGATCTTGACCTGGGAGGACCCGCCGCGCACCCCGTTCCCCACGATCACACCCTGTCCCGCTGCCGCGTGACCTTTTTGGCCACCCTGGGGAGTGTCTTTGCAACAACCGGCGCGGCGGGGCAACGATCTTGGCGGCTTGGCGCGCATTTCGTTGGCGGCCCGCCTGTCGAGCGCCCGACCAGTGCGAGGGCGCTCGCATCAGGGCGTTCGCAAGCGAGGACGAATGGGAATTGGCCCCGGGCGCGGGCTGGCGTAACCTGCTATCCAGTTCGACCCCCACGCAGATAACGAGACGCAAGTGACAGACATCGCGATCACCCGGACGACCCACCCGAAGCAGCCGCCGGCGGATGAGACGCTGACCTTCGGCAAGGTCTTCACCGACCATATGTTCATGATGAACTATGATGACGGGAAAGGCTGGCACTCGCCGCGGATCGAGCCGTATCAGAATTTCTCCCTCGATCCCGCGACCTGCGTGCTGCATTACGGCCAGGCGATCTTCGACGGGCTGAAGGCGTTCCGGGGCAAGGACGGCATCATCCGCACGTTCCGCGTGGGCGACCATGCCCGCCGGCTGAACCGGTCCGGGCACTTCCTGTGCATCCCGGAAATGCCAGTCGATCTCGTCGAGGAATCGATCCGCGCCTTGGTGGAGGTCGATCAGCGCTGGGTCCCGTCCTTGGCGGGGACGTCAATGTATATCCGCCCGACGGTGATCGCGACCGAGACGTTCCTGGGCGTGCATCCCTCGCACAGCTATCTGTATTACGTGATCGCCGGGCCGGTCGGGGCGTACTACAAGGAGGGCATGAACCCGGTGAAGATCATGGCCTCGGACAAGTATGTCCGCGCCGTGCAGGGCGGCCTCGGCGCCGCCAAGACCGCCGGCAACTATGCCGCCAGCCTGTTCGGGGCCGAGGAAGCACAGAAGGCCGGCTTTACCCAGGTGCTGTGGCTCGACGGCGTCGAGCATAAATACCTCGATGAGGTCGGCACGATGAACATCATGCTGAAGATCGGGGATGAGGTGATCACGCCCCCGCTGAACGGCGCGATCCTGGCCGGCATCACCCGTGATTCGGTGCTGACGCTTCTGCGCGACTGGGGCATGCGGGTCAGCGAACGGCCGATCTCGATCGATGAGGTCCTGGCCGCGGCGCGGGCCGGCACGCTGGAGATGTGGGGCACGGGGACGGCCGCCGTGATCTCCCCGGTTGGGGAACTGGGCTACAAGGGCGAACGCTATGTGATCGGCGACGGCAAGACCGGGGCGCTGACGCAGAAGCTGTATGATACCATCGTCGGCATCCAGTACGGCACCGCGCCCGATCCGCATGGCTGGGCGCGTCCGCTGGGCAATCGGCTGGGGGGGTAACGCCCCCCTCGAAGGAGCCGCGGATGCTCTCGGATGATGAATTGCGGCGATATCTGAGAGACCTGGAGGCGGTCAACGTCGAACGCACCGCCGGCGTGCGGGACAAGCGGAAATTTGGCGAGGCGATTTGCGCCTTCGCCAATGACCTGCCCGGCCGGGGGCAGGCTGGTGTGTTGTTTGTCGGCGTTCACGACGACGGCGGTTGCGCCGATCTGCCGATCACCGAACAACTGATGCAGACCTTGGCCGGGTTTCGGACGGACGGGACGATCACACCGTTCCCCGTCATGCATGTCAGGCGCCATGTGCTGGATGGCTGCGTGGTGGCGATTGTCGAGGTGGAGCCATCGGACAACCCGCCCTTGAAGTTCGATGGTAGGGTCTGTGTCCGCATCGCCGGACGGCGCGGCTATGCGACCGCCGAGGAAGAGCGGCGCCTGACCGAAAAGCGGCGTTGGGGCAATCTGCCGTTCGACCAGCAGCCGATTTCAAACGCGACGATACGCGACCTGGACCTGCTTCGTTTCAGGGAGGAGTACCTGCCGGCCTCGATCCCCCCGGACGTGCTGGAAGAAAATGGGCGCGAGGTGGAAGACCAACTGCGCGCCGTCCGCTTTCTGACACCCGACGGGCGTCCGACGGCGGCTGGATTGCTGGTCTGCGGCCGAACACCGCGGGCGTGGTTGCCGGGCGCCTATGTGCAGTTCGTCCGCTACCCCGGCACGTCGATCGGGGATCAGGTGCGCGATCATAAGGAAATCGAGGGGAGCCTGGCCGACATCATGCGGCGCCTGGACGAGGTTCTCTCGCTCAATATCGAGATCGCCGCCGATCTGTCCGGCGTCAGGCAAAGCGATCATCCGAATTATCCGGTGATTGCCCTGCAGGAGCTGGTCCGGAACGCCGTCATTCACCGCAATTACGAGGGTACCTCCGCACCGGTCCGCATCACGTGGTTCGATGACCGGGTTGAGATAACCAGCCCGGGCGGCCCCTATGGAACGGTGACCATCGAATCCTTCGGACGAGAGGGAATCACGGATTACCGCAACCCGAGCCTCGGAGAAGCCGCCCGCGCCCTGGGATATATTCAGCGTTTCGGCTCCGGTATTCCACGCGCCCGTTCGGCGCTCGCCCGCAACGGCAATCCCCCGCCAGAGTTCCAGATCGAGGCCAATTTCGTGCATGTGACGGTTCGGGCCGCGGCATGAAAACGATCGGATTTTTTAATAACAAGGGCGGTGTCGGGAAGACTTCGCTTGTTTATCACGTGGCGTGGATGCTGGCTCGGCATGGTATCACCGCGCTAGCCGTTGACCTTGATCCGCAAGCGAACCTGACTGCGATGCTCCTGGATGAGGATCGCCTGGAGACGTTGTGGGAGACCAACCCAAGACCGACATTGCATGGCGCCGTGGCGCCCCAGTTCCGAGGCGTTGGAGATATACAGACGCCCCATGTCGAGCACGTCGATGACGGTCTGTTTCTTCTTGTCGGTGACCTGGAACTTTCAAATCTCGAAGACGACCTGTCGTCGGCATGGCCACGATGCGCCAACGGCGACGAGAGATCTTTCAGGGTCATGAGTGCATTCTCGCGCACGATCGAACGGGCTGGATTGGATACATCAGCAGACGTCGCACTGATCGATGTTGGTCCAAATCTCGGGGCCCTCAATCGGACCGTTCTCCTGGGTTGCGACTATATTGTGGTGCCTCTCGGCGCGGATTTGTTCTCGCTGCAGGGCTTACGGAATATGGGTCCGATGTTGCGCGCATGGCGTACTACGTGGGAGCGATCAAAAACCTACAATCCCGACGATACCCTGCGCTTACCTGCCGGGCTGATGCGCCCCGCAGGCTATGTCGTTATGCGCCATTCTGTTCAGCAAGGCCGTCCTGCGCGGGCATTCAGTCGCTGGATCGACAGGATCCCTGGTCAGTACAGGCAGTATGTACTGGACGAGCCTCCTATCAACTTCGATGACGTCACAACGGACCCGCATTGCCTTGGCATCCTCAAGGACTATCGCTCGCTGATGCCGTTGGCCCAGGAAGCACGGAAGCCCATGTTCCTGCTGAAGCCGGCTGACGGCGCCTTTGGCGGCCATCAGGCGGCGGTGCAAGATTGCTGGTCTGATTTCGCCATCTTGATGTACCGCATCCTGGAAGCCTGTGAAATCGAACCACCGCTATGACGATGAGGGAAACGTTATGACCGAGCGCACAACACGCGACACACTCCGTGGCAAGGTCCAGACCGTTCTGGGCGTGATCGATCCCGCCACCCTCGGCCCGACCCTGATGCACGAGCACATCCTGTGGGACATCCGCACGCCCGCGATGCGCGATGAAGCCGACCAAGGCCCCGAGATCGACCTCTGCAACTGCTGGAAGATCAACTACGGCCAGGTCAAGGCGCCCAGGAACTACCAGTTGAACTGCGAAGCCGTGGCCGCCACTGAAGTTGCCGAGGTCGTGGCCTTCGGCGGCCGGTCGATCGTGGAACTGAGCTGCGGGGGCCTCGCGCCCAATCCCAGCGGGCTGGCCGCCGTCGCGCGCCAGTCGGGCGTGAACATCGTCATGGGCTGCGGGCACTACGTCGACGAATACCAGGACCCCGCCAACCGCGCCCGCACGCCGGATGACTTCGCCGCCGAAATGGTGGCCCAGGTCTTCCAGGGCGCCTGGGGCACCGACATCCGCGCCGGCATCATCGGGGAAATCGGCTGCCAGTCCCCCTGGACCGAACTGGAACGCCGCGTCATGCAAGGTGCCCTGCTGGCCCAAGCTGAAACGGGCGCGACGGTGAACGTCCATCCCGGCCGGCACGAGGACCAGCCGCAGGAAGTCGCCGATTTCATCCGCGCCCAGGGTGGCCGGATCGACCGCGTGGTGATCAGCCATATCGACCGCACGATCTTCGATACCGACCGGCTGCTGCGGCTCGCCGACACCGGATGCGTCCTGGAATTCGATCTGTTCGGCACCGAGCAGGCGTATTACCGCCTGTCCGACATCGACATGCCGAACGACGCGACACGGCTGCGGATGATCCGGGCGTTGATCGAGCACGGGCACCTGGAACGCGTGGTGATCAGCCACGACATCTGCTCCCGCACCCGGCTGTCGTCGTTTGGCGGCCATGGCTATGGGCACATCTTCGCCAATATCCTGCCGATGATGCGCCGGCGCGGGTTCACCCAGGCCGAAATCGACACCATCATGGTCCACAACCCACGGCGGCTGCTGACGTTTGTCTAACGGTTGGTCAGGCGGCTGAAACTGACGAGTGAGGCGACGCCGGCCACCCCGGCGGCGATCGCCAAGGCCCAGGTCGTGCCGCCATCACCCCATGCATGGAACACCACGCCCACCATCGCCGCCCCGATCGTCTGACCGGTCAGCCGAGCGGTGGCCTGCATGCCGGACGCGCCGCCGGTGCGGGCGGGCGGCGCGGTCGTGATGATCGCCCGGTTGTTGGGGGTGTTGAAAAAGCCGAACCCCAGGCCGCACAACGTCATTCGCCAGACGATGTCCCAAGGCGTGGCCTCGGCCGGCAACAGACTGAGCGCGGCGAGGCCGGCGCCCATGATGATCATGCCAATCCCACCCAGCAGCCCAGCCGGCCAGCTATCGGCCAGCCGTCCGATGAACGGGGCGATGACCGCCACCATCAACGGCCACGGAGTCATCAGCAGCCCCGTCATCACCTGATCCAGGCCGAGATCGTGCTGGAACAAAAAGGGCAGCGCGACCTGCCCCATCGACTGGGCGATGAAGGCGCAGATCGAACTCGCGACCGACAGCGCGAACAGCGGTATCCGCATCAGGTCGACAGGCAACAATGGCGAGGCCCGGGTCATCTGCCGCATCACCAGGACGGTCCCGGTCACCACCGCTACGATCACCAGGCCACCGACCAGCCAGGGTGACTCGCCATGCCCCAGTTCCGACAGCGCCAGCATCAGCCCGCCAAACGCCACCGCCTGCAAGACCGCGCTGAGCAGATCGAAGCGCGCCCCGGATTTCGGGGTATCCGGCAGCGCGCGCCACGCGATCAGCACGGCCGCCAGGCCCAGCGGCACATTCACCGCGAACAGCCACGGCCAAGGCGCCACCGACAGCACCCCCGACGCCACGCTCGGCCCCGCCGCCGAGGCGATGGATCCGATCGTCGCGTTGATGCCCAGGCCCCGGCCAATCCATTGGCGCGGATAGATGGTAACTCCCAAGCACCCCCTGGGTGAGTCCGATTGGCAACAATGGGTTCCTGTTTTCGCGTCCGCGCTTGAAGCTGATTGCGTGCGGAGCGGGAACATGAGTCAACGTCGGGATGGAACTGCCTCCCGATGTGCGTGCGTTGATCG
>CAMCDA010000109.1 GCA_945873195.1 Asaia bogorensis
CGGCGGCAAGGACTCATTGCGCCTGCGGCGGAAAGTCGCCGCATGGGATGATGACTTTCTCGCGGGCATCATCGCTCGGTGAAAAAGGCTTCACCCGATTCCCCTGGGGACTGGTCTTGGGCCGCGTCCCGTTGCATGCACGCGGCGGAGGATGCGCCTTGGGAGAAAATACAAAAGCCGCGGTGGCGGAAGCCCCGTTGCGCGGGCTGTTCGCGGCCCGCTACGCGAACTATTGGCGACTGTGGTCGGTCGGGCTGGTCGTGTTCATCGTCCGCTGGCTCGAAACCATCGCGGTCGCGGTGTTCGTGTATGAGCGCACCGATTCCGCCTTCCTCGTCGCGATGATGACCATGCTGCGCCTGGTGCCGATGGGGCTGCTCGGCGCCTTCCTGGGGGCCTGGGCGGAACGGATCGAGCGGCGGTGGACGCTGATTGCCGTTGTCGCGCTGATGGGCTCGATCTCCCTGGTCTTGGGCATCCTGGCGCAAACCGGACATCTGGAGGTCTGGCACCTCGGCGTGGCGAGCTTCGTCAATGGCCTGGGCTGGGCCACCGACAATCCGGTGCGGCGGGTGATGATCGGCGATTCCGTCGGCCCCGAGCGGATGGGCAGCGCAATGTCGCTGGATATCGGCGCATCCAACGCCAGCCGGATGTTCGGGCCGACGCTGGCGGGGCTGCTGCTGGTGCATGCCGGGATCGCCGGGGCGTTCTGGTTCAGCGTGGTGCTTTACGCTGGCGCGCTCTACGCCGCCTGGTCGGTGCGCTACCGCAATGCCGAAACACGCCCCGTCGGTTCCACGCTCGCCCGCATCACCGAGGGGCTGCGGCTGGTCCGAGGCGACCCGCGGCTGATGGGCACACTGCTGGTGACGGTGATCGTCAACCTGTTCACGTGGCCCTTTACCAGCATGATCCCGGTGATCGGCCGCGACCAGGTCGGCCTGGGCCCCGAGGGCGTGGGCATCCTGGCGAGCATGGATGGCGTCGGCGCTTTCCTCGGCGCGGCCTTGCTCGCGTTCCTGGCGCGGCCCGCCTGGTACGGGCGGATCTATTGTTGGGGCACGCTGCTTTATGCCGTGATGGTGACGGTATTCGCGTTCCTGACCGATCCGGTGCTGTCGGGCGCGGCGCTGGTCTGCACCGGGCTGGCGCAGTCGGGGTTCGCGGCGATGCAGACGACCCTGGTCTATCTGGCGGCGCCGCCCGAGATGCGGTCGCGCATCCTGGGCGTGCTGTCGGTGTGCATCGGGACGGCGCCGATCGGATTCCTGTGGGTCGGGCTGCTGGCGGATGCCTTCGGCGCCGATTGGGCAACGGGGATCACGGGCGTGGTCGGGCTCGTGGCAATGCTGGCCACGTGGCGATGGTGGCGGACGATCTGAGGGTCGCCCGCCCGCGTCTACGCCGCGACGGCATAGGCCAAGGGCGGGTCAATCCGGACCTCCAGCACCGCCGGACCACCGGCCGGTAGCGGCAGGTCCGCCGCCCCATTCGTCCAACGCCGCATCGCCACGCCATCCCGTTCCGGCTGCCACCAGCCGTCACGCAGGCCGGGATGATCCAGGGGCACGGTCTCCCGCGCCTCCGCGCGCCGCAGCGTCAGCTTGCGCACGGAAACACCGAGGCGGCGGCGATCCTCGATCCAGGGGCGCAGCCCGTGCGGAGAGGCGGACCGCGACAGCAGCCGGACCGCCCCGTCAAACGCCGGCAGCATGAACACGTGCAGCCCGTCCTGGATGGAGGCCGGCGCGATCCGCCGGCCGTTCACCTCAACCATCAAGGCGGGATCATCGGTCGTGGCGACTTCGGCGATGGCATGGCCCAGTTCACCCGCGCGCGCCGCCAGCTCCGCCCAGATCGGCCACACGATTTCGGGTGCGTCGGCAAAGGGCAGGCAGGAGCGCGCGACCCGCTGGTCCTGACCGGCGCCGGGATCGGGATGCAGCAGCAAAGGTCCGGCCGCGTTCTCGAACATCGCGCGGTTGCCGGTGTCGAGGTAGGATTCGACCGCCATCCCCTCGCTCAGCAGCACGTCATGCCGGTCCAGCTCGATATGATAATAGGTGACCGAGCGGCATGTGGTGTCGGCTCGGATCGTCGCGCCATTGGCCAGCAGCCGGATTGGGATCAGGTGGCCGCCCAGGGCCACGGCATGGTCGGGGGACAGTTCCACGACGCGGTTCGGGATGCCGGGGGCGACGGCATCGGCCTCGATCCGGATTGGCCGGACCCGGGCGGGGTCGGGATGGCGGGTCAGGTCCAGCCGGCGCCATCCGATCCACTTCACCGGCACGGCGTGGCCCGACGCGGTCAGCACGGGCTGCCCGATTGCCAGAGCCTCCACGGCGACCGGTCCGTCCGGTGTGTCGATCCGCGTGCCGGTCGCGAAGCAGGCGAGGTCGGTGGTGATGAAGTCGCTCGCCCCATCGCCGATTGTGAAGGTCGCGCCGGTATAGACGGTGCCCGGATCGAGGATCAGCGTGATATCCGGATTGCCGCTGCGATCGACCACCAGCGTGTTGCCGCCGGTGATCGCGGCGGAGACAGCGTCCGTGACGCCGGTCAGAGTGATGGTTTCACTGACACCGAAGCCCGCGATCGTGGCCGAAAAGCCCGACGCCGCCGTCAGCGCCAGCACATTGCGGCCGGTGCCGAGTTCGATGGTCTCGCCGGCCGCCACGGTGCCCGTGGTGGTGACGGTGCCGCCGCTGGCCACCACGACCCGGCCGCTGCCCAGCAGATCGTCCACGGTCAGCGCGCCGGCATCGATTGTGACGGTCCCGTCGTTGGTCAGGACCGTCTGGTCGGCGAGCGTATTGGCACCGGTCAGCACCCAATTGGCGCCGGCATCGATCTTGGTCTGCTCGAAGTTGATGAACTGCGTGCCGAGGCCACTGATCGTGCCCGCGCTGGCGGCGGAGGCCAGCACCATCGTGCTGTCTGCGGCCGGCGATCCGATCACGTTCCCGCCATTGACCGTGCCCGAGAACACCGCGCCGACCTCGGCGATCAGCGTATGGGCGAAGCCGGTGCCAAACAGCACGGCGTTCGTGGTGCCGCTGATCGTCCCAGCGTTGCGCAAGGTCGCGGCGGCACCGGCCAGCACGGCCGCGCGGTTGCCCGTGATGGTGCCCCCGGCCAGGTTGGTGATCGTGCCGCCCTTGCCGAGATAGACTCCACGTTCTCCGTCGCCTGTTCCGCCATCGATCCGGCCGGCGTTCTCGACCGTCGAGGCCTTGTTCCGCGCCGAGACGCCATAGCGTCCGGTGATGGTGCCGCCGGTCAGGTTGGTGACAACGCCCGTGCCGCGCAGATAAATGCCGTAGCCGCTGAGACCTGCCGTGTCCCCAAGGATGATACCGGCGTTGGAAACGGAGACGGTGGCGGCGGTCACGTTGCTGAGAATGGCCAGATAGCCGCTGATCGTGCCGCCGGCCTGGTTCGTGATCGTGCCGAAGCTGTCCAGCCTGACGCCGCTGCCGTTACTGGTGTTGCCGGAAATGACGCCCGCATTGACGATTGTCGATGCAATGGTGCCGTAGACGCCGACAGCGAGGGCGTCGCGACCGCTGATCGTGCCGCCACTGGTGTTCGTGACGACACCGCCGGCTTCCAGCCCGACGCCGAAGCCCTGGCCCGTGAGACTGCCGATGATGGTGCCATTGTTGGTCACCGAGGCCGCGGTCCCGTTCGCCTCAATGCCGATAAAGCCGCTGATCAGGCCCGACGACTGGTTGACGACCGTGCCACCAGCGGTCATCCGGATCGCCCGGGCCACGGTGTTGGAGCCGCCCAGGATGGTGCCCGCGTTGTCGATGGTGCCGGCGCTGCCCTGCATTTGCACGCCGTAATGGCCGGTGATCGTCCCGGTGTTTTGGTTGGTCACGCTGCCGCCGCCGCGCAGCCGTACGCCGGCTTGGGTGACCGCGGTGCCGCCGGCAATGATCCCGGCATTGTCGACCGTCAGCGAACCCAGGCCGCCATAGACCGCTTGCCGGCCGGTAATCGTGCCGGTCGTCAGGTTGGTGACCGAGCCACCATCGTAGACATAGGCACCGAAATAGACGCCCGAGACCGTGCCCGCATTGCTGACCGTGCCGGCCGCACCCGATATGCGGATGCCGGCATAGGTCCCTTTGATCCGGCTGGCCGCGTCGCTGTTGGTGACCGTTCCGCCGGCCAGAAGCTGGATGCCGGACCCGCCCGCCACCGTGCGGCTCACCGTGCCGGCGTTCACAACCTGCCATGCTCGGCTTTTGTCGCCGGAGAGGCCAGCTTCCAGCACGCCGGTCGCGGTGATCGTGGTCGGATCGTCCCCTGGCAGGGTCAGAGACACCAACGTGCCGATTGTTCCGGTGATGGTCTGGGCCATAAGGCGATCCTTCGAGGCTAGACGATCGGCACGCGGCCCCTTACGCCCCCCGAACGAACCTAGGGTTCGTGTCGGGAGGCCAGGAGCTTACCGTCAACACTCCGTTAATTTTGATTCTTTCAGCCGACGGGGCAAGCGTCAACAGACGTGACCAATCAAAAATTCTGGATTGGTCGACCACCGGAGCCCGGGACGGAGGCCCCGATTACGATCTCTCCCGTGTGGGGCAATCGTAACCGGGGGGCGAAGGGATCAGCGGGCCTTGCGCCAGGTCTCGTAGCGCGCCTTGTTCTCGGCGTTGGGAGGATACAGGCCCGGGAGGGAGGCGCCGGCGTTCACCTCTCCCATGATCCACTCCTCCATCTTCTCCTGCTCCCCGGCCTCGGCGGCGACCGCTTCGACCAGCTTCTGGGGGATGCAGACCGCGCCATCGTCATCGACCATGATCAGGTCGCCCGGGAACACGGCAACGCCGCCGCAGCCGATCGGCTGCTCCCACGCCACGAAGGTCAGTCCGGCGACCGAGGCAGGGGCCGCCGTGCCCTGGCACCACACCGGCATGCCAGTGCCGAGCACACCGGCGAGGTCGCGGACGACACCGTCGGTCACGAGGCCGGCGACGTTCCGCTTGGCCATGCGGGCGCACAGGATGTCTCCAAAGATGCCGGCATCGGTCACGCCCATGGCGTCGGCGACACAGATGCAGCCGTCGGGCATTGCCTCGATCGCGGCGCGGGTGGAGATCGGGGAGGACCAGGATTCCGGGGTTGCCAGATCCTCCCGCGCCGGGACAAAGCGCAGGGTGAAGGCGGGGCCGATCAGGCGCGGCTGGCCGGGGCGGATCGGGCGGGTGCCGCGCATCCAGACGTTCCGCAGGCCCTTCTTCAGCAGAACGGTCGTGATCGTGGCGGTGGAGACGCCGGCGAGGGCGGCATGGATCTTGGGATCGAGGCTCATGGTCATGTTCCGCGGGCAAATGGGGGAAGAAGACTGCGCCGGGCGGGCGGGCGCCGCAACCCGGTGGGGTCAGGCCGGACCAAGGATGGCCGCAAGGTCCCGCGCCCCGTGCAACACGCGCAGCACCTGCACGGGGCGTGGCGCTGGATCATAGATGATCAGATAGGAGAACACGCCCCAGAACCGCACCGGCAGGTCCGTCAGGTCATCGCGGACATGGCCGATCCCGGGATTATCGCCAATCAACTCCATCCCGCTCTGGATGCGCCCCAGCACATGGCGGGCGAGACCCGTTCCACCCTGAAGCAGCAAGTAGTCCTTGATGACGTCGATATCCTGTTCGGCGTCAACGGTAAGGAGGTAGCGGCTCAATCGTGCCGGGGCCGCTCACGTTCGTTCAATTCCGCGCGGATACGGGCGAACACCGCCTCCCCATCGACCAACCGTCCGGCATTGGCCGAGGCCATCCCCTCCGCGATGCGCGCGCGGATGGTGGTCGCATGGCGCGTATCAGGGGCGTCGAGAGCGGCGGGCGGCGCGTTCAGGCGTTCGGTCGGGATCGATGGCATGGGACCCTCTCGGCCCCAGTCCTATCCTGCAACCGGCGGTAGCGTCAACGCGTTTCGGCGCGCCCCAGGTAACCGCAAGTGGTTTGGACTGATCAAACAAGCCAATATCCGCCAGCCCAACCATACCACCCGCACCAACGGGATGGCGCAACCCGCCGGCTGGGGTATCGTCCGGGCCCCAATGCCGCCAAGGCCCACGCTCATGACCGATCCCGACCGCCAGACCCTGCTGATCAACCTGGCGCACACCTTCACGCACTACAGCCTGCTCATCCTGCCCACCGCCGTGCTCGCCATGGCGCGTCCGGGCGGGGCGTTCGGAGATGCCTATGGGCCGATCCTGGCGCTCGCGACCGGGATGTTCGTGCTGTATGGCCTGTTCTCCCTGCCGCAGGGCTGGCTGGCTGAGCGGATCGGGCGCAAGGCGCTGATGGCGGCGTTCTTCCTGGGCACCGGTGCCTCCATGATCGCCTGCGGCATGGCGCGGACGCCTGGCATGCTGGCCCTCGCCTTGTGCGGGATCGGCCTGTTCACCGCGATCTACCACCCGATCGGCACCGCCCTGCTGGTGGAAACCGCGGGGGACAAGCCAGGCCGAGCGATTGGGCTGAATGGGGTATTCGGGAATGTGGGGGTGGCGCTGGCGCCGGTGGTGACCGCCTTCATGGCGGCCGAGGCCGGCTGGCAGGCGGCGTTCTTCCTGCCGGGCATGCTCTGCCTGTTCCTCGGCCTGTTCTGGCTCCGCATGCCGGCGATCGAGGGTCACCGAAACGCCTCCGCCCGCCCCTTCCCCGCCATCCCGCGTCATCTGGTCCGGCGCGCGGTGACCGTGCTCCTGCTGATCGCGACCGTCTCGGGCCTGGTGTTCAACGCCTTCACCCTGCTGCTGCCGAAATTGATGCAGGAGCGTCTGGCCTCCGACCCAAGCCTGCTGCCGCTGATCGGATCGGCGGCCTTCGTCGCGACCTTGTGCGGGGCGGTGACGCAGTTCTCGGTGGGGCGTGTCATCGACCGGCACACGCTGCGGCGGGTGTTGATCCCGGTCAGCATGATCCTCTGCCCGGCGCTGGCGCTGCTGTCCTTTGTCGATGGCTGGGCCGTGGTGCCGCTGGCGGGCGCGGTGGCGGCGTCGCTGTTCGGGCAGGTGACGGTGAATGAGACGATGGCGGCGCGCTATATCTCGCCAGAGATGCGAACGAAGATCTACTCGATCCGCTTTTTCGTGGGATTCCTGGGCGCGGCGGCGGCAGCACCCCTGGTTGGGTTCCTGCACACCCAAACCGGGAACCTGATGACGGCGACGGCCCTGCTGGCGGCGTTCTCGGTCGTGACCCTGGCCTGCGCGCTGTGGTTCCCGGATCGGGAGGAGGAGTTGCACCCGGAACGTTGGGCGATAGCGCCCGCGGAATAATAGAGTGCCGCCGTGCCCGCGGAATAGGAGGCGACATTTGCATTCCGAGGCCCGACACGCCACATGGCGATCATGACCTCCCGTCGCTCCTTGCTGTTGTCCCTCTCCGCCCTGGGCGTCGCGATTGCCGCCCCTGCGCGGGCCGCCTTCACGCCCACGGCCCGCGACACTGCGGACTTGGCCCGGATCGAGGCCTACCTCAACGGGTTGAAGACCCTGAAGGCACGCTTCCTCCAGGTCGCGCCCGATGGCGGCATTTCCAACGGCGTCGCCTGGGTCTCCCGCCCCGGGCGATTGCGGTTCGAGTATGATCCGCCCTCCCCCTTCCTGCTCGTGGCGGGGCCGACCGGGCTTTACTTCTTCGACTCCTCCCTTCGCCAGACCTCCAACATCCCGATCTCCCGCACGCCGCTCGGCATACTCCTGTCTGAAAAAGCAACCTTGTCCGGCGACGTGACCGTGACGGGGATCGAGCGGTTGCCCGGCCAGATCGACGTCAGCCTGATCCGCACCGCGTCGCCCGGAGACGGGTCGCTGACCCTGACCTTCGCCGACGCGCCGCTGACCTTGCGGCAATGGCGCGTGATCGACGCGCAGCGGAAGGAAACCCGGGTTTCACTGTTCAACATGGAACTGGGCGGGCGGTTCGACCCCAAATTGTTCGAGTTCCGAGGCGATGATCCGATGGCGGGTTCAGCCGGCGGCGGCTGACCCCATAATTGCGTAAAATTTATGCTGATCGGGGCTTCACAAGGCCTCGGAACAATGCGGCAATGCGGTACTCCAGGATTATGCCCTAATTTAGTGCATATCTGGGATCGGAGGCAGCAGCGCGTCATGACGACCTTGCCCAAGATCGCGATTATCGGCACCGGCGGCACCATCTCCGGCGTGGGACGTGACCGGCTCGACTTCTACGAATACGGCACATCCGGCCGCTTCATGCATGTCGATGAGCTGATCGCCGGCGTGCCGGAACTCGGCCAGGTCGCCCAGGTCGTGCCGATCAAGTACAAGAATGTCGGCAGCGGCGACATCGGGCCGACCGACTGGCTCGCCTTGCTGCGGATCATCCATGAAACCGCCGCCGCCGATCCAACCATCACCGGGTTCGTCGTCACGCACGGCACCGCGACGCTGGAGGAAACGGCGTTCTTCCTCAACCTCGCGGTCAAGATCCCCCAACCCGTCGTGGTCGTCGGCGCCATGCGCCCATCCTCCGCGCTCGGCGCCGATGGCGGGGTCAACCTGCTGAACGCCGCGCGCGTCGCCGGGTCGGCCGGCGCCGTGGGCAAGGGCGTTCTGGTGGTCCTGAACGATGAGATCAACGCCGCCCGCGATGTCGCCAAGACCTCAAACTATCGGGTGCAGACCTTCGTCTCCCGCGATTTCGGCATCCTGGGCTATGCCGATCCCGACGCGGTGACATTCTATCGCGCGCCATTGCGCCGATCCGCGCCGGATATGGAGTTCGACGTGGCCGGCCTGACCGATCTGCCGCGCGTGGACATCATCCCCGCCTATGCCGGCGCCGACGCGGTGCTGGTGGAAGCCGCCGTGGCGGCCGGAGCCAAGGGCATCGTGTCATCGGGGTTCCCGTCCGGGTCGCCCTCTCCCGCGCAGAAGACCGCGCTGAAAAAGGCCGCCCAGGCCGGCATCGCGGTCGTGCAGTCGTCCCGTTCCGGCAGCGGGCGCGTGATCGACGACCAAGTGGCGCTGCGGGAGGCCGGGTTCATTTCCGCCGACAGCCTGACCTCTCAAAAGGCCCGCATCCTGCTGATGATGGCTTTGACCGTGACCCAGGATGCCGCGGAACTCCGCCGCATCTTCGCCGCGTATTGACCCCTCGGAACACCGGAGACCGGACATGACCCATGCGCGTCCCGTGACACTAACCGACCCCGCGACCACCCAGTCGAGATCGGCCGAACCCACGACGCTGACCGCTCGGCGGGCCGCGGCGAGCTTCGGGGCCGAGGTTCCCGACATGCACATCCATGGCGATATCAGCCCGGAATTGCTGGTGCAGTTCATATCGTTGCTGCACCGCTATCGCGTGCTGATCATCCCCGAGGTCGGCGTTACCCCCGCCGATATGGTCGCGTTCAGCCGCCGCTTCGGCGATCTGGAAATCCACAGCCGCTTCGACAACACGCTGCCCGCGCATCGGGAAATCTTCTGCGTCGGCAATGTGGAGCGGGACGGGATGAAGGCGTCGTTCTCCCGCGGGGTGGAACAGTGGCACGCCGACAGTTCCTATCGCGAGAAACCCAGCGACGCATCCCTGTTCTACGGCGAGATCGTGCCCGATGAAGGCGGGGAGACGATGTTCGCCGATGCAACCGCCGCATGGCGCGGACTGGACCCGGCGATGAAGCAGCGGATCGAGGGGCTGAAGGCGGTCCACTCCCTGGATACGCTGCGGGCCTGGGGCAATCGCCAGAACCCGGATCGCGCGGCGCAGCCGTCCGATCAGACCAGCAAATTCCCGCCGGTCAGCCAGCCTTTGGTGCGTGTGCATCCCGTGACGGGCGCGAAATCACTCTATGTCTGCCCCGCCGTGATCAGCCATATCGAGGGCATGGAACAGGCCGAGAGCGACGCGCTGATCGAGACCCTGATCCAGCACACGACGCAGCCCCAGTACGTCTACAGCCACAAGTGGCGGCAGGGCGATCTGGTGATGTGGGACAACCGCGCCGTGCTGCATACCGCGAGCCTGTTTGATCACACGCGGTATCAGCGGCTGATGTTCCGCACCACCGTCGCCGGCAACGCGGTAGGGTTGTCGGCTTAGCTGAAGCCCCTACGAAGGCATATACGTTCCGCCATTCGCGTGCAGCGTCTGGCCCAGCATGAAGGCGGAACGGTCGGACGCGAGGAACACGGCAACCGCGGCGATATCGTCCGGCTGTCCCATGCGTCCGACCGGGATGCGAGAGGCGCGTTCGCGCAGGTCTTCCTCGGTATGGCCATAGCGCGGCTGGGCGGTATCGGTCAGCCCCGGCGCGATGGCGTTGACCCGGATGCCATGCGGCGCAAGTTCCAGCGACATCGCGCGCGTCAGTGAAACGATCCCACCCTTGCTCGACGCATAATGCGTGCTGTTCGGCGACACGCCCGTCACCGACTGGGAGGCCAGGCTGATGATGATGCCCGGCCGGCCCGCGGCGATCATCGCCCGCGCCGCCGCCTGGGAGCAGAAGAACGTGCCCCGAAGGTTGACGTTCAGCACAAAGCTCCAGTCTTTCTCTGTCATGTCGAGGAATGACACGCGCGGGAACACGCCCGCGTTATTCACCAGGATATCGATCCCGCCCAGGCCGGCGACCGTGCTTGCGACCATCGCCCCGCAGCCGGCGACATCGGACACATCGCCTTGCACCAGGATGGCCTTGCGGCCGAGCGCTTTGATCTCGGCGGCGACCGCGGCGGCGGCGGTTGCGTCATCGAGGTAGTTGATGGCGACGTCCGCGCCTTCCCGTGCCATGGCGACCGCGATCGCGCGCCCGATGCCCTGTTGCGCGCCCGTGACGAGCGCGACCTTGCCAACCAGTTCCATGCCTTGGGGTGTCCTGTCAGGAATGACGAACACTCACATGGCGCTGGTTTTGCATCAACAATTGATTGAAGATATCGCCCCGTTAGCACAGGAGAAAGCACCTTGTCCCAGGTTCGTATCGATGCCGGCCCCTACACATTCCTCGCGCGGTTCGAGGAAGCGGCCGCGCCCAAGACCTGTGCCCGGTTCCGTTCCATGATGCCGTACCAGGAACGTATCATTCATGCGCGATGGAGCGGGGAGTCGTGCTGGATTCCGCTGGGCGATCTTGATGTCGGCCTGGGCTACGAAAACCCGACCAGCTATCCGGCACCGGGCCAGATCCTGCTGCATCCGGGCGGCGTCAGCGAAACGGAGATCCTGTTCCCCTATGGCTCCTGCCAGTTCGCGAGCAAGGTTGGGGTCCTCGCGGGGAACCATTTCCTGACGGTCACCGACAATCTGGGCGACCTGCCGGCGCTGGGGAAACTGGTGCTGTGGTCCGGAGCGCAGGATATCCGCTTCACGCTGACCGGGGCGTAGCCGCCCCGCTTACCGGCTGTTAGATTCCCCGCCAGACAGCGCGCGCGCTTACCGCCAAGATAAGCGCCGCGCCGAAAGGGAATGGAACACGCCATGAGCCGCATCGACAGCGCGATCAACATCGACGACCTCAAGCGCATGGCGCGGCGGCGCCTGCCGAAGATCATGTTCGACTTCATCGAGGGCGGTGTGGAGGATGAGGTCGGCCTTCGCACCAACGCAAACGCCTTCCGCGACCTGCGCCTTGTGCCGCGCTACTACGTCGATACCTCCAAGCGGGAGCAGCGGGCGGAGCTGTTCGGCCGGTCCTATGCCAGCCCGTTCGGCATCGCCCCCACCGGCATGGCCGGCGCGTTCCGCAAGGACGCCGAACTGTTTCTGGCGCAAACCGCCGGCGAGACGGACATCCCCTATCTGATGTCCGGCGCGTCCAATGCGTCGATGGAACAGGGCGCCAAGCTGGCCGGCAAGAACCTTTGGTATCAGATCTACGGTGCGCGTGACCGGTCGTTCCAGCTCGATCTGGTCAAGCGGGCGATTGACTGCGGCCTGACAACCATCGCCGTAACGTGCGATGTTCCCGTCTCCTCGAACCGAGAACGCAACCGCCGCAACGGCTTCGTCCGCCCCTTGCGCATGACCCTGCCGACGATCCTGGAGGCGATGCTGCATCCGGCCTGGGTGCTGAACTACTACCGCTCGGGCGGGTTGCCGATGCTGGGCAACTGGGAACGCTACGCGGCGGCGGGGTCCTCGCCGGACCAGGTCGCCGATCTGTTCGCACAGCAAACCCCCGATGCCAGTCAGGTCTGGGGTGATCTAGAGGCGATCCGCAACGCCTGGCCCGGCAAGCTGCTGCTGAAGGGCGTGATGCATCCGGAAGACGCGCGCATCGCCACCGGCATGGGCGTGGACGGGCTGATCGTATCCAACCACGGCGCCCGCCAGTTGGACATGATGCCGTCGCCGCTGGATGTCCTGCCGATGATCCGCTCCGCCGTTGGTCCCGACGTGCCGCTGCTGCTCGACAGCGGTGTCCGCCGCGGCTCCGACATCGTCGCGGCTTTGTGCCTTGGCGCGGACTTCGTGCTGACGGGCCGCGCGACGCTGTATGGGGCGACGGCGGGGGGTTTGGAGGGGGTGAAGAAGGCCGTCTCGATCCTGCAACGCGAGATCGACCTCGTCCTCGGCCAGCTCGGCGCCGTCAACCTCGCCGCGCTCGGCCCCCAGTTCCTGCTGGACAATGTCCGGGCGGAGGAAGAGCGCCGCAACACCGGGGCGATGACCGGACGGCGATAGGGTCACTTCCCCCCTCGCGCCCCGACCGCCTCTCCCGTTATTCTGTCCCCTGAGCAACCCGGGGACACCCATGAACGACCTTTCCTCGATGACCGACGCGCTGGCCGAGGCCGACCGTCGGCATCTGATCCATCCGCTGCACCATCCCAAGGACCATCTGGGCGCGCGCATCTTCACCGAGGGCAAGGGCGCGATGCTCCACACCACGGAAGGGCGCGAGTATATCGACGGCCTGTCCTGCCTGTGGAACGTCAATATCGGCCATGGGCGCAAGGAACTCGCCATGGCGGCGGCCGAACAGATGGGCAAGCTGGCCTACGCGTCCGCCTATGCCGGGTTTTCCAACGAACCGGCGATCCGGCTGGCTGAACGGATTGTCGGCCTGGCCTATGACAACATGGCCGCCGCCTATTTCACGACCGGCGGCGCCGAGTCGAACGAGAGCGCCTTCAAGTTCGCCCGCTACTACTGGAAGCGGATGGGCAAGCCGAACAAGGTGAAGATCATCTCCCGTAGCTACGGGTATCATGGCGTCACCATGGCGGCCATGAGCGCCACGAGCCTGCCGGGTTACCAAAAGATGTTCGGCCCGATGGTGCCGGAATTCCTCCAGGTCGTCCCGCCCTACCCCTATCGCTGGCCCGGCAACGGCGATGCCGGCATCGGCGCGGCGGAAGCCGTGGAACAGGCGATCCTCGCGAACGGGGCTGACAACGTTGCGGCCATCATCTGCGAGCCGGTGATGGGCGCCGGCGGCGTTATCGTTCCGCCCCCGACCTACTTCCCGGCCCTGCGGGAAATCTGCAACCGCCACGACGTCCTGCTGATCGCCGATGAGGTCATCACCGGCTTCGGCCGCACCGGCCGCTGGTTCGCCCTCGGCCATTGGGGGATCGAGCCCGACCTGATGTCCTTCGCCAAGGGCGTCACCAGCGGCTACCTGCCCTTGGGCGGCGTCATGATCTCGAAGCGCATTCATCAGGCGATCGAGGACGCGCCGCCGGACGAGAAGTTCATGCACGCCGCGACCTATTCGGGCCACCCGGTCTGCTGCGCCGTCGCGCTGGCGAACATCGACATCATCGAAAAGGAAGGCCTGGTCGAACGCGCCGCCGTCCAGGGCAAGCGCTTCCTGGAAGGGTTGCAGACCCTGACCTCCCTGCCCGCCGTCGGCGAGGTCCGCGGCCTGGGGATGATGGCAGCCGTCGAACTGGTGGAAGACAAGGGCACCCGCAAGCCCGCCATCGGCCTGGGCGGCCGCGTGGTGGCCGAGGCCGGCAAGCGCGGCCTCATCATGCGCCAGCGCGGCGGTGGCGATGGCCCGCCGCCGTCGGGCGACTCGCTGTGCCTGGCCCCGCCGCTGATGACGCCGGAAGACACGCTCGACCGGATCGTGCAGATCGTCGGCGAGTCGATCGCCGCCGCGTCGTAGCCCGTGACGTTACCCCTGGTCCCTTGCGGGCCAGGGGGGCAGCGTCGTGACCGTGGAGTTGTTGCGCGACGTCCAACCGCTCATGTCGATCACGAACATCCGTTCCGGTTCCACCAACCGGTGGCTCGCGCGGCGCCCGTCGAACGTCCATTCCACATAGCCCGGCCGAGGAAAGCGCCGCCGCTGCTTGAGACCGCGCTGGACGTCCACCATCGCGGTGGCCGGCGCCCAGACGATCTCCATCCCGCGATGGCGCAGCCGGCGATAGATGTGCAGATGCCCGCAGCAAATGCCCTTCACCCCGCCGGCGACGCAGATATCCAGGAACGTCTCGCGCGCCGGATGTGGGATGACCGAGGTCGTGCGCTTGGGATCGGCCGGATCAAGATCGAACGGCGGCATGTGCATGAACAGCATGACCGGCCGCTTGCCCCGGGTACTCAGCGTGTCCCGCAAAAACGCCAGTTGTTCGGCTTCCTCCGGCAGGTCGCTGGCCATCAGCGACGTGTCGATCCCTACCAGCCGCCATTCCCCCACATCATGCGACCACCATTGTGGCCCCACCAGCCGCCGCCACATGGCGATCCGCTCGGGCGTCACCGGCTGATCCAAACGGGAGAACGCCGGCGCCTCCCCGATGTCATGGTTGCCGGGGATCGCGCGCCACTCCAGCCCCAGACTGGCGACTTCCGCCGCCGCGAAGGCGAGGTCGGCTTCCACGACCGGGGCGTTCCACGCCAGGTCGCCGCCATGGACCAGCAGGTCGGGCGGGTTCGCCGCCATGTCGTCGCGGAACGCCGACCAGTTCATCGCGAAATACGTGTGGGTCGGCGACAGATGCGTGTCGCTGACGTGGACGATCCGAATGGGTTTCATGTTTCACCCGCAACCAGGATGGATCGGACGCCGACCGCCTGACAGATTATGCCGGTTGGCCCTGTCCGTTACAGATGGCCGGGTCCACGGCGTCGTGGCGCCCCTCAAGGTAGCCGGACCACCCGGGCGGTCCGGCGGCCCTTGTTACGGATGCGGCCCCCAGGGCGCGGCGTGGAGCAGCTTGACCTCCTGCGACATCACCAGCGGGCGGAACTTGGAGGCAAACCCCTCCACGAAGTCCGGGTTCGCGAACACCGCGTTCCAATGCGCTCGGCGATGCGCGTCATCGTCGAACTTCCACAGATGCACGATCTGGTTGATCACGCCCGTATCGCCCTGGAAATAGCCGACCAGATTCTTGTCGTGCCCGCCCTTCTGCAACGCGGGAAATCCGAGTTCCTGGTAGAGCTTGACGGCCTCTCCCATCTTGCCGACGTAAAGCGTGTAAGTCCTCAACTCATACAATGCCATGGGTCGTTCCCCCTTGCGGTTCCGCGTCACAGGCCGGCAGGCGAAAAGCCGCATGCCGGCCAGTGTTTTTACTGTCGGTCCGCGCATCATGCCAGCACGCGCGGCGGGCGTAGCAGGATGTCGATAGCTAATTAACTTGTCCGGTTTAGGTAGCACACGAAGTGGCCGCTCGTTCCTGATTTGTCTGCTGGCGGAGCGGTGTCGCCAACAACCATTTCCTGGTGAGGCTGTCAGGACCATTTCCCGGAGCCGGCCTGTCTTCCAGAGGACACGGTGTCTGGGACGGTCAAGGATGGCCACTTCGGCCACCGCATGGCGGCGCGAAGCGTCCTTGACGGTCCCAGACACCGTGTCACGCTCATGACTGGACGGACCGGACCGCGTGTCACGGTGTCTGGCCGGGTTCGGCGCTCAGTCTGCCCGCCGTGTCATACCGGCCCAAACAGCGGGGACCATGGAAGATGGCATGCGTGCCGTCATGGTATTGCCGGACCCTGACGCGGGCTTTGACAAAATGCGGGCGCAAGGGGCTCGGCGGAATTTGCAGCCGGAGACGGTGGAACGTCACGGTATTGTCGTTGCCCACCTGACGCTCCTCCTGGATGCAAAGGATCTCGTTCAGTTCGATCCCGGGGATCGCCACAAACGCCGATCCTTCCTGCTCCGCCTTCACCGCGAACCGGGCGTTGTGCCCCGGAACATAAACGTCACGGATGAACGCGTTCGCCGCTTCAGCCTCCGTGATCCCGGCGAGCGCGAGTTCCTTGACCAGCCGGTCCTGCAATGTCTGAAAGACCCGCTCGGACCGCCCGCGCGCCTGAGGCGAATAAGCCGCGATATGCTCCACGCCGAGATGCGCCAGTGCCCGCCCAACCTGGGTCGGCCGTTTGCGGTCCACCGGACCGCCGGCATCATGCGTCGTGAAATAATGACTGCCGCGGTCGGTGTACAGGCTGAGCGGCAGGCCGTGCGTGGAGAAAACCTCGGTCAGCGCCTGGAACGTGGACGCCGTTCCTTCCTCCGGGATCAGAAACGCGGAATAAATCACGCTGGTTGCGTCGTCCATCGTCACGATCAGGTCCATCGCGTGCTGACCCGCCAGCCACTCATGCCGTGAGCCATCCTGATGCAGCATCATTCCGGGCAACGGACGGCGAGGACGTTTACGCCGGTGCGCGCCGCGCCGTTCCGCCCGTTCCACCAGGCCTCTCGATTGCAGGAAGCTCTTTGTCCAGGTGTAGCCCCAGGTGAAGCCGTGATCACGCACCAGATGATCGTGGAAATGACGCGCCGTGAACCCGCCATAACGCGTGCGATACAGGGTCTCGACTTCCTGTTCCCGGTCAACCGGAACCCGCTTGCCCGAGGCGCGGCCCAGGCGACGGTCCAGCAGCCCGGCCTCGCCGCCATCCTCGAAACGCTGGCACCAGCGGCGGAAGGTCCGCTCGCTAACGCCCAGAAGCTCAGCCGGTAATAGGGGCAAAACCACGGGCACCGCCGCATTTTTCTCTTGCACCGATTCGGCGTCGTGGACTCTCTGCATCATGTGCCGCCGCCGCCCGCCCTTTCCGCGCTGAGCCGTCCGGATCTTGAAGCTCTTCTGATTGAACTATTCGG
>CAMCDA010000110.1 GCA_945873195.1 Asaia bogorensis
GGCACCGGCGGGGGGATATCCACCCCTCCCCCCAACCCCCTCCCTCAAGGGGAGGGGGGGCGTTGTTTCTTCTCCCTTGGGCGGATCAACATCCTCCATCAGATCCAGCAGCGGCAGCCGGTCATCCGACAATCCGCGGATCGTCCACAGCGCCGTCCGCCGGTCCAGGCCGAGGGCGTGGAATCCGTCCGCCTCGGCCAGCCGTTCCAGGGACGCAACCTGTATCCCCGCCTGCCAGGCGTCCCGCGGGGAACGGTAGCCCCCGCCCCGCCGTTCCATCAGCCGATCAGCTTGCGCCGCCGCCAGGCCCTTCACCATCCGGAACCCCAGCCGCACCACGCCTGGCCCCTCCAGTGTGCAATCCCAGGCGGAGGCGTTCACGCAGACCGGTCGCACCGTCACCTTATGCTCCCGCGCGTCGCGCACGATCTGCGCGGGGGCGTAGAACCCCATCGGCTGGGCGTTCAGCAGGGCCGCGCAGAAGACATCCGGATGATGGCATTTCATCCAGGCGGAGGCATAGGCGATCAGGGCAAAACTCGCCGCGTGGCTCTCGGGGAAACCATAGCTGCCGAAGCCCTCGATGCGGGAGAAGGTTTCGGATGCAAACTCCGCCGTATAGCCGCGCTCGGTCATGCCGGAGATCATCTTGTCGCGGAAATGATGCACGCCGCCGGTGAACTTGAACGTCGCCATGGAGCGGCGCAGGGAGTCGGCTTCTCCTGGCGTGAAGCCGGCGCAGACGATGGCGACCTGCATCGCCTGTTCCTGGAACAACGGCACGCCCAGGGTCTTTTCCAGCACGCGGCGCAGCTCCGGCGTCGGGTACTCGACGGGTTCGATGCCTTCACGGCGACGCAGATAGGGATGCACCATGTCGCCCTGGATCGGGCCGGGGCGGACGATCGCGACCTGGATCACCAGGTCGTAGAAGGTGCGGGGCTTCAGGCGCGGCAGCATCGACATCTGCGCGCGGGACTCGATCTGGAAGGTGCCGAGTGTGTCGGCGCGTTGGATCATTTGGTAGGTGGCGGGGTCCTCGGCTGGTACGTCGGCGAGGTCGATACGAATGTCCTTATGCTCCGCCAGCAGGTTGAAGGCGCGCCGCATGCAGCCCAGCATGCCCAGGCCCAGGACATCGACCTTCATGAAGCGCAGGGTTTCGATATCATCCTTGTCCCACTCGATGACCTGACGGTCCTTCATCGCCGCGGGTTCGATCGGCACCAGTTCGTCCAGGCGATCCTGGGTCAGAACGAAACCACCCGGATGCTGCGACAGATGGCGGGGGAATCCCACCAGCGCGCGGGTCAGTTCTATCGTCAGGCGCAAGCGGCGGTCGTTCGGGTTCAGGTTCAGTTCGGTGATGTGATCCTCGGTGATTTCATCCGCGCCCCAATGGGAGATTTGTGACGCGAGGGCGGCGGTCACGTCCTCGCTCAGCCCCAGCGCCTTGCCGACATCGCGCACGGCGCCGCGGCCGCGATAGCGGATGATGGTGGCGCACAGGGCGGCGCGGTGGCGTCCATATGTTTCGTAGATCCATTGGATGACTTCCTCGCGCCGCTCATGCTCGAAATCCACGTCGATGTCGGGCGGCTCCTTGCGTTCGGCGCTGACGAACCGTTCAAACAGCAGACCCGATCTTGTGGGATCGATCGAGGTAATGCCGAGAACATAGCAGACGGCGGAGTTGGCGGCTGATCCGCGGCCCTGGCACAGGATGTTCCGGGAGCGGGCGAAGCGGACGATGCTGTCCACCGTCAGGAAATAGGGCGCGTAGTCCAGTTGCGCGATCAAGGTGAGTTCGTGGCGCAACTGGGTAATGACGGCGGCGGGCAGGATTGTGCCGTAGCGGCTCGTTGCCCCCTCCCACGTCAGGCGTTCCAGGGTTTGTTGCGCGGTCAGGCCGGGGATGTGGACCTCGTGCGGGTATTGGTAACTGAGCGTATCGAGGGAGAAGGTGGCGCGTTCCACGATCTCCATCGTGCGGGCCAGGGCGTCGGGGTGGCGGGATAGCAGGCGGGTCATCTCGGCGGGTGGTTGCAGATGGCGGGTGACGCTGCGTTCGCGGCGGAATCCGGCGTCGTCGATCGTGCAGCCCTCGCGGATGCAGGTCAGCACGTCCTGCAGGATGCGCTGGCCGGGGGCGTGATACAGGACGTCATTCGTGGCTACGGTGGCGACGCGGGCGGCGAGGGCCAAATCCTGCAATTGTTGCAGGCGCACGGCGTCGTTGGGGCGGTGGCGCGGGGTCAAGGCGAGGTAGGCGCGGTCGCCGAAGATGTCGCTCAGGCGGTGCAGCCGTTCCGCGTCGGCGCCGTCACACAGGGTGGCGAGCAGCCCTGTCGCATGCTCCGTCAGGTCGTCCCAGCCGAGCGTGCAGGCGCCTTTCCCGGCGCGGCCCTTGCCGATGGTCAGCAGCCGGCACAGGCGCGACCAGGCCGGGCGGTCGGTGGGATAGACCAGGACCGAGGTGCCATCCGTCAGGTCCAGCCGGCAGCCGGCGACCAGTCGCACGCCGGCTTTCTTGGCCCTTTGGTGCGCGCGGACGAGGCCGGCGACGGTGTTCCGATCGGTGATGCCGAGCGCCGGGATGCCGAGGAGGGCGGCGCGGGCGAAGAGGTCCTCCATCCCCGACGCGCCGCGGAGGAATGAGAAATGGCTGGTGACCTGGAGTTCGGCGTAGTTGGGCATGGCCTGGAAGAATGTTCTCTATATGTTCTTTATCATTCTCTGGTTGGGGCCGCAACCGTGTCACCCCGTCGTGGTGGGGCGTCGGGTTGTTATCCGGGGTTTTCTCTTGTCGTGGACAGCGAAGTCGTGGATGGCGGCCCTGCGGCCGCCACGACGGGGAGGGGGGCGGTCCGTTCCCGGCCCCGTGATCAGGCCTCGACGATTTCCCCGGCGGCGAGGCGCTTGTTCATCTCCTCCCGCCATGCGCGGAAGTCGTCCTGGCGCCATTCGTCGTGCCGGCCCTCGGCATAGGCGCGGGCGTTGCGGTAATAGACCAGCGCGTTGCGCCGCGTGGCCACGAAATTGTTGCGCGTGGCAACGACCTTGCCGGGCACGCCCATGACCACCGAATCATCGGGGATTTCAGCCCCAGGCGGCACCAGCGCCATCGCGCCGATGACACAGCGCTTGCCTATCTTGGCGCCGTCCATGACCACGGAGCCAATGCCGATCAGGCAGTCATCCCCGACCTCGGCCCCATGCACCACGGCGCGGTGCGCGATGGAACAGTAATCCCCGATCACCGTCCCCTTGCCGCCGCCGATATGAATCAAGGCGCCATCCTGGATGTTGGTGAAGCGGCCGATGCGGACGGAAGTGCCCTCGGCCCGGATGACGGAATAGGGCCAGAAGCTGCTGCCCTCCCCGGCCGAGACGCGCCCGAAGATGCGCGCCGTGGGATCGAGGAAGGCGGGCCGGTCAAGCTGGACCTCGGGGCCGAGGAGGAAGGTCATGGGCGTGATCCCTATCTCGTTGACTACGAGGCGTTCGGCTGCCTCGCGGTCCAGTCATCGCCAGGTTCGGCTGGTATTACTCCCCGCCCAACGGCTTCATGTTCCGCTCCGCCGCCCGCCGCAGCAGCGCGGCCGACCGGTAAACGCCATGCACCATCTTGGAGTATGGCAGCACCAGGAACAGCGCCAGCACGAACCCCAGATGGATCGCCAGCGTCAGGCCCATCGCCCCAGTGGAGCGGACCGCCAGCAGCACCAGCCCCGTCAGGGACGTCAGTGCCAGCAGCAGCAGCATCGCCACGTCCCCGCCCAGCATCTTGCGGGAGACAGGGCCCGGGTCCTCCACCAGCTTCATCGCGAACAGGCCCAGCGTCCCGATCATTAGCATCACGCCGCCGACGGTGCCGAGTACCACGGGCACGCTCAGATAGCCGTAGGGCGCGTGCCAGCCGAACAACGTGTGGTAGAAGAACCCCACGGTCGTGGCCGCAAAGCACAGCATGAAGCCGTAGAACATCGCGTGATGCAGCATGCGCCGCCGCATCGAGAAGGCCTCGGAATTATCGTTGCAGCCGTTGCCATTGCCGCCGAGGTTCTTCAGCGTCAGCACGTCCCACAGCGCGATCGCGAGGGCGACGGGACCGACGCCGCCATCCGGGCCGGCGTCCTTCCAGAAGTTCCTGGCACCCATCCACATGGCCACCAGCGCGAAGCCGAAGCTCGCGATGCCGACGATCTGCATGACGATCAGGGGGATGACCGCATAGAAGGATCCGGCCTCGGCCGGGCGCGCCTTCCAGAAATTCTCGGGCGATACCAGCAGCATGGACAGGATCAGCACGATCGAGATCGAGGCGACGATGACGCCCGAAACGATGGTCCCGTTCCGTTCGAACAGCGACCCCATGCCCTTGGGCCACGCGTATTCGGTGTAGCTCTGCTGGCGGACCTCGGCCATGATCTTGGGGATGTTGATCCCCCATTCATGCGGCGGCGCGTATTGGCAGGCGTAGTAGCAGCCGCGGCAGCCATGGCACAGGTTCGCCAGGTAGCTCAGGTCGCCGGCCGTGTATTCCCGCCGCAGTTCCAGGGCGGGGAAGACGGCGCAGAAGCCCTCGCAATAGCGGCAGGCGTTGCAGACCTCGACTTCATGCCGAGCGCGTTCGATGAGTTCAGTTTCTTGCACGGTTTGCGGCCTCCTGCCCCGCGATGCGGCCGAACACCGTGCCGATCGTCATTCCGAACCCGGCGAGGTAGCCCTTGCCGAGGATGTTGCCAGCCATGATTTCCCCCGAGGCGAACAGGTTTCCGGCGGGTTGGCCGTTGTCCATGATCACCTGGGCCTTTTCGTTCACCCGAACGCCCAGATAGGTGAAGGTAATGCCGGGGCGCAGCGGGTAGCCATAGAACGGCCCCTTGTCGACGCCGCGGGCCCAGTTGGTCTTGTTGGGCGTCAGCCCGACCGTGTGGTTGCCGTCCAGCTTGAGGTTGTCGAAGGACTGCCCGGGCGGGATGGCGGCGTTGTATTCCTCCACCGTCTGGCGAACCTTCAGCGGGTCCAGCTTCATGCGGATGGCCAGTTCCTCGATCGTGCCGGCCTTGTAGGCCGGGTAGACCGACGGCATGAACAGCCGGAAGGCCTTCGAGTCACAGATCGAGTAAGCGATCTGGCCAGGCTGCTGGGCGATCAGGCGGCCCCAGATGGCATAGCGCTTGGGCCAGACGTCCTCGCCCTCATCATAGAAGCGGTCGCCGTTCTGGTTGACCACGACGCTGTAGGGCACGCTGTCCAGGCGGGTGGTGATTCCGCCGTCGAACTTGGGCGCGCGGGCATCCAGCGCGACGGCGTGGCACTGGGTCGGATCGCCGATCGCGCCGACGCCCTGGTCGAGCAGGTTCTTCAGCACCCGGCCGCGGTTGAACGGGGTGCCGCGGATCACGAAGTTGTCGACCGCGTCGCCCCAGTATTGCCGCATCCAGTCCAGGTTGGCCTGGAATCCGCCGGCCGAGGCCACCACGCAGCGGGCCTTCACCGTTTCGGGGAAGCCGCGCAGGGTGATGTCGACCGTCCGGACGAAGCCGTCGTCCATGTTCAGCGACAGGACCTCGGTATCGTAGATGATATCGACGCCCAGGCGTTCGGCCGTCAGGTAGTAGGCGTTGACCAGGGCCTTGCCGCCGCCGAGGAAGAACGCGTTGGTCCGACCGAGGTTCAGCGTCCCGGTCAAGGACGGCTGGAACCGGACCCCGCAGGCCTGCATCCAGCCGAACACGCCCGAGGACGCGCGGATGGTCATCCGGGCCAGGGTTTCGTCGGTGTTGCCGCCGGTGACGCGCAGCAGGTCGTCCCAGTACTCGTCCTCGTGATAGGCCTCGATCAGCACGTCGTTCGGCTTGTCGTGCATGGCCCGAAGGTTGCGCGTGTGCCGGCTGTTGCCGCCGCGGAACGCCTTGGGGGCGCTTTCCAGCAGCAGCACGCTGGCGCCTGCCTGGCGCGCGGTGATGGCGGCACAGAGCGCGGCATTGCCGCCGCCCGCCACCAGCACGTCATAGGTCTGTCTTAGGTCCGGCATATCTCGGCTTCCCCTTGGCCTCCGCCCGCTGAAACCATGTCTAACCGATTACGGTTGGAGTGTCAGGGGGGAGACCCGATTTCCCTTGGGCGCGTCGCCGCCTTGCCGTCGCTTGGCTGGCCGTAGGAAAACAACGGCAAGATGGCCCGGAGGCCCCGCCCGCGACATGGATTATCTCTCGATCTGGCCGTTCTTCGTGGGGATCGCCGCGTTGCTGGTGCTGGCGGCGACTCCGGCGTTCTCGGCGTTGGACGAATCATCCGTGGCGGGGCGGATTTCGACGATCGACGGGCTGCGCGGGTACCTGGCGCTGGCGGTCGTGTTCCATCATGGCGCGATCTATCACGGGTATCTGGAAACCGGGGCGTGGCGGCTGCCGGCCTCGCATTTCTATACGATGGTCGGCCCGATGGGCGTTGCCATGTTCTTCATGGTCACGGGCTATCTGTTCTGGGATCGGATCATCCGCGCGAACGGCATCCTGGACTGGCGCGTGCTGTATATCGGCCGGGTCTTTCGGCTGGGGCCGCTGTATTTCCTCGCCATCGCGGTCATGTTCGCGGTGATTTTCGCATCCACGGGGCTCGTGCTGAACGTGCCGTGGTGGGAATTGCTCCGCCAGATCGGCGTCTGGCTGATGATCGGGGTGATCAAGGGGCCCAAGCTGAACGGGTTTGAAAACACCGAGCAGATTCTGGCCGGCGTGACCTGGACGCTGCGGTATGAGTGGCTGTTCTATTTCCTCCTGCCGCTGCTGGCCTGGGGTGTCCGCAAGGGTTGGCGGCATCTGCCCTTCGCGGCCTTGGCCGTGGTGATCCCGACGGTCGTGGTGTTGGTCATTCCGCCGAACCGGGATGTCTATGTCTCGGTGCTGTTCGCGCTGGGCATGCTGACGGCGTCGATGCGCCAGGCGGGGATCGTGCTCCGGCTGCCCGACGCCATTGCCTCCCCGGCCGTGACCGCGCTGTTGGCGGCGGCGATCATGGGCTTTGGATCGGCGTATGAGGCGGCGCCGATGCTGCTGATGGGCGGGGCGTTTTATCTGATCGCCAATGGCTGCACCGTTTTCGGCCTGCTGGCGCTGCGTCCCGCGCATCGGCTGGGTCATGCGAGCTATGGGATCTATCTGCTGCAGGGCCTCGCGCTGGCGCTGTTCTTCCGGCCCGAGGCGATGCGCGCTTTTGGGCTGTCCTCCCCGCTGGCGCATTGGAGTCTGGTCTACGCCAGCCTCGTGGTGCTGGTGATCGGGGCGTCGATCGCCCATGTCGCGGTGGAACGGCCGGGGATCGAGGCCGGCAGGCGCGTCATCTGGCGTTACCGCCGGTAGGTCTCCCTCAGCCTTCCACGACGCGCCGCATCCGCCGCAGCGTGGCCCAGGCTTCCTTGCGGGCGGCGGGTTGACGCAGGGCGGCGGCGGGGAAGGGCAGCAGCAGGGATTCCAGCGCGGCCTCCATCCCCGGCACGGCGCAGTCCGCCTTCCGTAGGCCGGCCTGCACCCGCGGCTTGGTGCCGACCAGCGCGCGCACTGCCTGCGGGCCGGCGAGCACGAGGCAGCGGGGCCTGGTCAGCGCGATCAACCGGTGCAGGAAGGGCAGGCACATCGCGACCTCGGACGCCGTGGCCGGCCGGCCGCCCGGCGGGCGCCAGGGCAGCAGCGGCGTCAGCAGCAGCCGGCCGCGATCCAGGCCCGCGCTGGCCAGCAACGTGTCGAGCAACTGCCCGTCCTTGCCGGCAAAGGGGGTGCCCGACCGGTCCTCATCCGCCTGGGGCGGGTCGCCGATCAAAAGGACCGCGGCGGCGGGATCGCCGGCGGCGAACACGAGATTGGTGGCGGTATCACGCAGGGCGCAGCCGTCGAACGCCGCGATGGCCGCTTGCAGGGCTTCCAGCGATCCGGCTTGGTTGGCGGCGGTCAGCGCCCGTTCGGCGGGGGATCCGACGACCGCCGGGGCGGCCTGGGGTGTGACGAGGGCGGTGGGACGCACACCGGGATCGACCGGACGGGGCGCGCGCAGCCGTTCGACCGGCGCGTCGTCCAGCGCCTCATCGGCACCCCATTCAATCTGAAGCCGCAGCAGACCGTAAGCGTCCATGGTCCACCCTGGATGGTCCGTTCAGCGGAGACCGGCATCCGCGCCCGAGTTGTCCCTCGGCCGCCGAGGGACTGTCAACGACCGGGCCGCGCCGCCACCTACCGCCGGGTCAGCCGCAGGTAGCCCAGGTCGTCCACCAGCGCCTGCCAGCCGGGTGGCAGGACGGTGGTTGAATCCAGCGCCTCGATGATGGCCGGCCCGAGGATGTTCGTTCCCGGGGTCAGGCCGTTGCGCCAATGCACGGGGGTGTCGACGAAGCCGGTGGTCGGGAACCAGACCGAGCGTTGCCGCAACCGCGCGCTGCCGGGATCGGCGTGCTGCGTCAGTTTCAGGTCGGGCAGGCGGCCGAGCGCGGTGAGGCGGAGGTTGACGAGCTGAACGGGCTCGTTCCGGTTGGCGTGGCCGTAGGTCTGGGCGTGCTTGACGTGGAACTGTTCGGCCAGCGCGTCGAGGCTTTCCCGCGTGATCGGGCCGTCGGCGACCGGGATCGTGAGTTCATAGGCCTGGCGCCGATACCGGACATCTGCCTGGCGCAGCAGCGCTCGGCGTTCGGCCGGCACGCGGGCGGCTTCCAGCATGGCGGCACCGGCGGTTTCCATCGCGGCGATCGCATCGCCGACCCGGCTGGCCTCGACGGTGCCGAGATCGGCATAGAGCGTGCGGGAGTAGTCCCGCTTGAGGTCGGTCGCGACCAGGCCCAGCGCCGAGAACGCGCCGGGGGCAGGGGGGATGATGACCTCCGGGATCGCCAGTTCCTCGGCCAGCGCCACGGCATGCACGGGGCCAGCGCCACCGAACGCGATCAGGCTGAATTCCCGCGGGTCGTGGCCGCGCTCCACGGAGACGATCCGCAGCGCCTGGGCCATGTTGCTGTTCACGACCTCGATGATCCGCGACGCCGCCTCGGCCGCGGTCAGGTTGTAGCGGTTGGCGACGTGGTCGGTGATGGCGCGTTCGGCCGCGGGCGAGTCGATCTTCAAGGCCCCGTCCAGCAGCGCGTCGCGGTCCAGCAGGCCGAGGACGACGTTCGCATCGGTCACCGTGGGGAACGTCCCGCCGCCGCCATAGGCCGCCGGCCCCGGATCGGCGCCGGCGCTGTGCGGGCCGACCTTCAGCGAACCGCCCGGATCGACCCAGGCGATCGAGCCGCCGCCGGCGCTGACCTCGGCCAGGTCGATGACCGGCACGCGGATCGGGTGGCCGGTGCCGTGCATCCAGCGCTTGGTGTTGGCCGCGCCGCCGACCTCATATTCGGCGGTGACCGAGACCTCTCCGTTCACGATGACGCTGGCCTTGGCCGTCGTGCCGCCCATGTCGAAGGAAATCAGGTCGGGCCGGCCCAATTGCCGCCCCGCCAACTGCGCCGCGATGACGCCGGCCGCGGGGCCGGACTCCACGGCCATGGCCGGCATCCGCAGGCCTTCCGCGATGTCGAACACACCGCCGGATGATCCCATGACCATCAAAGACGGCAGGCCGAGAGCCTGGGTCGCCTGGGACAGACGCTCCAGATAGCTGGCGAGCAGGGGGCCGACATAGGCGCAGACGCCGGTCGTGCTGGCGCGCTCGAACTCGCGGATTTCCGGCAGGACCTCACACGACAGGAACACGCCGACGCCGGGGAGGGCGGCGCGCAGGGCGGCGCCGATGCGGCGTTCATGGGCGTCGTTCAGGAACGAGAACATCAGGGAGACGGCGATCGTCTCCAGCTTTTCCGCGCGGATCGCGTCAATCAAGGCGGGCAATTCGTCGTCGGCCAGGGGGGTCACGACCTCGCCCTGGGCGTCGATGCGCTCGGTGATCTCATACCGGTGGCGGCGGGGGATCAGGACGGCGGGCCCGTCCTGGAACAGATCATACAGATCGGGGCGGGAGGAGCGGCGGAGTTCCAGGATGTCGCGGAAGCCGCGGGTGGCGATGAAGCCGGCGCGGGCGCCCTTCTTCTCCAGCAGGGCGTTTGTGACGACGGTGGTGGCATGCGACAGCAGGGACACATCGGCGGCGGCGATGCCGTAGCGCTCCAGCCCCTGGGTGATGCCGTTGATGACGCCCTGGCCGAAATCACGGGGTGTCGTCAGGACCTTGGCGATGCCGATGCGGCCGGATTGCTCCTCCACCATGGCGACGTCGGTGAAGGTGCCGCCGATATCGATGCCGACCCGCCATGCCATGCGCTGTGTCCTTTTGTGCGATGCCGCATGGTTGCGCAGGCGGGGGCTGGGGGCAAGGGATGGGGTTTCACCCCATGCCCCGACCAGGGGGCTTTGCCCCCTGGACCCCCACCAAGGGCACCGGCCCTTGGAACCGGTTATTTGGGGGGATTCCGGGAGGGGCTGAGGTGATGCTTCAGCCACAGCCTCAGCCCCTCCCGGAATCCCCCCAACCAATGGTTTCCAAAGGCCAAGGCCTTTGGTGGGGGTCTCGGGGGCAAAGCCCCTGAGCGGGGTTTGGGGCGGAGCCCCATCGCTTTTGCTTGCACTTCGTCCCGAAACCTTGGATTCCGTCCCCATGAGCCAAGACCGCGCCCCCACCGATGTCCCCACCCTCCAGCGTTGGCTGACCGGCCCTCGTTTCCGGTCCCTGCCCGCCCGTGACGCGGAGCAGCCGCCGCCGAAGCTGTCCTTTGAATTCTTCCCGCCCCGCACCGAGGCGTTGGAGCAGCAGCTCTGGGCCTGCATCCAGCGCCTGGCGCCGATGATGCCGCGCTTCGTCTCCGTGACCTATGGCGCGGGCGGCACGACTCAGGCGCGGACTCATGCGACCGTCGCCCGCATCGTGACGGACACCGACCTGACTCCCGCGGCGCATCTGACCTGTGTTGGCGCGACCCGGCAGGAGGTCGACGACGTCGCCCGTCAGTATTGGGAAGCCGGCGTCCGCCACATCGTGGCCCTGCGCGGCGATCCCCCGCCCGGCACCACCTATGCGCCGCATCCCGGCGGCTATGCCTTCGCCGCCGACCTGATCGCCGGCCTGCGCAAGGTCGCCGATTTCGAGATTTCGGCCGCCGCCTACCCCGAAACCCATCCGACCGCCCTCAGCCCCGAGGCCGACCTCGACAATCTGAAGCGCAAGCTCGATGCCGGCGCGACGCGGGCGATCACGCAGTACTTCTTTGATACCGACACCTATCTGCGGTTCCTGGACCGCTGCCTCGCCGCGGGGATCACCGCGCCGATCGTGCCGGGGATCATGCCGGTGTCGAACTACGCGCAGGCGGCCCGGTTCTCGGCGATGTGCGGTGCGTCCGTCCCCGCCTGGATGGGGCATATCTTCGAGGGCACGGACGACGACCCCGAGACGCGCCGCATGATCGGCATGGTCGTGGCGGCGGAGCAGGTGCGGTTGTTGCAGGCGAATGGCGTGGATGAGTTCCACTTCTACACGCTGAACCGCCCCGACCTGACCTATGCGATCGCGCATCTGCTGGGTGTGCGTCCCGTCGGGGGTCAACCGGCCGCCTGATGCGCGACCTGCCGATCCTGGGTATCGAGCCCGCGGATGGGCGCACGCCGCTGGTGTTCTGCTGGGGCGTGTCCAGCTTCTTCGGCTGGGGCGTGAACGGGTTGAATCTGCTGCTCGCGCTGGCGGATCATCCTGTGTTCGCGCCGATCGCGGGGCAGATGTTCTCGCCCGAGGACCTCGTGCTCGATCCCTTGCGGGAGGCGCGGATTCAGCCCGCGCTCGCCCGGTCGCGCGATGTCTGGGCGGCGCTGACCGGCACCGCTGAACCGGCGCTGGAAATCGAGGCGCCGGTCCTGTGCGCGATCGGCCGCGACTTCGTGGGCGCGGGCCAGGCCGCCTGCGGCAAGACGCTGATCGGCACGCCCCATGTCGGCGTGGCCTTCCTGGAGGAAGCGACGCTCAGCCCCGCCGGCCGCGACCGCGCGAAGGAATTCGCCCTGGTCATCGCCGGGTCGGCATGGAACGAACGCGTGCTGCGCGCCAACGGCATCCATGCCACGACCACCGTACTGCAGGGCATCGACACCAGCCTGTTCCATCCGGCGCCGCGGGCTGGGTTGCTGGGGCGGGATCGGTTCGTCGTGTTCTCAGGCGGAAAGCTGGAACTGCGGAAGGGCCAGGATCTGGCGCTGGCCGCGTTCCGCGCCTTCCATCGCCGCCACCCGGAGGCGCTGCTGCTGACCGCCTGGCACTCGCCCTGGTCCGACCTCATGAACGACGCGGTGGCGCATCCCGGGCTGGTCCCGCCGCGCGCCACGCCCGAGGGCACGCCGGATGTGATCGGCTGGGCGGTCGCGAATGGCATCCCGGCCGATTCGATGGTTGCCATCGGTCCGACGCCCAACATCGCCATGCCGCATGTGATCCGGGAAGCCGATGTGGCGCTGTTCCCCAACCGGTCGGAGGGCGGCACCAACCTGGTTGCCATGGAATGCATGGCCTGCGGCATCCCGACGATCCTGTCGGCCAATACCGGCCATCTCGACCTGCTGCGAACCCCCGATATCGCGCTGCCGCTGCACCGTCAGGGGGCGGTTACCCGAGCCGGCCTCGACACGACGGATTGGGGCGAGAGTGACGTGGAGGAAGCGGTCGAGGCGTTGGAAACCGTCTGGCGCGACCGCGAAGCCGCCCGCGCGATGGGTGAGCGGGCGGCGCGGTTCATGGCCGGGATGGACTGGAAGCGGCAGATGGGCCTGTTGCTGCGGGCGATCGAGCCGCTGTTGCCGTAGTCAGGACTTCACCAGCTTTCGCAGCGTGTTGGCGATGTCCTCGGGCGGCTGTTCGGCGCGGATGGGGGCGATGAAGCTGCCGTCGGGCCCCATCAGATACAGAATCGAGCTGTGGTCCATTGAGTAGTCGTTCGGCCCCGGGCCGGTGCGATGCTCCCGGAAGTAGACGCGGTAGGCCTTGGCGGCGGCGTCGATCTGCTCCTGCGTGCCGGTCAGGCCGATGATCCGCGTTCCGAAGGCGGCGGCATAGCGGGCGACGGCCTCCTGGTCGTCGCGCTTCGGATCGACGGTGATGAACAGAGGCTGGATGCGGTTCGCCAGCGGCCCCAGCCGGTCCAGCGCGTCCGACAGCGTGTTCAACGACGTCGGGCAGACATCCGGGCAGAACGTGAAGCCGAAATAGATCAGCATGTACTTGCCGCGGAAATCCTTGTCGGTGAGCGGCTTGCCCTCTCCGCCGACCAGGGCGAAGGGGCCGCCGATCATGGATTTGCCGGGGTTGGCGCCGGTCATCCACAGGAACGCGCCGGTGCCGATCAGCAGCGCCGCCAGCACGATCCCGACGATCGCATAGGGCGCCGTGTTCGACGCTGCCTTGGGGCTGGGTTTGCTGGGCTTGGGCGCCATGGAATGCTCCGCGCGGGATCAGGACAGGGAAGGCTCGAACCGCAGGATCATGTCGTCCTGGCGGACGATGATGGCGGTGGCGTCCTTATGATGCGGAATGGCATGCACCGCCAGGATCGAGGCCAATGCCCGATTTGCATCGCTGGTGCGCAAGGTCAGGCCGGAGACCCAGGGCAGGGCGGGTGGATGGTCGGCGCCGGGGGCCGGTAGGATGCGCAGCCGCTGGCGCCCGAGGTCGATCGCCAGTCCGTCCGCCTCCACCACGGCCGGCCGGCCGGTGACGCGCGACAGCCAGGCGGCGGTGACCGCCGGCTCTGCCACGATCAGAGTAAGGGCGGTGAGGCTGGCCGCCTGGTTGGGATGGACCAGAAACCGGGGCTGCCACATCGCCTCGGGGGTGAGATGGCGGATCAGGTGGACCCGGCCCTCGGGCGGATCGGGCGGCGTGATCAGGGAGAAACCGACGCGCGGGCTGGTGGGGTCGGAATCGTCCAGCGCCCGTTCGGTGTGGCTGGCGTGGAGGTCGCCGAAGCCGGCCCGGGCGAGGCGGACCAGCGCGGCGGCGTCGTCATCTATCCGCGCGGCGAGGATGTGGATGCCGGCATAGCGGCCCAGGAACCGGGCCAGGGTCGCGCTGGTCCCACCGGGCAGGGTTGCCACCAGCTCCAGATAGGACCCGTCGAGCATGACGCAGTGGTTGCCCGTCCGCCCGCCTTCATGCCGGGCGAGCGGCGTGAGCTGGAAGCCCAGGCGCGTCCAGGCGGCGGCGAGGCAGGCGAGGTCCGGCCCGACGATGCCGACATGATCCAGCGCGGTCGCTTGTCCGTTCATTCGGGCGATTCGTAACTGGCAACCAGCCACTCCTCGGGTTCTTCCGCCGCCAGATCGTACCAGCGGGCGACGAGCGGATGCGCCCGAACCGCGTCGCAATAAAGCTGGGTCGGGGGCGACAGATCGGGCTTCCAGGTCAGGAACCGGGCCACGACCGGCGCATACATCACATCTGCCGCGGTGAAGGTGGCGCCGAACAGGAATGGCCCGTCATGGCCGAAGCGCTTGCGGGTGTCGGCCCACAGCGCCTCGATCCGCGCGATGTCCTCCATGGCGCCGAGCGTGCGGCCCATGCCGGCGAAATCTCGGCCGAGGTTCATCCACATGGCCATTCGCAGTTCGCGGAACCCGGCATGCATCTCGGCGGCGATCGAGCGGGCATGGGCGCGGGCAATCCGGTCGGCGGGCCACAGGGTTGGGTCGATTTCGGCGCAGTAATCGCAGATGGCGAGCGATTCCCAGACCTTGGCGCCGAGGTGGTCGAGGCAGGGCACCAGGCCGGTGGGGGATACCGCGGCGATGGCCGGCGTCGGCCCCGGCCGTGTAAACGGTATAACAACCTCCTCCACATCCAGCCCCGCTCGGCGGACCGCGAGCCAGCCGCGGAGTGACCAGGAGGAGTAGCGGCGGTTGCCTATGTAGAGCGTGCCGTCGGACATGGGGGAGTCTCCTGTGGTGGCTGCCATCTTCTCCCCCTCCCCTGAAGGGAGGCGGTTGGGGGGAGGGGGCTAGCGGCAAGGTCGGTGGAGGGGAATCTCGTCGAGCTCGGGGGGAGCCCACCCCTCCCCCGGCCCCTCCCTCAAGGGGAGGGGAGTTCCTCGCGTTTCCCGTGCTACATCGCGATCGAGAACCCGCCATCGACCGGGATCGCCGTCCCGGTCACGAAGTCGGACGCCGGAGAGGCCAGGAACGCCGCCACGCCCGCCATGTCGGGCGGCACGCCCCAGCGGCCATGCGGGGTGCGCTTGGCCACGCTTTCCTCCAGCCCATCGACCTGCTGGCGGGCGCGAACGGTCAGTTCGGTGTCGATCCAGCCGGGCAGCACGGCGTTGACCTGGATGCCATCCTTCGCCCAGGCGGTCGCCAGGGCCTTGGTCATCTGCACGATCCCGCCCTTGGACGCGCAATAGGGAGTCGCATAGGGCGCGCCAAACAGCGACATCATGGACCCGATGTTGATGATCTTGCCCCCGCCGGCGCGCTGCATCGCCGGATAGACGGCCTGGGAACATAGGAAGGCGCTGGAGAGGTTGGTGTCCATGACGTGGTGCCACTCCTCCTCGGAGTAGTCCTGCGGCATCTTCCGGATCGAGGTCCCGGCGTTGTTGATCAGGATGTCGACACGGCCGAAGGTGGTTTCGGCCTCGGCCACCAGGGCGAGGCATTCGGTTTTCTTCGTGACGTCGGCGGCGATGAAGGTGGCGCGGACGCCCATGGCTTTCAGGGTCTCGACCGCGGCGGCGGCCTTTTCGGCGTTGCGGCCGGCGACGACGATGTCAGCCCCGCAGGAGGCCATGCCCTGCGCCATGCCCAGCCCGATGCCGCCATTGCCGCCGGTGACGATGGCGACCTTGCCGGTGATGTCGAACAGCTTCATCGGATGCTCCTTGCCCATGGGTCGTTTGATCGGGGGCGAATGTGCGTTGGTGGCCAGATGGGGGCAAGAGGATGGGTGGGATGCCAGAAGACTCCGCGGTAAGCCGGCCCCGGTTAACGGAATCTCAACCTCATCGGCCTAAGCGCAAGGGACACAGTTCCCAGGCCACCCATGCGGATCGCGATCGTCACCCCCGCCTTCAACATCGCCCCGTTCCTCGCGGCGGCGATCCGGTCCGTCCTGGCGCAGAGCCATCGCGACTGGCGGATGATCGTGGTGGATGACGGCTCCACCGACGCGACCGCCGCCATCGCGTCCGGCTTCGAGGACCATCGGCTGCGCGTCGTCACCCAGCCCAACCAGGGGGTGTCGGCCGCCCGCAATGCCGGCTTGGCGCGGGCCGATGCCGAGGCGGTCCTGTTTCTCGACGGGGACGACCAACTGAGTCCGGACGCCCTTGCGCGGTTGGCGGGCGTACTGCGGGATCATCCTCGCGCCAACGCCGCGGTCGGCGCCCATGCGCGCATGGCGATGGATGGATCCATGGCCTCCCCGGTCCCGCCCGCGCAGGGCGACCTGCTGAGCCCGCTGTTGATCCGCAACCGTTTCATCAACGGCGGCCATGTCCTGATCCGGCGCGCCGCCCTCCACGCCGCCGGCCCGTTCCGGACCGACCTGACGTTTGGGGAGGACTGGGAGTTCTGGGTCCGCCTCGCGTTGACCGGGACCTTCGTCGCCG
>CAMCDA010000111.1 GCA_945873195.1 Asaia bogorensis
TGCTTGCGTTGCGGATCAATCGTCTGAACCGGGACTGGGACGCTTATTGGGCGGCGCTGGCCGACAGGCCGTCGGCACCCGCCAATCTCAACCAGCCAGAAGCGTCATCGAACGCCGCCGCTTGATCCCACAACTTTGGTTCGCACCCCCTGTAACCCCGGCACTGGCCCCGGGAGCACGCCTGGGGCAAACTCCATCCATCGTTTTGCAGGAGAGAGAGACCGACATGGCCAAGGTCATCATCAGCTGCGCCGTCACCGGCGCCATCCACACCCCCAGCATGTCGGACTACCTGCCGATCACGCCGGAAGAAATCGCCCGTTCCTCGATCGAGGCGGCCGAGGCGGGTGCCGCCATCATCCATCTGCACGCGCGCAATCCGGTCGATGGCTCCCCCACGCCCGATCCGGCCGTGTTCATGAAGTTCCTGCCGGTGATCAAGCAAAGCACCGACGCCGTGATCAACATCACGACCGGCGGCGGGCTGACCATGACGCTGGAGGAGCGGCTGGCCGCGCCGCTGGTCGCCAGCCCCGAGATGTGCAGCCTGAACATGGGCAGCATGAACTTCAACATCTCCCGCGCCGGTGACCGCATCACGAAGTGGAAGTTCCCGTGGGAGAAGCCGTACCTGGACAACACGTCCAACTTCATCTTCCGCAACACCTTCGACGACATCGAGGGCATCGTGGAACGGCTGGGCAAGGGCCACGGCACGCGGTTTGAGTTCGAGTGCTACGACATCGGCCACCTGTACAACCTGGCCTATATGCTGGACCGCAAGGTCGTCGAAGGCCCGCTGTTCGTACAGTCGATCTTCGGCATCACCGGCGGCATCGGCGCGGAGCCGCGCAACCTGCTGTTCGCCAAGGAAACCGCCGACCGTCTGTTTGGTGACCAGTATGTTTGGTCGGTCCTCGCGGCCGGGCGGCACCAGATGGCGTTCACCACGATGGCTGGCATCCTGGGCGGCAACGTGCGCGTGGGCCTGGAAGACAGCCTGTATATCGGCAAGGGCCAGCTCGCGAAGTCGAACGCCGAACAGGTGGCGAAGATCCGCCGCATCCTGGAAGACCTGAGCCTGGAAATCGCGACGCCGGCCGAGGCGCGGGCGATGCTGAACCTGAAGGGCGGAGACCGCGTCGGGTTCTGATCGGGCCATGGGATCGGGGCGATGCCCCGGTCCCTGCACCCCCTGGAATCACACCGGAATCGGAAACGGCTTCGCGAAATGGCAAGCAGCCGTCTGGCCGTTGCCAACATCCCGCAAGGACGGCACCTGCTCCTTGCAAATCCCCTGCGCAATCGGACATCTCGGATGAAAATGGCATCCGCTCGGCGCGTTCGCCGGGCTGGGAACATCGCCATTCAGAACGATCCGGGTCCGCCGCCGCTCCGGGTCCGGCACCGGCGCCGCCGATAGCAGAGCCTGCGTGTACGGATGATGCGGGGCGGAGAACAACGTGTCCGTCTCGGCCATTTCCACCAGACGGCCCAGATACATCACCGCCACGCGATGGGCGATGTGACGCACCACGGCCAGATCGTGTGAAATGAAAACATAGGCCAGGCCGAATTTCTCCTGCAGATCCTGCATCAGGTTCACGACCTGCGACTGGATCGACACGTCCAGCGCCGACACAGGCTCATCCGCCACGATCAGCCGAGGCTGCGGCCCCAGCGCCCGGGCAATCGCGACGCGCTGGCGCTGGCCGCCCGAGAATTCGAACGGGTAGCGGCGCAGATGCACCTCATCCAGGCCAACCAGCCGCAGCAGCTCAATCACCCGCTCCCGCCGCTCTCCGGGGTGAGCGTAAAGACCGTTCACGTCCAGCGGTTCGGCGATGATGTCCTCCACCCGCTGGCGGGGCGACAAGGACGAATACGGATCCTGGAAGACGATCTGCATCTCCCGCCGCCGTTGCCGCATCGCGCTGGTGCCAAGGCCCAGCAGATCGGTGCCGTCGAACACAACCGAGCCGCTGGTCGGCTCCGTCAGGCGCAGCAGCATGCGGCCGGTGGTGGATTTGCCGCAGCCGGATTCACCGACCAGCGCCAGGGTTTCGCCCGGAGAAACATCGAACGACACGCCGTCCACGGCCTTCACGTGGCCGACGGTGCGATACCCCAACGGGCCGCCCGAGATCGGAAAATGCTTCCGTAGATCGCGGACCGACAGCAATGGCGCGGTCATGTCAGAGCCCAGCACGCGGCGCGTGTCCCCTGTCCGGCATCAACCAACGGCGGTTCCTGTTCCCGGCATTCAGCGCGCACCAGGGCGCAGCGTGGGTTGAAGCGGCACCCGTTCGGCATGGCATGCGCCGGCGGCACCGTGCCCTCGATCGTGCGCAGCCGATGCTCGCGCATGTCCAGCGATGGCACCGAGCGTAGCAACCCGCGTGTATACGGATGCTGCGGATCGGCGAACAATCGGCGTACCGGCGCGTGCTCCACCAATTTGCCCGCGTACATCACGATCACGTCGTCCACCAGGTCGGCGATCACGCCGAGGTCGTGCGTGATCAGGATGATGCCGGTGCCAAGCTCATCGCGCAGCCGCCGCAGCAGTTCCAGAATCTGAGCCTGGATCGTGACATCCAGCGCCGTCGTCGGCTCATCCGCGATCAGAAGCTTGGGGTCGCAGGCCAGCGCCATCGCGATCACCGCGCGCTGGCGCATGCCGCCGGACAGCTGATGCGGATAGGCCTCGGAGACGCGGGTCGGGTCGGGGATGCCGACCAGCTTCAGCATCTCCACCGCGCGCAGCAGTGCTGCGTTTCGCCCGTCGCCACGATGCAGGCGCACCGCCTCGGCGATCTGCTCCCCCACGGTGAACACCGGGTTCAGGGAGGTCATCGGGTCCTGATAGATCATCGCGATCTGATTGCCGCGCAGCGCGCGCAACCGTTCGGAGTCCATCGTGACGACGTCCTCGCCATCGAAACGGATCGAACCGCTGACGATCTCAGCCGGCGGGGCCGGGATCAGGCGCATCAGCGACAACGCGGTCATGGTTTTGCCGCAGCCGGATTCCCCCACGATACCCAGGCTGCGGCCGGCTTCCAGCGTGAACGAAATGCCATCCACCGCCCGCACGACACCGCGGTTGGTGAACAGATGGACCCGCAGGTCCTCGACCTCCAGCAGGCTCACGTGTCGAGCTCCGGGTCCAGCATGTCGCGCAAGGCGTCGCCCACCATGTTGAAGCCCAGCACGGCCAGCGTGATCGCGAAGCCGGCGAAGGCGGCGGGCCAGGGGTCGCCGACCAGGTCGCTCATTCCATCGCGGATCATGTTGCCCCAGCTCGGCGTGGGCGGCTGCGCCCCCAGGCCCAGGAACGACAGCGCCGCCTCCAGCCGGATCGCGGTGGCAATCCAAAGTGATAGCGCAACGACCAACGGGCCGGAGATGTTCGGCAGCACGTGCCGCATCATGATCGACAGCGTGCTGCGCCCAGCGGCGATCGAGGCATCGATGAACGGCTCTCGTCGCAGCACAAGCGTGGCGGAGCGGGACAGGCGCACGAAACGCGGAAACAACGCCACCGCGATCGCGATCACCGCGCTTTGGAAGCTGGGTCCCAAGGCGGCGGCCACCATCACGCCAAGCAGCAAGGCTGGAAATGACATCAACAGGTCGGAGGAGCGGGACACCAGCCGATCCACGCCGCCGCCCATATAGCCGGCGAGCATGCCGAACCAGACCCCGAACAGCGCCGACAGCAGCGGGGCGCAGATGCCGATCGCCAGCGACACGCGCCCGCCCACAAGCACGCGCGAAAGCACGTCGCGGCCGAAGGAATCGGTGCCGAACCAGTGTTCGGCGGATGGTCCCTGGTTGGCGGTCAGGAAGCTCTGTTCCAGCGGGTCCTTGGGGGCCAGCACCGGCGAAAACGCCGCGATCAGGATCAGCAGCACGCATAGCGCCGCGCCGGCGACCGACAGCTTGTTGCCGCCGAGGTAGGTCATGACGGCTGAACGAGGGGCGATGGCGGCGTCGCTCATTTCAGGGTGATCCTTGGGTCGATCGCGGCGCAAAGCAGGTCGGTCAGCAAGTTCACCACGACAACGAAGAACGCGAAGACCACCAGGCCCGCCTGGACAAGCGTATAGTCACGCGCGGAGACACCGCTGATCAGCAGGGTGCCCAGGCCGGGACGAGAGAACACAAGCTCCACGGTGATGGTCCCGGACAGCGTGGTCAGCAGATAGATGCCCAGGCCGGTGGTGACCGGGATAAGCGCGTTCCGCAGCGCGTGCTTGAAGATCACCCAGCGTTCCGCCACGCCCTTGCCGCGCGCGGTGCGGACATAGTCGCGTCGCAGGACCTCCAGCAGTGACGACCGCGTGAGCCGCATCACGAACGCCGCCATCACGACGCCCAGCGTGATGGAAGGCAGCACCAGATGGTGCAACTGGTCCAGGAAGCCCTTGCCACCACCCAGCATCGGGAACCAGTCCAGGTGCAGCGAAAACACCAGAAGCAGCAGCACGCCGAAATAGAAATCCGGCAGGGAGAACCCGATCAGCGCGAAGACCCGCCCCAGCCCGTCCAGCTTGCCGTTCCGGTTGACGGCGGTCATCGCTCCCATCGGCAGGCCGATGATGATGCCGATCACCGTGGCGGAGAGGCCCAGCGCGATCGTGTGCGGCAGCGCCTGAGCCAGCAATTCGTTGATCGAGGCGTTGTTTGACATGGACCGGCCGAAATCGGCGGTCAGCGCGTTGCCGATGAACGCGAAATATTGCTGCCAGAGCGGCTGGTTCAGACCCAGCTTCTCCCGGAACAACGCGATGGCTTCGGGCGTGGCGAAGTCGCCCAGGGCCGCCAGCGCCGGGTCTCCTGGCATGATGCGCAATGCCAGGAAAACCAGTGTCAGTACCAGGAGGATGGTCGGAATGACCTCCAGGCAGCGGCGAAGGATGTAACCGGCCATGGTTCAGGCACCGGCCCGCGTGAGGACGATCATTGCAGCCGTGACGCCTTGCCCAGGGTGAAGGTGCCCATGTAGGCCTTCACCGGGAACCCGATCTCCAGCGTCTTCCCATTATGGATCCAGTTCCCCGCGGGGCTCGGCAGCGGGATCGACGGCACGTGCCGCATGATGTCGATCTGCACCTGCTTGAGCATCGCGACCCGCTTCGCGTCGTCGGTTTCCTCATTCGCCTGCTGCATCAGCGCGTCGGAGTTGCCGCCGAGATCGCCGTAATGGCTGAAGTTCATGTTGCGGGTCGGCTTACCCACGATCGCCGAGGATTTGTAGAACGCATTCAGCACCGCCTGGGTCAGCGGCGGCTGGCCCGAGCTGTACATGATCATCGTGTTCAGATCCCGGCGGATATCATTGTGGTAGCTGGTGTGCTCCACGACCCGCAGGTTGATCCGGACGCCGACCTTGCGAAGCATCTCCTGGAGGATCAGCAGGTTGGATTTGTATTCCTCCCGCTCGGTCACGAAGACATCGATATCGAAACCATTCGGCATGCCCGCTTCGGCCAGCAACGCCTTGCTTTTTTCCGGGTTGTAGACGTACGGCCAGTCGGCTTCCTTCGGCACGTCGTCGGGGCCGAGCGAACCGTAGTAGCCTTGGGGGGCGATGCCGTAGATGGGGGAGACGAAGTCGCCGAAGGCCTGGGTCCAGACGCGCTGGTCGATCGCGTGCGCGATGGCCTTGCGGACGCGGATGTCGTCCAACGGCTTGCGGGTCATGTTCAGATGGAACGCCCAGATCGACCCGGGGCGGCCCAGATCGAACACCGCGTCGGGCTTTTGCCGCCGCAGGCTGTTCTGCCAGCCGGGGACGGTCGCGCCCTCGATCATATCGACATCGCCCTTGACGAACGCCAGCGTCCGAGCCGCGGTTTCCGGCAAATACAGCACTTCCAGAACGTCGATCTTCGGCCGGCCGCCCCAGTGCTTTTCATTCGCCTTCAGAATGACCTTCTGCTTCGGCTCCAGACTGGAGAACTCGAACGGGCCGGTGCCGACCGGGTTGTGGCGGAACTTGTCGCCCAGCTCCTCCATCGCCTTTTTCGGCTGCATGTAGCCGCCGAAGCGTGGGGCCAGCGCCAGCGCGTGGAAGAACGGGTTGGGGGAGGCGATGCGGATCGTGACCGTGTAGGGATCCGCGACCTCGACCGCCGTGATGTCACGGAAGTTGGAGCCATAGGCGGAGCCCGTCTTCGGGTCCTGCATGCGCTTGATCGTGAAGACCACGTCCTCGGCGGTGAATTCGCCATAGCCGCGGTGCCACTGCACGCCCTTGCGCAGGTGGAACGTGAAGGACTTGGCGTCGGGCGCCATTTCCCACTTCTCGGCAAGCTCGCCCTGCAACTGGTCAAACCGCAGTTCGGTCGTGCCGTCCTTCGGGCCGACCAGGACGTTGAAGATTTGCCGGATGGGGAACTCGTCGCCGTTGCCGATGCCGAACGCTGGGTCGGCGGCGCCAAGATCGCGCTGTGACACGCCGACCTTGATGACGGATTGGGACATTGCGGTGGATGCGAGCAAAAGCGTCGCGAGGCCGGCCAGGCACGACCGAATGATCGTCTTCATCGTCGTTTCCCCAGGTTGTCATTTTGAGTGCGTGGATCACGCTTGCCATGACCCTAGGCAGGGGAATTGCCGGTCGTCAACGGCGGCTGTTGTTGGCGGCAAGGGGCGATGGCGTGGCCGCGTCGTGGCCTGTATGGTCCGCGCGATCTGAAATCCTAAGGAATTGCCTCTCATGCGCCCATCGGGCCGAACCGCCGACGCCCTGCGTGACGTCTCCATGACCACGGGCTTTGCCCGCCACGCGGAGGGATCATGCCTGATCCGCATGGGCCAGACCGAGGTGCTGTGCGCCGCCAGCGTCGAAACCCGCGTGCCGCCGTTCCTGCGCGGCACCGGCAAGGGCTGGGTCACGGCCGAATACGGCATGTTGCCCCGCGCTACCCATACCCGCGGCGACCGTGAGGCCGCACGTGGCAAGCAGTCCGGCCGCACCCAGGAAATCCAGCGCCTGATCGGCCGGTCGCTCCGCGCCGTCGTCGACCTGGAAGCGATGGGGGAAATGTCGATCACCGTCGATTGCGACGTCCTGAACGCCGATGGCGGCACCCGTTGCGCCTCGATCACCGGCGCCTGGGTCGCCCTGTCGCTGGCCTTCCGGCATCTGGTGCGGATGAACGTCATGAAGACGATCCCGCTGACCGGGCAGGTCGCGGCGGTTTCCTGCGGCATCTACAAGGGCACTGCGGTGCTCGACCTTGATTACGATGAGGATTCGGCTGCCGACGCCGATTCCAACTTCGTGCTGACGGAAGGCGGCGGCATCGTCGAGGTCCAGGGCACGGCGGAGAAGACCCCGTTCTCGGAAGCCGAGTTCCTGGAACTGATGCGCCTCGCCCGTCACGGCACGGGTCACCTGTTCGCGGCCCAGCGCGTCGCCCTGGGGGACTGATGGCCCGCCAGCTCCCCTTGGGATCGCGTCTGGTGCTTGCCAGCCACAACAAGGGCAAGCTGCGGGAAATCGAGGACCTGCTGCGTCCCTTCGGCATCGATGTGGTCTCGGCCGGTGCGCTGGGCCTGCCGGAGCCGGAGGAGGACGCCCCCGACTTCGAGGGCAATGCCCGCATCAAGGCGCTGGCCTCGGCCACCGCCAGCGGGCTGCCGGCGCTGTCGGACGATTCCGGGTTTTGCGTGGCGGCGCTGAACGGTGATCCCGGCGTGCTGTCCGCGCGCTGGGCGGGGCCGTCCAAGGATTTCGGTGTCGCGATGGCGGAGGTCCATCGGCTGATGGGTGATGCGCCCGACCGGAGCGCCTGGTTCATTGCCGCACTCTGCCTCGCTTGGCCCGATGGCCATACCGAGACCTTTGTCGGCCGCGTCGACGGCACCGTGGTCTGGCCGCCCCGCGGGGACCGGGGTTTCGGCTATGACCCGATGTTCCTGCCCGAGGGTGGAGTGGAGACGTTCGGACAGATGGACCCGGACGCGAAACACGCCGTCAGCCACCGCGCCCGCGCCTTCGCCCAACTGACGGCCGCATGCTTCGGCTGATTCTGGCGTGCCTTGTGCTGGCGCTGCCAGCCGGGGCCGTTGCCTTGCCGCCTGTTGTTCCCCTGGCCGAACCCCTGGCGCCATCGCCCGCCTTCTCCCAAGCCGGCCCGGCTGTCGCGCGCGGTGCCCTTGTCTGGCTGCACGGCGCGCATGACAGCCGGGTCGCCCTGCCGCCCCCCGAGCCCGACTGGGTCCGGCGGATGGCGGACCGGGACCTCGATATCTGGCGGTTCGATCGGCAGGGTGGCCAGGATGGGTTGGCCGCCGGCGCCGAGGGGCTGACACGCGGCCTGACAGCCCTGCGACAGGCCGGGTATCGGCACGTCGTGGTCGCGGGCTTCTCGCGCGGAGGCTGGATCGCGCTCAGCGCCGCGCGTCTGCCCGGGCTGGCGGATGCGATCGTCGCCCTGTCACCCGCCGCGCATGGCACCCGCCCCGAGCGGTGGGAGCAGGCGATGGCCGAATGGACCGCGCTGTGGCAGGGGGTCCAGGCCGCGAACACGCGCGTGGTCCTGGTGCAACTGGCGGGCGATCCCTACGACCAGGATCCGACCCGTAGGCTGCGCGTGGCCGAGGCGGCTCGCGCCCGTGTTGGCTTCCCGCTGCTCTCGCTGTTCCAGCCGGCGCAACCCCTGGGTCACACAGGCACGCTTGGTCCCGACTTCGATCCGTTGTTCGGAGCGGCGATCGCGGATTTCGCGGCCCCAGGCGCGGGCGCGCGCTGAGGTCCGGCGCGCCGGTTCGTGATCGGCGGTTTCTCCCTTTTGCGCTTATCCATGCCCCAAGGTTGACGCCCCGCCGAACCAGTGCCGAAATCCCCGCCCCAGGCCCCGCCCCACATCCAATGGGCTGACCCCAACCCGAAAGGCCTCCCCATGGAGTTCGGCGTCTTCCACGAATTCCCCTCCCTCGACGACCGCCCGGATTCCGAAGCCTTCGCCGAGGCGCTGGACATCGTGGACGGGGCGGAACGTTGGGGCCTCGACGTCATGTGGCTGGCCGAACTGCATTTCGACCCCGCGCGGTCCATCCTCTCCTCCCCCATGTGCGTGGCCAGCGCCATCGCCGCCCGCACCCGCCGCATGAAGATCGGCATCGCTGTCCAGGTCCTTCCCCTCGGCAGCCCGCTGCGCATCGCCGAGGAAGCCGCCACGGTAGACCAGCTCAGCCAGGGGCGCCTGGTCTTCGGCGTCGGCCGCAGCGGCGTCGCCAAGACCTATGAGAACTACAACGTCCCCTATGCCGAAAGCCGCGACCGCTTCACGGAGACGCTGGAGATCATCCAACGCGCCTGGTCCGAACGCGTCCTGTCCCACAAGGGCAAGTATTTCCAGTTCGAGGACGTCACGGTCACCCCCCGCCCGTTCCAGAAGGGCGGCCCGCCGATCCGCGTCGCCGCGACCAGCGCCGACACGTTCGTGACCATCGGGCAGCAGGGCAAGCCGATCTTCCTCGCGATCCGGCACGAGGACGCGCGCATGTTCGCCCCGCAGATTGCCACCTACCGCAAGGCCTGGCGCGACGCCGGCCATCCGGGTGACGGAGAGGTCTACCTCCGCGCCCCCGGCTACCTCGCCGCCACGGCCGAGGCCGCGCGGTCCCAGTATGAAGCCAGCCTGATGCACTACTATCGCGCGCAGGGCGCCCTGCTGGCCGACTCGGCGGGGCGCGCTGGCGTCGATGGGGCGGAGAAGCGGGCCGCGACAGCCGCGCGCCTGATGACGATCAGCTATGACGAGGCACTGCGCGGGTCGGTCCTGGTTGGCACCCCCGACAGCGTCGCGGCCCAGATCCAGGGCCTGCGCGACGATCTCGGCCTGGCCGGGGTGCTGGTCGAGCTGAATTGCGGCGGCAAGGTCCACCACCCACATGAGATGGAAGCGCTGCGGCTTCTGTGCGAAGAGGTGCGGCCTCGGTTCCACTGATCGCGGATAGCCCCGATGACCAAAGCCCCGGCCCGACAGGTCACGCCTCCCGACATCAAGGCCCGCAAGGGCGGGGAGCCGATTGCCTGCATCACCAGCTACACCGCCCTGACCACGAAGATCGTCGATCCCCTGGTTGACCTGATCCTGGTCGGCGACTCCCTGGCGATGACGGTCTACGGCATGACCAGCACGGTGGGCGTCACCCTCGACATGATGATCGCCCACGGTCGCGCCGTCGCCCGCACCGCTCGGCATGCATGCGTAGTCGTGGACCTGCCGTTCGGGACCTATGAGGAATCCCCCGCCCAGGCGTTCCGTTCGGCGTCCCGCGTGATGGCGGAAACCGGATGCGGCGCCATCAAGCTGGAAGGCGGCGCGGACATGGCGGAGACGATCCACTTCCTGTCCCGTCGCGGCGTCCCCGTCATGGCCCATATCGGCCTGACTCCCCAATCCGTGAACGCGCTCGGCGGCTACGGCGTGCGTGGCCGGGGAGAGGAAGCGGCGTCCATGCTGGCCGACGCGGTCGCGGTGTCCGACGCCGGGGCCTTCAGCGTGGTCGTCGAAAAGACCGCTGAACCCGTGGCGCGGGAGATCACCGCGCGGATCGCCGCCCCGACGATCGGGATCGGGGCCTCGGCCGCCTGTGACGGGCAGATCCTGGTGATCGACGACGTCATCGGCCTGTTCACCGAGTTCCGCCCGAAATTCGTCCGCCGCTATGCTGAGGTCGCCCCGACGATCGAGGCCGCCATCCAGGCCTATGTGGACGACGTGCGCGCCCGGACGTTCCCCGGGCCGGAGCACACGTTCAAGGCGTAGCGGTTAGAGCGCGTTCAGCCTGACCGGAAATGGAGAATGCGCTCCAGCTTTTTGTTTGATCGCATGATTCACGGCCTGTGACGTTTACGCTCAGGCCGATCATGCTCTACCGCAGCGCGACCAGCCGCCCGTCGTCGGTCACGACCAGCACCGTGCCATCGGCGACGACCGGAGACACCGGCGACGCCGCGCCCGACAGGCGTTGGCGGCCCATCACTTCCCCGGTGTAGGGGCTGATGGCCAAAGCTTCCTCGCTGGTGCCGGCGACGATCAGCCGGTCGCTGACCAGCAGCGGACCAAACCAGGTCAGGGCGTTCTTCTTTTTCTCCGCGTCTTCCCAGCGCGGCAGCGGGGTGATCCAGGCGATGCGGCCGTCGGTCGCGTTCAGCGCCATGGCTTCCTGGTCGGTGGAGACCAGGAATATCCAATCCCCGGCGACAGCGGGTGAATCCTGGCCCGCCACCAGGCGTTCCCACAGGCGGCGTCCGGTCGGCAGGTCGATCGCGGCGGCCAGACCGCCCAGGCCGATGCCATACACGCGGCCATTGTGGATCACCGGGGCGCCGCGAATCGAGACGAGGTCGGCGATGCTGGCTCGTCCGCGCGATGCGCCAAGGCCGTCGCTCCAGGCCGGGCGGCCGGTGTCGGCGCGAACGGCGGACAATTCGCCCGACCCGAAGCCGGCCACGACGAGGCCACGGGAATAGGCCGGCGCGGGGCGTCCCAGCATGGTGGTGGGCGCGGAGGGCGCGCGATAGGACCAAAGCGTGTGGCCATCATTGACGGCCAGGGCGAGCAACCGATCCTCGACCGTGGTCAGGAACAGCCGGCCTTCCGCGATGGTGGGAGAGGACCGCGCGGGCGCCCCGATCTCGACGCGCCATTTCTCGGCGCCGTTCGCGGCGTTGAGGGCCACGACCTCCCCCAATCCGTTGGCGGCGTAGAGGGTGTCGCCGTCGATGGCGATGCCGCCGCCGATGTTGCTGCTGTCGATGTCGTCCGACTTGGTATCAACCCGCCAGCGGCGGCCGCCGGTGCTCAGGTCGAAAGCCGAGACATTGGCGTCCGAGTCCATGGCATAGACCGCGCCGTCGGCGGCGATGGGCTGCGACAGGATCTTCCGCCGATAGCCGCCGCCGGTGCCGATATCGGCGCGCCAGGCCTCGGTCAGGACTTCGTTGGCATGGAGGTGGCCCATCATGTGGGCCGGGTTGCCCCCCGATTGCGGCCAGCCGGCGTTGCGCACGGCGGGCGGCAGGGTGACGCGGCCGACGCCTTCATTGACGGACAAAGCGCGCTGGCCTTGCAGCACGGGTTCCCGCTGACCGGGCAGGGGGACCTTCTTGGTCCCGAACCAATTGTCCCACAGGCCGCAGCCGGTCAGGGCCAGGGGCGCCAGCAAGGCGGAGCGGCGGGCCAACGTCCGGCCCGCGCCAAACTTGTTACGATCGCCTGTCACGGCATGGCCTTTCGTCTCGGGTTCATCAGCCGCCCAACCGGTCGAGCAAGGCGCGGGACCGGCCGCGGACCCCGGCGGGCGCGGTGGTGTCCTCGGCCAACTTCCGGAACGCGGTCTTGGCGTCATCCGTCTTGTCCTGGCGCAGCAGCAGGAGCGCAAGCTGTTCCTGGGCCAGGGAGCGCCAGGCGCCACCGGGCATGGCCAGCGGGCGGAGCCGAGCCTCGAGCAGGGCGGGGTCGCCGCTGTCGACCTGCCGGCTGGCCCAGAGCAGGCTGGCCAGATCGCGCAGCAGCGGGTCGGCGGCGGAATCGGCGGAAACCTGGTCCCACAGTGCGGCGGCGCCGGCCAGATCGCCCGAATCGGCCTTCAGCGCGGCGCCTTGCAGGCGGGCCAGGGTCCGGTAGCCGTCGGGAGCGTCCTTGGTCAGCGCCTCAAACCCGGTCAGGGCGGTCTGGCGCTGGGCGTCGGCCAGCACGGGCGCGGACTCGATTGTCGCGAGGCTGGCCAGATAGGCGGTCGCGGCGGCGTTGTCCTGCCGGACCCGCCAATGCTGCCAGCCCTGCCACGCGGCCACGCCGCCGATCACGGCGATGCAGGCGGCGACAATCAGCCCGGCAAAGCGCTGCAGGAGCCGCTTGGCCCTCTCGGCCCGGAGGTCTTCGTTGATTTCGTCGAAGATATCGACCACGTGGCTCTCTCATGCGGGGCGGCCAGTCGAGCGGCCAGGGGCGGGCGCGGACCATAGCGGCGGCGGCGTTTTGCGGCAAACCGGCGCCGGCGGAAAGGGTTTGTTTACCGGTTGGGCGCAAGATCGTCCGCATGATGATGCGCGCGATCCCCTTGTTGCTGCTTCTGACCGGTTGCGGCCTGACGCCCGAGGCCTGGGTGACGCTGTTCGGCGGGGTGGGTATCGGCACCGTCGCGGTCCTGGGCAAGACCCCGATCGACGTCGCCTACTCGACCGTGACCGGGCGGGATTGTTCGGCCGTGCGGTTGGAAAAGGGGCAGAGCTATTGCCGGCCGGAGGAACTGCCGCCCCAGCCGCCCCCGTTCTGCACCCGCAGCCTCGGGGTGGTGAATTGCTGGCAGGACCCGGCGTCCCTGCCACCGGGCCAGCGCTCGGTGGCCGATGGCCCGAGGGCGTTGACGCCCGCGCAGGAAGCGGACCGCACCCGGACCTGGCCGTTCTGAGGTCACCTACAGTACCAGCACCGGCACCAGGGTTGTCGCGGCGACACGGGCGGCGCCCTCCATCCCCGTGATGGCGGCGGCGCCATGGGTGATGATCACCAGCCGCTCCCGCACCTGGGTCAAAGCGCGGAGCAGATCGTCGGCGCGCAGGCTGGGAATGCTTCGGCACTCGACGGTGCCGGCCCAACCTGGTTCGGCCTGATCGTCCGGGGTCAGGATCAGCAGCGGGGCATGGCGATCCGCGGCGATGCCGGCGGCCAGTTCCACGCCGGGATCATCGCTCCGGTCCGTCAGCACCACGATCGTGCCGCCCTGAGGCGCCGGTCGTGCCGGCATGACCAGCACCGACGCCGGGGCCAGCGCCGCCGCGTGACGCAGAGGGTCTCGCTGCGGCGCGCGTGCCCGCATCGCCCCCGACACGACCACGATGTCGGCGGGGGAACACACGCCCGCGACGCACACCACCGGATCGCCGCGCCGCACCTCAAACCCGCCGCGGAGGCCCATCTGGTCCAGCAGCCGGCGCAGCAGCAGGCGCGCCGCCTCGGCCTGCTGGCGCAGTTCGTCAGCCAGGCCGGTGGCATCCAGCTTGCGCCAGTCATTGGTCGGCAGCCGGATTTCCCGGGCAAACGAAAAGCCCGACAGGTTCAGCAGGGCCTCGTCCTCGACATAGACCCCGTGCAGGTCCAGGCCGAAATCCCGCGCGAACTCCGCCGCCCGCCTGATCGCGCGCGTATCGGCCGGGCCGGGGGCGAGTTCCAGGATCAGTCGGCGGAAAACGGGGGGCTGCGCCTCGCTCATGTGATGTCCGCCTTGCTGTCGGCCTTCTTGCGGAGGTCGGCGAAGTGCTTCAACCGCTCCTCCACCGCGCGGTTGATGGAGCCTTCGGGATACAGCCCGTCCGCCCCGCGTTCCCCCGCCGGCTTGCCCGTCAGCAGCGCGATCCCCTGGTCGATTGTTTCAATCGGCCAGATCGAGAAGCGGCCGGCCGCGCAGGCCTCCACCACATCGGCGCGCAACATCAGATGACGGACATTCGATGCCGGGATCATCACGCCCTGGGTGCCGGTCAGGCCGCGCGCTTTGCAGATGTCGAAGAAGCCCTCGATCTTTTCGTTCGCGCCGCCGATCGCCTGCACCATGCCGTGCTGGTTGACCGAGCCGGTGACCGCCAGGTCCTGACGCAGCGGCGCCTCCGACACTGCCGACAACAATGCATACAGTTCCGCCGAGGACGCACTGTCGCCATCGACGCCGCCATAGGATTGCTCGAACACCAGGCTCGCATACAGCGACATCGGCGCGTCCATCGCGTAGCGGCCCGCCAGGAAGCCGGTCAGGATCAGCACGCCCTTGGAATGCAGCGGGCCGCCGAGTTCCACCTCCCGCTCGATATCGACGATCTTGCCGGCGCCGCCGCGCACCCGGCAGGTGATGCGCGTCGGGCGGCCGAAGGACGTGCCAGCCAGGCTCATGACGCTCAGGCCGTTGATCTGGCCGACCGCCGAACCATCGGTCGCGACCAGGGCGATGTCGTTCAGGATCATCTCCTGCCCGCGGGCGCGGATACGGTCACCCCGGCGCATATGCTGGTCGATGGCGCGGTCGATGTCGGCGCGCGCGATCACGGTTCGCCCGCCCATCCGGGCCCAGTGATCGGCCTCCGTCACGATGTCGCGCATGCGTTCCGACAGCAGGCTCAGCTTGCCCGAATCGTCGGCGAGGCGCGCCGCCTGCTCGATCACCCGCGCCACGGCGTCGCGATGCAGCGGTTGCAAGCGCTCCCGCCGAACGATGTCGGCGATCATGCGGGCGAGGAGGCTTTCGTTGTCCGGGGAGCGGTCGATGTCGTCATCGAAATCGGCCAGCAGCTTGAAGTAGGTACCGATATCGGGGTCGGCCTGGGCCAGCATGAAATACAGCATGCGGTCGCCATACAGCACGACCTTGACCTCCATCGGGATCGGATCGGGTTCCAGCGACACCGTGGTGGCGAAGCCCATGAAGCGGCCGGCGTCCTCGATCACAATCTGGTCGCGCGACAGGGCACGCTTCAGCGCGGGCCAACTGAAGGGTTCCGTCAGCAAGGCGCGCACATCCAGCAGGATCGTGCCGCCGTTCGCCCGATGCAGCGCGCCGGCCTTTATCAGGCGGAAATTGGTGACCAGGGCGCCCTGCGTCTGCAAATACTCGATGCGGCCGACCAGATTGCCGAGGGTCGGGTGCAGTTCCTCGATCACCGGCGCGCCGCCGCCGCTATCGGCCTGGGTGACCAGGACATTGATCTCATACCGCTCCAGCGCACCGGCCAGGCGCATCGCGCCCACCATGGCGTTCTCCCCCTGGCTTTCCTGCGGGGTGAAGAGCTGGACGTTCTCCAGCAAATCCGCGCGGATGGCGTCGATATGCGCCAGCACCTTGGGCAGGTCGGCGAATTCGGTCGTCACCTCCTCGATCGGCTGGGCGATGGCGAGCGTCGCGGTCTCCC
>CAMCDA010000112.1 GCA_945873195.1 Asaia bogorensis
GCGGACCCCGCCGACCTGGCCGACCCCGATGCCCCGCGGCGTGTGGCGGCCCAAGCCGCGATCGACCAATTGCGGACTCGTTTCGGCGATGCGGCAATCACCCGGGGCCGATCGCTGCGTTAGCAACAGGCCCCAATAGATTGATTGACCGGCCCTGAGAAAGTTGCGACGCTGATTTCACCCGGTATGGATTCCACAAGAAGGCCCTGACCTTCGGCCATACCCGGAACATCGCGCTGGACGGTCCGGACCGGGACCGACTGGCACGGGAGGCACGGCTCGGACATCGTAACGCGCATGTCGCGTTCGAACCCCCCATGCACGCGCCTCTCCGATCCAATCGCGCCGGTCCGGGAGGAACGCATGGGACGTCATATCGTCCACCGCGTCTTGATTCTGCTGCCGGCGCTGATCGGTGTGCTGTTCCTGTGCTTTTGCCTGTTGCAGGTGGTGCCCTCGGACCCGGCGCAGATCATCGCCGGACCCGACGCCAACCCCGAAACAGTCGCCGCCATCCGCGCCGAACTCGGTCTGGATCGGCCGGTCCTGGTGCAATTCGCCGAGTATCTTCTGCGGATCGCGCAAGGCGACCTGGGTCGCTCCATCATTTCCAACCGCATGGTCAGCGAGGAATTGATGAGCACGATCGGCCCGACGCTGGAGCTGATGATCGGCGCGCTGTTGATGGGCATACCGCTCGGGATCGCGCTGGGCACGCTGGCCGCGGTGTGGCGCGGCACCGTCATCGACCGCTGCATCATGGCGTTTTCCGTGGCGGGCGTGTCCATGCCGGTGTTCTTCATCGGCCTGATCCTGATCCAGTATGTCGGCTTCAAATGGGGGCTGTTGCCCTTCACCGGGCGAGAGGGGCCGGTCTGGGAAGGCGGCCTGCCCAACATGATCCTGCCGGCGGTGACGCTGGGCGGCACGCTGATCGGCCCGATCGCGCGCCTGACCCGCACCGCGGTGCTGGAGGTCCTGGGCGCCGATTTCGTCCGCACCGCGCGCGCCAAGGGCTTGCGGGAAACCCGAGTCGTGCTGTTCCACGCCCTGCGCAACGCCCTGATCCCGGTGGTCACGCTGATCGGCCTGCAAGCCGCGTTCCTGTTGGGCGGCGCGGTCGTGACCGAAACGATGTTCGCCTGGCCCGGCGTCGGACGCCTGGCGGTCGGCGCCATCATTTCCAGCGATTTTCCCGTCGCGCAGGGCGCCATCATGATCCTGTCGCTGGCCTTCCTGGTCATCAACCTGATCGTCGACGTCCTGTACGCATGGCTTGATCCGAGGGTGCAACGGGCATGAGCGCGACCACGGCGGAAACAAATGTCGTCCTGCCCGGACGGGCGAGCGTGCTGCGCCGCCTGGCGCGGGACAAGGTCGCGGCGGCGGCCGCCATCATCTTCGGCTCGATCTGCGTGATCTCGATGTTGGCGCCCTGGGTCTCCCCCTACGATCCGTACTACACCGACCTCACGATCGTTATGCAGCCGCCCAGCGAACTCCATTGGTTCGGGACCGACAATACCGGGCGCGATATCCTGAGCCGGATCATCTACGGCACCCGCAATACGCTGTTGATGGGGCTGGCCGGAGTCGTCATTGGCGGCTTCATCGGCGGCCTGATGGGTCTGCTGGCGGCGTTCTACAAGCGCGCCGATGGCTGGATCATGCGCCTGGTCGATATCCTGCTGGCGTTTCCCGCCATCCTGATCGGCCTCGCGGTCGCGGCGATCTCGGGCGCCGGCCTTGGCCCCGTGCTGGTGGCCCTGGTGGTCGCGACCGTGCCCCTGGTCGCCCGGGTCGCCCGCGGTTCGGCGGTCAGCATCATGGAGCAGGAGTTCATGGAGGCCGGCCGCGTCGTCGGTGTGTCCGACTTCACGCTGATCTGGCGCTATCTGCTGCTTAACTGCATCTCCACGATCTTTGTGTTCCTGACGCTGCGCTTCGGCCAGGTGATCCTGGTCGGGTCGGCCCTGAGCTTCCTGGGCATGGGCGCCCAGCCGCCGATGGCGGAGCTTGGCATGATGGCCGCCCAAGGCCGCGATTTTCTGTTCCTGGCCCCGCATATCGCGACGATCCCCAGCCTGGCGATCTTCGTTGTCGTGCTGGCGGCCAATCTTCTGGGTGACGCGCTGCGCGACGTGCTCGATCCACGGTTGCAGCAATGAGACGAAAGGTGCCTTCGATGCGTATGATACTTGGGTTGCTCCTGGCCATCGCGGCGGCGTTGCCGGCATCCGCCCAGACCCTCACGCTGCTGCGCAATATCGACGCGCCGCATTATGATCCGCATCGCACGACCGCGGGCGCCACGACCGAGATCAGCCTTCTGGTCGGCGATACGCTGGTGGGGCTGGATTTCGACCTGAAGACGATCACGCCCTTGCTGGCGGAATCCTGGACGGTCAGCCCCGACGGCAAGCTGTATACCTTCAAGCTGCGCCAGGACGTGACGTTCTGTTCCGGCAAGAAGATGACGTCGGCCGATGTCCTGTATTCCTTCAATCGCGTTCTCAACCCCGACACCAAGGCGCCCTTCAAGTGGCGCATGGGGCCGGTGAAGGAAGTCCGCGCGCCCGATCCCTACACGATCGAATACGAGTTGACCGCGCCGTTCAGCGAATTGCTGCTGAACCTGACCAACTTCCAGGGCACGATCGTCAACCAGGCGAATGTCGAAGCGCTGGGCAAGGACTTTGGCGTCAAGGGTGTCGACGGCACCGGCCCGTTCTGCTTCCAGTCGTGGGAACCGCGCAACCAGATCATCGCCACCCGCCACGCCGCCTATAAATGGGGACCGCCGATCTACAAGAATCGCGGTCCGGCCAAGTACGAAAAGCTCGTCTGGAAGATCGTGCCCGAGGAAGCATCCCGCCTCGCCGCGATGGCCAGCGGGCAGGTCGACATGACCTACAGCATGCCCGACCAATACCTGCCGCAAATTGCCAAGCTGCCGAACTTGCAGGTGCTGCGCCCCGAAGCCGATCTGCGGCTGTTCTACCTCGGCTTCAAGATCACGCGGGAGAATTTGCAGGATGTGCGTGTCCGTCAGGCCCTGAGCATGGCGATCGACCGCAAGCAGATCGTCGACGCGATCTATTTCGGCAATGGGGAGGCCGCCCCGGGTTACCTGCATCCAAAGACGCCCGGCTACTCCGCCGCCGCCGTGCCGGCCTTCAACCGCTACGATCCGGTCGCCGCCGGCAAGCTGCTGGATGAAGCCGGCTGGACCATGGGTACCGATGGCTTCCGTTATCGCGATGGCAAGAAGCTGTCCTTGCTGCTGTATGGCTTCGCCGGCGGACGCTCCCCCAAGGTCGCCGAGGCCGCGCAAGGCTTCTGGCGCAAGATCGGCGTCGATCTGCAGTTGCAGATGTGGGACGGAACCATCGTATTCTCCAAGCTCGCCCAGCAGGACTACGATATCTGGTCGATCGCCTTTCCGTACTCCAGCGCCGGCGACGCACTGCGGCTGTATTTCCATTCCGGCAACATCCCGTCCCCGAACCGTATGAACTGGAAAGACCCCGAGACGGATCGGCTGCTCGATCTAGGAAACACAGCCCTGGACGAAAAGGAACGCTTCGAGGCACTCGGCCAGGTCCAGAAACTGGTGCAGGAGCAGGCGCTCTGGGTGCCGATGGTGCATGAAGGCCTCGCGCTTGTCGTCAACAAGCGGGTGAAGAACATGCGCGCCCATCATGTCTATACGTCGATGGTCTACAAACTGCTCGACGCAACGCCCTAGACCAAGAAAAAGAACGGCAGGGAGGCAACAATGAAAAAAATAATCGGAGCGATGGGACTGGCGGCGTCAATGCTCGTCGGCCCATCGGTGGCCGCGCAAACGCTCAACTTCATGAAATCGATCGACGCGCCGCACTACGATGCCCAGCGTACCACATGGTCGCCGACATCCGACGTCGTAAACATGATCCAGGATACGCTGGTGGCGCTGGACTGGGACGGGAAGACCCCGATCCCCTATCTGGCGAAGTCCTGGGACATCAGCCCCGACGGCAAGACCTATACGTTCCATCTGCGCGATGACGTGTCATTCTGCAGCGGCAAGAAATTCACCGCCGATGACGTGGTCTATAGCTTCAAGCGCCTGAAGGACCCGGCAACAAAGGGTCCCTACGCGTGGCGTGCCGGCGATATCAAGGAACTCCGCGCTACCGGCCCTTATACCGTGGAGTATGAGCTGAATGCCCCATACTCCGAGCTGCTGCTGCAACTGACGATGTTCACCAACGTCATCCATAACCGCGACAGCGTGGAATCCCTGGGCAAGGATTACGGGCTGAAGGGCGCCGACGGCACGGGTCCGTGGTGCTTCGTGTCCTGGCAACCAAGAACGGAGGTCGTGCTCAAACGGCACGACGCCTATCGCTGGGGGCCAAAAATGTACAAGAACGCCGGCCCGGTGAAATTCGAAAAGATGGTGATCAAATTCATCCCCGAGGATTCCAGCCGCATGGCGGCCATGCTGTCGGGTCAATTTGATTTCACCAACCAGTTTCCCGCCCAATTCATCTCCCAGATCAAAAGCGCCCCCACCGTCGGCGTTCAGGAGGCTCGGCCTAACTTCCAGCTCCTGTACTACGGATTCAAGACGACCCGTCCCATGGTCGCCGACAAACGGGTGCGGGAAGCGATGTCAATCGCCATCAATCGCGCCGAGATCGCCAAGGGAATCCTCCTCGGCAATGCCGACCCCGCCTATACATATGTCGACCCCTACGCGCTCGACTACGAACCCGCAACCAAGTCGATCATCCGGGAAGACGTGGAACGCGCCAAGAAGCTGCTGGATGAAGCCGGTTGGAAAGTCGGCTCGGACGGCATCCGGGAAAAAGACGGCGTGAAACTCGCGCCGAAGATCTATTACACATCCGCCGGAAACTCCCCCAAGGTGTCCGAGGCGATCCAGGGCTACCTTCGCAAGGTCGGAATCGACTGGCGCCTGAACCCCTGGGATTCAACCATCGCCCCGATCAAGATGGGTGAACAGGACTACGAAATCTGGACTGTCACCGTGCCATACATGTCGGCCGGTGATCTCATGAGCGTCTATTTCGACTCCCGCAATATCCCCACGCCCAACCGCATGAACTGGAAGGATGCCCGCACCGACGAATTGTTGGCGGCGGGCAAGATGGCCCTGACCCCCGAGGGTCGCGCGAAAAACTTCAAGGCGGTGCAGGAACTCGTGATGAACGAGCATCTGTTCATGCCTATCCTGAACATCAACATGCACATGGTAACGAGCAAGCGCCTGAAAGGCGCGCGCCCGCACATGATCTACCAGAACACGTTCTATAAGGGCCTTGATCTGTCTTTCTGACCGGAAGCGGAGGAACCCGATGAAATCGTATGTGAAAGCCGCCATGTTAGCGCTTGGCCTCGCCAGCGCCACCGTGCCCGCAACCGCGCAGACCCTGAATGTCATGCGCGGGATCGACGCCCCCCACTTCGATGCCCAGCGCACGACCTGGGGGCCAACCGGCGAAGTCGCCAGCCTGGTCCAGGATACGCTGGTTGCCCTGGACTGGGACGCGAAGACCGCGATCCCCAACATCGCGAAGTCCTGGACGGTCAGCCCCGATGGCCGTACCTACACATTCCAGCTTCGCGATGACGTCACGTTCTGCAGTGGCCGCAAGCTGACATCCGAAGACGTCGTCTACAGCTTCCAAAGATTGAAGCAGTTGGGCAGCAGGGCGCCTTTCGCCTGGCGCGCGGGCCCCTTGCAGGAAATCCGCGCGACCGGTCCCTACACGGTCGAATACATCCTGTCGGAGCCGTTCTCCGAGCTTCTGCTCCAGTTAACGATGTGGACAAGCGTCATTCTGAACAAGGAGCAGGTTGAACAACTCGGCAACGACTACGCCGTGAAGGCCCTCGATGGTACCGGGCCATGGTGCTTCGTCTCCTGGAAGCCGCGCAATGAGGTGCTTCTGCGCCGGCATGAGGCTTATCGCTGGGGCCCGTCGATGTATCAGAACAAGGGGCCGGTGAAGTTCGAACGGATGGTCATCAAGATCATTCCAGAGGAATCCAGCCGCCTTGCCGCGATGATGTCCGGACAGTTCGACTATACCAGCGCTTTCCCCCGCCAGTTCATCGCGCAGGCAAAGGCCAGTCCAAACCTCCGGGTGGCCGAATCGAAGGGGTCCTTCTCCCTGCTCTATTTCGGCTACAAGACAAGCCGCGAGATGCTGTCGGATCGCCGGGTGCGGGAGGCGATGAACATCGGCATCAACCGCGCCGAGATCAACAAGGGCATCTTCATGAATGAAGCGGAGCCCGCCTTCACCTATGTCAGCCCCGACGCGCTCGACTACGCTCCCGCCACCGCGAAGATCGTTCAGGAAGATGCGGCGAAGGCGATGCGGCTGCTGGAGGAGGCCGGCTGGAAGATGGGATCCGATGGCATCCGGGAGAAGAATGGCGTCAAGCTCGCGCCAAAGGTCTATTATACCATCGGCAACAACTCGGCCAAGCCAGCCGAGGCGATCCAGGGCTACATGCGCAAGATCGGCGTGGATTGGCGCTTGCAAGGATGGGATTCCACCATCTCTCCCTTGAAGATGGGCGAACAGGACTACGAGATCTGGTCCGTCAGCGTGCCCTATCTGTCCGCGGGCGATCTGCTGAACCTGTATTTCAATTCGAAGAACATCCCGACCCCAAACCGTTACAACTGGAATGACCCCCGCACCGACGAACTGCTGTCCGCCGGCCGGCGTGCCCTGACGTCCGAGGATCGGTCGAAAGCCTATATGGCCGCGCAGGAGCTCGTGATGAACGAACATCTGATGATGACCGTGCTGGACATCACCGTACACGAAGTCACCAACAAGCGGCTGAAGGGAACGCGCCCCCACATGCTGTACAACAGCACGCTGTACAAGGCGCTGGACCTGGCATTCTGAACCCCGAAAGGCCCATCGCTCCATGTCCGAACCGATCCTGCGCGTCCGTGACCTGAAGACCTATTTCGATACCGATCGCGGATTGTTTAAGGCGGTTGACGGCATCAGCTTCGATGTCGGCGCCGGCAAGACGGTCGGGCTGGTGGGTGAATCCGGTTGCGGCAAAAGCGTCACGTCCCTGTCGATCATGGGGCTGATTCCAATGCCGCCCGGACGCATCGATGGCGGCGAAATCCTGTTTGAAGGACAGGATATCCTGAAACTGTCCCGCGATGATCGCCGCCAACTGCGCGGTGGCAAGATGTCGATGATCTTTCAGGAGCCGATGACCAGCCTGAACCCGGTCCATACGGTCGGGCAACAGATCATCGAATGCGTGCGCGCCCATACGCCCATGACGAACGAAGCCGCGCGCAAGCGGGCGATCGAGATGCTGGACCTGGTGCGCATTCCGTCCGCGGCGTCCCGTATCGATGACTATCCGCATCATATGTCGGGCGGCATGCGGCAGCGCGTTATGATCGCGATGGCCCTGTCATGCGATCCGCATCTGCTGATCGCCGATGAGCCGACAACCGCGCTGGACGTCACGATCCAGGCGCAGATCCTTGATCTGCTGCGCGATCTGCAAAGCCGCCTGGGCATGGCCATCCTGATCATCACCCACGACCTCGGGGTGATCGCCGAACTCGCCGATGAGGTTGTGGTGATGTACGCCGGCCGTATCGTCGAAACCGCGCCCGTGCAGGCCCTGTTTGGCGATCCGCAGCACCCCTACACGATCGGCCTGCTGGGTTCGATCCCACGGCTTGATGTCGATCGGGAACGACTCTCGACGATTGAGGGCACCGTGCCGAGCCCCGCCAATCAGCCGAAAGGGTGCCGGTTCTCGCCGCGTTGCCCCTTCGCGGACAGAAGATGCCGAGACGAGCAGCCGCCGCTCGTAGAACTCGGCCCGCAGCACCGCGCCGCCTGTTGGAAGGCGCCCATCGAATTGAATTGGGGAGCCGCGGCATGAGCGACGCACCGGTCTTGAAGGTCGAAAACCTGGTCAAGCACTTCCCGATCCGCCGCGGCTTCATCACCAGCAAGACGGTCGGCCATGTGCGCGCCGTCGATGATGTCAGCCTCGAACTGGCTAAGGGCGAGACCCTCGCGCTGGTCGGCGAATCCGGCTGCGGCAAGTCCACCACCGGGCGCTTGATCCTGCGGCTGATTGATCCGACCACCGGATCGGTCACGTTCCAGGGCAATGACATCGCCAAGCTGCCGAAGCGGGATCTGCGCAGAATGCGCCGGCATATACAGCTGATCTTCCAGGATCCATACGCCTCGCTCAATCCGCGCATGACGGTTGGGGATATCCTCTCGGAGCCCCTGCAACTGCATGGAATCGCCTATGGCGCCGCACAGGTCGCCCGGGTGCGGGAACTGCTGGAAACGGTCGGTTTGTTGCCGGAACATGCGCGCCGCTATCCGCACCAATTCTCCGGCGGCCAGCGTCAGCGTATCGGCATCGCCCGTGCCCTCGCGGTCAACCCCGATGTGATCATCTGCGACGAACCCGTGTCGGCGCTGGACGTGTCGATCCAGGCACAGGTCGTCAATCTGTTGCAGAACCTGCAACAGAAATTCGGGCTGTCCTATTTGTTCATCGCCCATGACCTCGCGGTGGTAAAGCACATCAGCAATCGCGTTGCCGTCATGTACCTCGGCAAACTCGTCGAAATCGCACCCAAGAACACCCTGTACGCCAGGCCGCTCCATCCCTACACCCAGGCCCTGCTGTCCGCGATTCCCAAGCCCGACCCGACATTGGATCGAAGCCGTATCATCCTGTCCGGCGACGTGCCCAGCCCGATCAACCCGCCCACCGGTTGCCGCTTCCATACACGCTGTCGTTACGCCAAGGATCGTTGCAGCCAGGAAGAACCGTTGCTGCGTGATGCCGGAGACGGTCAGCGCGTCGCCTGTCACTTCTTTGAAACCATCGACCCCAGCGCGGGAATTACACAATCGGCCTCCACCCTGGGTGGAAAATTCGCGGAACGGTTGCGGTTGTTCGAAGACGCGGTGGCGCGCGGGCACGCCGCCTGAGCGCATCTCGCCAGACGGTGTCGAATGGCCCTATGATCCCTCCCAAGAAGCAGTTTGGGAGCAATGGCCATGATAAAGACCCTCGTGTTGACACTCGCCATGGTGGCGGGCGCACACACCGTTCAGGCGCAGACCGCGCAAGGATTTCCAAACCGTCCGATCACGCTGATCAACGTGTTCGCGGCCGGCGGACCCTCGGATATTCATCTGCGCGCCCTGGCTAACAAGGCGAAGGACATTTTCGGCGTGCCGGTGGTCGTCGAGAACAAGCTGGGCGGCGCGGGAACCGTTGGTCCGGCCGTGATGGCCGCCACCGCCAAGCCCGACGGCTATACGATTTCCTATGTCGGTGCCGGCATCTTCACCGTGCCGAACATGCAGAAGGTGGCCTTCGATCCGGCCAAGGACTTCACCTACATCATCGGCCTGTCAGGCTACCGGATCATCGTCGCGGTCAAGAACGACGCGCGCTGGAAAACCTGGGCCGAGGTTGCCGCGGAAGCCAAGGCCAACCCGAACCAGATCACCTTCTCGACACCCGGCCCCGGCAGCGCCACGCACCTCGCCTTCGAATCCGCCGCCCATCCGCTCGGCCTCAAGTTCCGGCACGTCCCGTTCCGCGGCGCCTCGGAACAGGTGGCCGCGATGCTGGGCGGGCATATCGACCTGACCGCCGTCGGCGGCAACGTCTTCCCGATCATCGATGCGGGGGAAGCCCGCGCGCTGCTGTGGCTGACGAATGAGCCTGCCGACAAGTACCCGACCGTCCCGGGGCTGAACCAGTTGGGGGTCAAGTCCGAAATCGACCTGAACTTCCCCTACGGTCTGGCCGGCCCCAAGGGCATGGACCCCGCGGTCGTGAAAATCCTGCATGATGGCTTCAAGAAGGCGATCGAGTCACCGGAACATCAGGCGATCCTGAAGCAGCTCGAACAGCCGGACCGCTACATGAGCACCGCCGACTACACCGCCTTCGCCCAAAAGCAGATCGCCGCGTACAAGATCATGCTCGGCGAGCTGGGCATCAAGCAGAAGGACTGACCGCCGCTACCGGAATGGCCCTGGCACCCACCATGCGGAGTGCCAGGCGCGCCATATCCGGCCCCATTTCATCCAGCGTCAGCCGGCCCGACGGGCGATGCCACGTGTAGGCCCAGCTGATCATGCCGCCGATCGCCAGCGCCGCCAGCCGTACGTCGGGGACGTTGAATTCCCCCGCGGCCACACCTTCCTCCAGCAAGGTCGACAGGACTCGGTCGAAGCGGCGACGAAGCTCATTGATCTCATCCAACGCCGCCTTCGAGAGGTTCTTCTCCTCCCGGAAATAGATCGCGATGTTGGCCTGGCGTTGCAGTACCACCTTGGTGAATGCGGTCACGGCATGAAACAGCCGCTCGGTCACCGTGCCGGGCATGACCGAGGCCTGCTGAACGGCCGCCAGCGACATCTCGATCGTCGGCTTGCACAAGGCCGCCAGCAGATCGACCTTGCTGCGGAAGTGCGTGTAGATGAACGGCTTCGTCACGCCCAATTCGGCGGCGATGTCGTCCAATGTCGTCCCGTTGAAGCCGCGCGCGTAGAACAGCTTGACGGCTTCCTCAAGAATCCGTTCACGCTTGTAAGCAAGTATCTCGTCCCGCATTCGCAGTGCCGACCCTGTATCCATGTCCAATGCTACCGCTAACCAGACTGGATTGAAAGCCTACCGTCGGGTAGCATCCGCCCCGTCAAGCAACAGGAGGGAACAATGGCCGGACTACTCGACGGCAAGTCAGCGCTGATCACGGGCGGCGGCGGCGGGATCGGACGGGCAACCGCGCTGATCTTCGCCCGGGAAGGCGCGCGGATCGCGGTCGCGGACGCAAACCCCGACGCGGCGGCTGAAACCGTTGCGCAGGTGAATGCCGCGGGCGGGCAGGCCATGTCACTGTCCGGTGATGTGACCGACAGCGCCGCCGTCCAGGCGATGATCAAATCCGTCGTCAGCGCCTATGGCCGCATTGATTGCGCGTTCAACAACGCCGGCATCGCGGGTTATCAGGTGAACGCCGCCGGCAAGAAAACCCATGAATGGGCCGACGATTCGTTCGATCGCATGATCGCGGTCAATCTGCGCGGCGTCTGGCTGTGCATGAAGCACGAAATCGTCCAGATGCTGGAACAGGGTGGCGGCGTGATCGTCAACACCGGCTCCATCGCTGGCCTGATCGGGCTGCCGAGCTCCTCGGCTTATGTGGCGGCAAAGCATGGCGTGCTGGGTTTGACCAAGACCGCCGCGCTGGAATACGCGACCGACAAGATCCGCGTGAACGCGGTATGTCCGGGCTATATTGAAACGAAAATGACGGAAGATACGATGCGCCGCCGCGGCGCCGAACTGATGCAGAAAGTGCCGGTGGGCCGCATGGGCAAGCCCGAGGAAATCGGTGAGATGGTCCTGTGGTTCTGCTCCGACCGCGCGTCCTATGTCACCGGCGCCTGCTACAACGTCGATGGCGGCTACATGGCGATCTGACAGGACGGGGGCGGCTTGGCCGTAAGACTGGGCCGCCCCCAACCGTTACGATTTCGGCTTGGACCGCTTCGCCACGAAGGCACCCATCAGGCGCTGCGTTTCGTCGGTTCCATGCGCCGCGGCCACCGCGCGGATGCCCTGCTGGACGGAATCCGCGAGCGACATCCGCTCCCAGTCCCGGATCAGTTCCTTCTGCGCGCGAATCGCGTTCGGACCGGCCGCGACGATCGCGTCGACCCATTCGCTCACCGCGTCATCCAGCTTGTCGGCCGGCACCAGGCGTTCGATCAGGTGGCAGTCCATCGCCTCCCGCGCGTCGATGTGGCGCCCGGTGAAGACCAGTTCCCTGGTCTTCCCCCAACCGATCAACTGCGGCAGCAGGCACGCCTCCATGCCGGACGGCAGCCCGAACAGGACCTCCGGCATGCCGAATCGGGCGGTATCGACCGCCGCGCGAATGTCGCATGACGCCGCGATTTCAAGGCCGGCGCCGAAGCAATAGCCGTTGATCCGGGCAATCACCGGCACCGGCGCGCGCCGGATCGCCTCACACGCGCGATGCGTCAGGGACGGACCCTCCGACGCATGCCCATGGGAGAAGGTGGACATCTCCTTGATGTTCGCCCCGCCGATGAAGGACCGATCGCCGGCCCCCGTCAGCACGATCACCCGCAGCCCGGGATCGTCCGAGACGCGTTCAATCGTCTCGGCCAGTTCCCGCTTGCCCGCGTTGCCCAATGCGTTGCGCTGTTCGGCGTTGTTCACCGTGACATGCGCAACCGTGCCGGCCTCGCCCCGATCCTCGACCGCGACGAGGATCAGGCTCATTTCGCCCGCCGGCGCAGGACGGCGTCACGGATCAGCGGCATGCGGTCATTGCCGAAATACATGTCGTCCCCGCCGACGAAGATGGTGGGGGAGCCATAGCCGCCGCGATCGATCAGTTCCTGCGTGTTGTTCCGCAGCCGGTCCTTGATCGGTTGCTGCTCGATTCCCGCCATCAGCTCGGCCGGATCGACGCCGGCGGTCTGGCAGATCTCGGTCAAGACGGTGACCTGGGAGATGTCCTTGTCGTCACCCCAATAGGCGTCGAAGGCGGCGGCGGCGAAGGGCACGATCTTGTCGGTGCCTTCCAGGAAGCAGCAGGCGCGCATGACCTTCACGCTGTTCACGGGGAACACGGTCGGGCGATACATCACCCGCAGGCCCAGGAAGCGCGCCCAGTCGTTCTGGTCCTTCTTGCCGTAGTTCTGCTTCGGCACGACCGGCTTTTCGCGGGAGTTATGGACGGTCGGGTTCACCGCGTTGAACACCCCGCCGACTAGATGCGGCCGCCAAGAGATGTCGGCGCCGATCTCCTTCTGCATCTCCCGCAGGCTGTGGAACGCGAAATAGGTCCAGGGGCTGGAGCAGTCGAAGAAGCATTCGAGTTCGGCCATGATGAAATCCTCCATGATTGGTTGCCGCGACCATAACCTGATCCGGCGGAAACGTCAGGCCCGGTTCCGGCGGCGCGTGACGGCGCGCGTCCATGTTGTCGCTTGCGGCGGCCGGCCGGCCGGATTACGCCCCTGGGATGGCACAGGATCTCGAAACCGACGTGGCAATCATCGGCGCTGGCCCGGTTGGGCTGTTCGCCGTTTTTGAGCTGGGGATGCTCAAGATCAGCAGCGTCCTGATCGACGCGCTGGCGGAAACCGGCGGGCAATGCACCGCCCTGTATCCGGAGAAGCCGATCTACGACATCCCCGCCCACCCCGCGATCGCGGCCGGCGACCTGATCACCCGCCTGGAGGAGCAGATCGCCCCCTTCGCCACCCCCCGTCTTCTCGGCCGCCGAGTCGAGGGCCTGTCGGGCGGCCCAGGCGCCTTCACACTGACCACAGACCAGGGCGACACGATCCGCGCCAAGGCCGTGCTGATCGCGGCCGGCGCCGGCGCCTTCGGCCCCAACCGTCCGCCGCTGGAAGGCCTGGAAGCGTACGAGGCAACCGGCGCCGTCCAATACTATGTCCGCCGGCGTGACGACCTGGCCGGCAAGCGGGTGGTGATCGCGGGCGGCGGCGACTCGGCGGTGGATTGGGCGCTGGCGCTCAAGGACATCGCGAAGGTCTCGGTCATCCATCGCCGGCCGAAGTTCCGCGCCGCCCCGGAAATGGCCGCCCAACTGGACGCCGCAGCGGAACGAGGGGAGATCGAGATGGTCATCTCCTATCAACTCCATGCCCTGCACGGGGCGGACGGCGTGCTGACGGAGGTCGAGGTCGCGACACTGAAGGGCGAAACCCGCCGCCTGCCGGCCGATGTGTTGCTGCCGTTCTTCGGCCTGTCGATGGACCTGGGGCCGATCGCCGCCTGGGGCCTGGACCGGGAGATGAGCCATATCCGGGTCGAGGCCGCGACCTGCCAGACCAGCCTGCCCGGCGTCTTCGCGATCGGCGACGTGGCAACCTATCCGGGCAAGCTGAAGCTGATCCTGCAAGGTTTCAGTGAGGCCGCGATGGCCGCGCACGCGATCCACCCGATCGTGCACCCGGATCAGGCGCTGCACTTTGAGTATTCCACCAGCAAGGGCGTGCCGGGTTAGCTCGCCGTCAGCCGGAGCGGCGCACCGTTTCCGGGCCGGCGAAGCCTCCCCAGCCAAGAGGGACCATCATGCCAGTCAATCCCGCCGACGGCCCGATCCTGGGCGCGCTGTATGGCAGCGACGCGATGCGCGCCGTGTTCTCGGAACAGGCCTATTTCCAGCGGATGCTGGATGTGGAGGCCGCGCTCGCTCGCGTGCAGGCCCGCCTCGGCATCATCCCCGCCGACGCGGCCGAAACCATCATCGCCGCCGCGCGTTATGAGAACCTGGATGAGGACGAACTCTCCGCCAGCGCGCGCAACGTCGGCTATCCGGTCGTGGGCCTGGTGGCCGGCCTGTCCCGCGCCGCCGGGGAAGGTGGCGCCTGGACCCATTGGGGCGCCACGACGCAGGACATCATGGACAGCGCCACCGTCCTGCAGGTCCGCGAAGGCCTGAACCTGATCGAGGCGGAACTGCGCGCCATCGTCGCCGCCTTCGCCATCCAGGCCGAACGGCACCGCGACACGGTCATGGCCGGGCGCACCCATCTGCAACAGGCGCTGCCCACCACCTTCGGCCTGAAATGCGCGATCTGGGCGCAACCCTTCATCCATCACATCGCCCGCCTCTCCGAACTCCGCGTCCGGGTCGAGCAGATCGAGTTCGCCGGCGCCGCCGGCACGCTGGCGTCGCTCGGCGATGACGGGATCACGGTGATGGAGGCCCTGGCCGCCGAACTCGGCCTCGCCGCGCCGGTCGTGCCCTGGCATGTCTGCCGCGACGCGGTGACCGAGGCGGTGGGCTTCCTCGGCCTGCTGTGCGGCAGCCTGGCGAAGATCGCCACCGACATCATCCTGCTGGCGCAGACCGAGGTGGGGGAGGTCGCCGAACCCTATGTGCATGGGCGCGGCCAGTCATCCACCATGCCGCAGAAGCGCAACCCGATCGCCTCGGAATACATCCTGGCCGCGTCCCGCAACGTGCAGGCGCAGGTCATCGTGATGCAGGGGGCGATGGCGCAGGATCACGAACGCGCGACCGGTCCCTGGCAGGCCGAGGCGCTGGCTCTGCCGCAGGCCTTTGTCCTGACCCATGGCGCGCTGCTGCACGCCCGCGCCATCGCGGAGGGCCTGGTGGTGGACGCCGAACGGATGCGGGCGAACCTGGATATCAGCCGCGGGCTGATCGTGTCGGAAGCGGTGATGATGGGCCTCGCGCCCGTGCTAGGACGTGGGGAAGCCCACCATATCGTGAAGCACGCCTGCGACCTGGCGTTGGCCGAACGGATTTCCCTGGCGGACGCATTGGAACGCGATCCGGCGGTGGCATCCCGCCTGGATCGCGCTGCCATCGAAAGCCTGATTGATCCGCGCAATTATCTCGGGGCCGCAGGAACCTTCGTCGATCGGTTCCTGGCGGCCGCGAGCGCGGTCAGATGAAGTTCTTGCTGGTCAGGTGGGTGATGTTCTCGAACGTGATCTGCGTGCCGTCGGAAAGGCTGAACGAGACCGAGCTGCCATCCGTGGTCTGGCTGTTGAGTGCCTGCGAGACCTCGCACCGACCGTAGTCGATCAGGTCGATCCGGACATCACGGGTGTCGTAGATGGGGTGCGAACCAAAGTTGTGGGATCAAGCGGCGGCGTTCGATGACGCTTCTGGCTGGTTGAGATTGGCGGGTGCCGACGGCCTGTCGGCCAGCGCCGCCCAATAAGCGTCCCAGTCCCGGTTCAGACGATTGATCCGCAACGCAAG
>CAMCDA010000113.1 GCA_945873195.1 Asaia bogorensis
GGTGCTGCATGCGCGGGACCGGCCCTCGGGCGCGTTCCGGCGTCTGGCCGGCGATCCCGGGGCGGTGGCGCGCTGCCTGGATGCGATCCACGCCAATCCGGCGCTGGCCCTGCGTCTCGGCCCCGAAACCCGCCGCCATCTGCGCCGCCGAGCGGACGCCGAGGCTTATTGGAGACTCGGCCGCGAGATGATCCGCCATGGCGCCGTCGCGCCGGCCCGGGTCTGGCTGCTACGGTCGTTGCGGGCCGCGCCGTCCGCGCGTGGTGTGGCGCGGGTGGCCGCGGCCCTGGCCGCGCCCCGCCTGCCCGAGGCGTGGCGCGGTCCATTCCGCCGATACGAGTCCTAGGCGATCGGCGGCAGGTCCAGGCGGACGATTTCGGGATTGCCGTTCAGCGGCGGGAAACGCTTCAGGATCAGCGGGTCGTGGCCAGGGATCACGTGATCCTCCCCGTCCGCCAACCCGTTGATGATGTCGAAGCCCTTCAGCATCCGCTCCACGTTCACCACCACGGGGAAGGGGTTGCGGCGGCGGATGTTGCGCCACAGATGCGACGCGTCGCCGGCCAGCATCACCCAGCCCCGCGCGGTCGGCACACGGATCGCCTGGATACCGCCCGAATGCCCGCCGATCAGATGCAATGTGATGCCGGGCGCCACCTCGACCGTGCCCTCATGCACCTTCATCCGGTCGGCATAGAGTGCCGCGATCGCGCTCTGCACATCCTGCACGTCGAAGGGGCGGCGGAGGAAGGGTTCGCACATGCAGGGGCCGGTGCAGTACGACATCTCGGCGGCCTGGATGTGGAACATCGCCTTCGGGAAGTATTCCATCCCGCCAGCGTGATCCCAGTGCATGTGGGTCAGTATGACGTCCTTGACCTCGGCCGGGTCGATGCCGGCATCCAGCAGCGCCTGGGCCGGGGTGCGCATGACCGCCCGCCCGCGCCGCTTGGCGGATTCGAGGTTGAAGCCGGTGTCCATCACGATCGTCCGGCCGTTGCCACGGATGGCGAAGATGAAGAAATCCAGCGGGTCGGGGGCGGCGTGATCGTCGGGGATCATGAAGTTCTGGAACTGCATGCGCCCGTCGAACGTGCCGTAGCGCAGGGCCAGGATTTCGTAGGTGATGCCGGGAATGGCGGCCATGGTCGGTTTTCTCCCTTGTAAGCGAGCGTCCCGGCGCGCGCCGGGAAGGCGAACAAGCCATACCAAGACCGGTCGTGTCCGCCTACCGGTTGGCGCCCACCGTTTGGCGCGGGGGTCCCCGACCGACCCCCGGCTCAGGCCGCGATACTGACCTGGCGCCGCTGTGCCAGGGAGTCGCGCAACTTGTTCAGGGCCGCCTCCGACGCGCGCCGGTCGCGGCCATGCGGGGCCGACACTCGGGTGCCCGCGCGCTCATAGGCGGCCAGCAGGGCCTCGGCGGTGTCCAGATCGCCGGAGAGGCAGGCTTCCTCGAACAGATCCTCGATCCGATCGGTCAGGCGCCGGCGAAACGACCGCCGCACGGCATTGAGGCGGGCCTTCAGCCGTTCATCATCGATCTTGGGTGTTTCCGGTTCGGCCAGGGCCGCCTTTGATCCGATCAGCCAGCTTGGTGCTCTCATGGTCATGGTCTCCTGGTCAGGGGATCAGTTGCGCGCCGATTGACGCCAGGGTCTCGGCCAGGCGCGAGGTCACGGCGAGGAGCCCCAGGGTCATGCCGGCGAGCGCCAGCAGCGTGACCAGCCGGTTTTCCACGACCAGGGCCTTGCGGCGCGTGTCCTTCGCGGTGCGCGGACCGAGATACCAAACGTACCAATTCACGACGATTATCCCACCCATCGTTCATACCTGATAATTCGGCGCGGGATTCGTCTCTTTCATGAGGTTTCATCCCGTCCATGGGGATGTAACTAATTCGAAAATGGTTGCAACTTCCTTTCAGCTTGTAGGAATTCCGTAATTTTCGTCCGGAACAGCCGGATGGCAGGGCGCGGGGGAGGGGTGCTTCCGGCGGATTTCGGCCAGTCCCGTGAGGGGGAAGCGTGATCAGCCCGTGATGCGGCGAACGCGGTTTTACGTTGGCCGACTCGGCGTCGAGTTTCCCTGTGAGACGACAGGTATTTATTTGGATGAGCACTCGGCGCGGCGTCAGGAGGGGATTTGTCCGCGACCGTGGGACGGGCGCTATACCTCAGGGGGCCGGACGGGCTGGGCGTACCGAGAAGCGAGCGCGCGCCATGGACGCGTCAAGGGGACGCCGCGGTAAGGGCCCCGCTTGCGCTCAGCAGCCGGCTGGCGGCAGCGTGTCCATCGCGTGTTGCTCGCGGCTGAGTTCTAGTTCCGCGCGCAGGGCGGCCAACGGAATCCGCGGGCGGCGGCGCGGATTGGTCTCGCGCAGTTCGGCGCGGGCCTGCATGCGTTCGAGTGTCTGGAACAGGTCGTCGGCCGTCGCGATGTCGCCGGAGAGGCAGGCTTCCTGAAACACAGCCTCTATCTGGTCGGACAGGCGGCGGCGGAAGGATTGGCGCAGGCTGTTGAGCCGCACGCTCAGACGGTCGTCAATCGGCGAGGGTTCGGTTCCGGACATGGCGATCGGCGCTCCCATCAACCTGCCTGGCCTTGGTCACATCGGGTGGTTCGTGGGCCGAGCGTATCGTTGGTCATTGGGGGAAATAGCATGAAATGTGTAACAGGATGATTGCAGACCGCGCCGGCGGTTACGAAAAAATGACGGTTCGATCCGTTTGGCGGGACGTTGGGCGCGGCTTGCCCAAGGGGATATGACGCGCGGCTTGCCCAGCGGGATTTCAGGCGCGGCTTGCCCAGTCGGACAATAAGCGCGGCTTGCCGCGACAGGCGGCTAATTCTAGGGTCCGGCGGCAACCGAATGCAGGAGATGCGCCATGGTCGACGTTCCCAACCGCCCCGAATATCAAAGCGAATTGTTCAAGCAGGGCCTCGCGGTCCGGCGGGAAGTCCTGGGCGGCGACTATGTCGATGCCTCGCTCGCGCGCGCCAACGACTTCAATGCCGTGTTCCAGCAGATGACGACCGAGATCGCGTGGGGCCTGTGCTGGGCGCGTCCGGGCCTGGATCGCAAGACCCGCAGCATGATCAACCTGACCATGCTGTCGGCGCTGAATCGCGGCGCCGAACTGCGCCTGCACCTGAAGGCCGCGCTGACCAACGGCGTGTCGCGCGATGAGATCAAGGAAATCCTGATGCAGGTCGGCGCCTATTGCGGCATCCCCGCGGCGCTCGAATCCTTCAAGATCGCGACCGAGGTGCTGGCCGAATACGACGAAGCCCAGAAGAAGAAGGGCTGAGGCGCATGGCCGAGAAACCCACCGTCGGCTTTGTCGGCGTCGGCAACATGGGCTGGCCGATGGCGGCCTGCCTGGTCCGCGCCGGCTTCACCGTCAACGTCAATGACTCCCGCCGCGAGGTCGCGAACAACTTCGTCCAGCAGGTCGGCGGCACCGCGCCGGACACGCTGCGCCAGTTGGCCGCGACGTCGGACGTGATCGTCACGATGCTGCCGACCAGCGGTATTGTTGAGCATGTCCTCGGCGCCGGTGATGACAATATCCTGTCGGGCCTCAAGCCCGGGACGATCGTCATTGAAATGAGCTCGGGCGTCCCCTCGGTCACGCAGCGGCTGGCCGAACAGGTGGCGGCGCTGGGCGGCATCATGATCGACGGGCCGGTGTCGGGCGGCGTGCCGCGCGCCAAGACCGGGCAATTGGCCATCATGGTGGGCGGCGAAAGCGCCGCGATCGACGCCGCGATGCCGGTGCTCTCGGCCATGGGGACGGTGCTGCGCACCGGCGCCGTGGGTTCGGGCCAGGCGATGAAGGCGCTGAACAACCTGGTCTCGACCGGCGGCTTCCTGATTGGGATCGAGGCGCTGCTGATCGGCCAGCGCTTTGGCCTGGATGCCGGCGTCATGACGGATGTGCTGAACGCCGCGACGGGGATGAACAACTCGACGCAGAAGAAGTTCCGTCAATACGTGCTGTCTCGGAAGTTCGACGCCGGGTTCACCATGGGCCTGCTGGCCAAGGACCTGTCGATCGCCTTGCAGGTGGCGCGGGAAACCAGCACCGCGGCTCCGCTTTCTGCCCTGGTGCGGGAGATGATCGTTTCGTCCGAGGCGATCTTCGGCCCCGCCGCGGATCACACCGAAATGGCGAAGCTGTGCGAACGGCTTGTGGGGGAAGAACTCGAAGCCGAATGACCAGCGCGCGCGGGCCGTGGCGTTTTCGCCCCGGCTCGCGTGTCTTGGTGCCAGCCGACCCGGGGGATTGAAAAACCACGCGTAAGACCAACATGGGAATGAAACCACAGTGCGTAAAGCGTCGGTCGGTTCGCGTTTCATTTGTTTTTTTCAACAAGCTTTGATCGCCGCCAGTGGCGGCACACGCCATCCACGTGCCTACGGCCCGCGCGGCATCCGCCGGGAGAGCAAGGCCAGGAGGCAGCCATGTCGATATTTGATTACGTCTGGATTGCGGCCGAACAATCCCGCCCGCCGCCATGCCCATAGGCGCCCGCATTTACGCCTTCCTGTTCGGTGTCCCGATCAGCGCCGAACAAGTCGGCAACCGAGAGATTTCTGATCAGCGGGCGCGAGATCCGCGCCAGGACATCGCAGCCGACGAGGCTCGGGCGCCGCCAGAAGGCGGGTCGCAGGGGCAATACACACTCGCCCGCCATCGCGCCTATGCCGTCGCGGCCAACCCGGACTTCGATGATGCGGTGCAATTTCTGGCGGTCACGCCGCTTCAGCGCACCATCGTTCGATCCGCGGGCGGCGTGCTGTATGACACGCTGGACGCCGCGCAACAGGCCCAGCAGGCCGAGAACTTCCCGCCCGGGCATACCGGCAAACGGCCGATCGCCCGCGGGCATTTCTCCAGCCTGCGCATCGGTGGCGCTGAAATTTACATCCCGCGGCAAACGAAGGATCGCGGCCAGAACGGGGCCGCTGCCCCCGCGCGTCGCACGTCCTGAAAGGACTGAACACCATGCTCGACATCGCACCACGCTGGGACGGCCGCCGTGTTCATTTCGATATGATGATCGCCGACACGCTGGTTTCCTGCGCGATATCCTCGGCCGCCCTGCGCGAACTCAGCGGGCAGAGCCGCTACAAGCCAGCCGATCTGCTGCGCTGCTTCGTCGAATCCCGCCCGCGGATCGAGGCGGTGGCGATCCGACTGCACAATGCACAACCCTCCTCGGTATCCGGTATCCTCAGTATCTGGGAGGATGACGTGGAAGGCGAGGGACCGCCGCCGCCCGCCCCGCGTTCGGCGGGTGAACCACGACCGTCATGACAATTGCCATGATGCAGCATTCTGACACGGAGATTTGACATGCCCAAGGGCAAGGACCGCGGCAACCGGGAAGCCAAGAAGCCAAAGCAGGAGAAGAAGCCCGGCGTGCTGTCGAAGGAAACCTTTCTCCGTCCGGCGGCCCCGACAGGACCCGCCAAGCCAGCGCCGAAGTAGACCGCGATGCAAATTCGCCTCGGCTATTCGTTGACCTTCGAATGCGCGCAGGCCGTCCCGATGGCGGTGCTGCTCGCGATCCATCACTCCCGCGCCGGCGATCTGATCCGGCCGGATCCGCTGGTCACCGATCCGGCGGTGCCGATTTCGTTCTATCGCGATCCGTTCGGCAATTGGGGCGTGCGGCTGGTGGCGCCAAAGGGCCGTATCCGGCTGACATCCGACGCGCTGATCCGGGATTCGGGCCTGCCCGACCCGGTGCATCCGAACGCGCGGCAGCACCCGGTCGAGGAGCTGCCGGCCGAAGTGCTGCCGTTCCTCCTCGGCAGCCGCTATTGCGAGACGGACCGCCTGTCCACCATCGCCTGGGCGATGTTCGGCCATGTCGAGGGCTGGGCGCGCGCGCAGGCGATCTGCGACTTCGTGCACAACCATGTGCGCTTCGGCTACGAGCACGCGCGCAATACCCGTTCCGCCTGGGAAACCTATCAGGAAGGGGTCGGGGTCTGCCGCGACTTCGCCCACCTGGCGGTCGCGCTGTGCCGCACCACCAATATCCCGGCCCGATATTGCACCGGGTATCTGGGCGACATCGGGGTGCCGGCAAGCGATGCGCCGATGGACTTTTCCGGCTGGTTTGAGGCTTACCTCGATAATCACTGGTATGTCTTCGACGCGCGCCACAACAGGCCGCGCATCGGGCGCGTCATGATCGCCTATGGGCGTGACGCGGCCGATGTGGCGATGACCCACACATTCGGGCCGAACGTTCTGGCCGACTTCAAGGTGTGGACGGAGGAAGTGCCCGACTGAGCCCGCTAGGGCCCGCGCCGCCGCCCTCCGCCCTTGCCCTTCCGCTTGGCGGGATCATAACCGCCGCCGCCCGGGCCCATCGGTTCGGGCGTGCGGTCCTTGCGGGGGCGGAGTGACGCGCTGGCCATGGGCGGCGGTTCCAACCCCAGGTCGAGTGCCTCCAACCGCTTGATTTCGTCACGCAGGCGGGCGGCTTCCTCGAATTCCAGATCGGCCGCGGCGGCGCGCATGCGCTTTTCCAGATCGGCGATCGCGGCCTTGAGGTCCTTGCCCACGAATTCCGAGGCCTTGGCGTCGCGGATCGGGGCGACGGTGACGTAGTCCTGCTCAAAGACGCTTTCCAGGACCTTGTCGATCTGCTTGCGAACCGATTGCGGCGTGATGCCGTTCGCCACGTTCCATGCGGTCTGCTTGGTGCGGCGGCGGTCGGTTTCCTCGATCGCGGCGCGCAGGCTGCGGGTCATTGTGTCGGCGTACAGGATCACTCGCCCGTCCACGTTGCGCGCGGCGCGTCCGATCGTCTGGATCAGTGATGTCTGCGACCGCAGGAACCCTTCCTTGTCGGCGTCCAGGATCGCGACCAGCGCGCATTCGGGGATGTCCAAGCCTTCGCGCAGCAGGTTGATGCCGATCAGCACGTCGAACACGCCCAGGCGCAGATCGCGGATGATCTCAATCCGTTCGAGCGTGTCGATGTCGGAGTGCAGGTAGCGGACCTTCACGCCATGTTCGGTCAGGTAATCCGTCAGGTCTTCCGCCATGCGCTTGGTCAGGGTGGTGACCAGGACGCGGCCACCTTTCCCCGACACCAGCTTGCATTCCGCCAGCAGGTCATCGACCTGATGCTCCACGGGGCGGATTTCGGTGATCGGGTCGACCAGGCCGGTGGGCCGGATGACCTGTTCGGCGAACACGCCCGCGGTCCGCTCCATCTCCCACGGGCCGGGCGTGGCGGAAACGAACACGCTTTGCGGGCGGAACCGCTCCCATTCCTCGAACTTCAACGGACGGTTGTCGATACAGGATGGCAGGCGGAATCCGAAATCCGCCAGCACGGATTTGCGATTGAAGTCGCCCCTGTACATGCCGCCCAACTGCGGGACGGTGACATGGCTTTCATCGACGATCAGTAGCGAATTCTCCGGCAGATACTCGAACAGCGTCGGCGGCGGGTCACCCGGGTTCCGTCCGGTGAGGTAGCGGGAGTAGTTCTCGATGCCCTTGCAGGACCCCGTCGTCTCCATCATTTCGATATCGAACGTGGTGCGCTGGGTCAGGCGCTCGATTTCCAGCAGCTTGCCCTCGGCCGTCAGTTCCTCGACGCGGGCCTTCAGCTCGATCTTGATGTCGTGGATCGCCTGGGTCAGCGTCGGGCGAGGCGTGACGTAGTGGCTGTTGGCATAGACGGTGATGTCCTTCAGCGCCGCGGTCTTGTCGCCGGTGAGGGGATCGAATTCGTTGATCGCCTCGATCTCATCCCCGAACAAGGTGACCCGCCAGGCGCGGTCTTCGTAGTGGCTGGGGAACACATCGACCACGTCGCCGCGCAGGCGAAACGTGCCGCGCTGGAAGGCGGTGTCGTTACGGCGGTATTGCAAATCGACCAGCGCCTTGGCCAGCCGGTCGCGGTCGATGCGGCCGCCCACTTCCAGCTTGGCGACCATCTTGGCGTAGGTCTCGACCGAGCCGATACCGTAGATGCAACTGACGGACGCGACGACGATGACATCATTGCGTTCCAGCAGCGCCTGCGTGGCGGCGTGGCGCATGCGGTCGATCTGTTCGTTTACCTGCGCGTCTTTCTCGATGTAGGTGTCGGTGCGGGGGACGTAGGCTTCCGGCTGAAAATAATCGTAGTAGCTGACGAAGTATTCCACCGCGTTGTTGGGGAAGAAGCTTTTCATCTCTCCATAAAGCTGCGCCGCTAGGGTCTTGTTCGGCGCGAGGATCAGCGTCGGCTTCTGTACCGCCTCGATCACCTTGGCCATGCTGAAGGTCTTGCCCGATCCGGTGACGCCCAGCAGCACCTGATCCCGCTCCTCCTGCAGCACACCGGCGGTCAGGGTCGCGATGGCGGTTGGCTGGTCGCCGGCGGGCTCGTACTGGGACACGACTTTCAGCGCGCGGGTGAACGGCCGAGCGGACTGCTTTTTGGGCATGAAGAGGACGGGCGGTGGGCGGAGCAGGGTCTGGGACATGGGGGTCTCCTGGCTGCTGTCAGATGGTCCGTCCTGGTGGTCTCGTCGAGGGGGGAGGTCGTCTTGCCTCCCCCGGTCACGCTACCGCTTGCGCGACTTCAGCCGCTCGATGGTTTCCCCGATCAGGCGGGTGGGTTCATCGGTTTCGTAGGCCCGGGCGATCGATCGGATGCCGGCCTGGATCGCGTCGCTGACCGGCATCGCCTCCCACTCCCGGATCAGTTCCTTCTGCAACCGGATGGCGCGCGGGCCGGCTTCGACGATGGAGTGGACCCAGGTTTCGACGGCGGCATCGAGGTCGGCCGGGGCCACAACCTTCTCGACCAAGCCCCAGGACAAAGCCTCCTTCGCGTCGATGTTCTCGCCCGTGTAGAGGAACAGCTTCGTCTTCCCCCAGCCGATCAACTGCGGCAGCAGGGCGGCTTCGACAACAGATGGCAGGCCGACCTTCACCTCCGGCATGCCGAACATCGCGTTGTCGCTGGCGAGGCGCATGTCGCAGGCGGCCATCACCTCCAGCCCCGCGCCCAGGCACCAGCCGTTGACCCGGGCGATCACCGGGACGGGCAGATCGCGCAGCACCTTGCTCATGCGGTGGACCAACGTGATGAACGCGCGCGCCTTGGCGGGGTTGAGTTCGGCGAGCTGGAACAGGTTCGCCCCACCCATGAAGGCGCGGTCGCCTTCTCCGGTCACGACCACCACGCGCAGGTCGGGATCGTCCGCCAAGCTGGCCACGGCGTCGATGAAGGCCTGGCACTGTTCGGCGCCCAGCCGGTTCAGCTTGGTCAGGTTGTTGATGGATACGGTCGCGACGGTGCCACGCGGACGGCGGTCGTGACGAATCAACACGAGTGGAGATTCGGTCATGGGGAATCGTGCCTCCGTACGTTGTGCATTTATGGTTCGGTCTGGCCGCATAAGCTTACAATCTGACCGGTTGTTTATGTTCTGTTCAAGAGTGCCGCAACCCCACCGAAAGGCAAGCCCGTCGGCGCGGGGTCGCGCACGGCATGCGATTGGTCCGCGGGCCGTCGTCGGACCCATGTCTCCGACGGTTCGGCGGTGTCGCTGTCCCCGGATTTGTCACGTGTCGACGCCAGGGCATGGATGAGCGACCATGCCAGGCAGCATCAGACCCCTGGAGGATGACGCATGAAAGGCGCCCGTGTGGCCAACTGGCACGAGACCGTCGTGACCGCGTCGGACAGCAATTTCGACGCGGCGCTCTACCTCGCGGTCAACGCGGACCTCCGGGCGGCCGCGCGGAACGATCCCGGCTTTGATCCGCGCGCGCATTTCGACCGCTTTGGACGGCAGGAGAAGCGCAAGCAGTTGGCCCGCCGAGATCCGGAACGGATGGCGATGAAGTTTCAGCGATTTCAGCCGATCCTGGCTCCGGACGACCTTGAATTCATGGCCGCCGCTGGGGCCTTTCCCGTCTCGTTCGGTACCAGGCACCTTGATGTGTCGGATTATGATAGCGAGTCCGCCAACCCGGGAATTTCTGAGTGGTTCGATGTGCTTCGTTCCGATCCGAATGGGCGCTATCTGGATGTGGGCGCTGGGTTCCGGCCAGTTGTGCATGACAACTGTGCCTATCTGGATGTCTACCCGTCTCTGACAAGCGATATCGTCATCACGCCGGGGCGGTCGCTTCCCTTCAAGGACCATGTCCTGGATGGATTGGCCTGCCTCTCGGTATTGGAGCATGTTGAGGATCCATTCCGTCTGGTGGATGAAATGGCCCGCGTCCTGAAGCCGGGTGGGCGCGTTTTCATCGATTGGCCATTTCTTCAGCCGGTGCATGGCTATCCATCGCATTACTACAATGCGACCCGCATGGGACTGGCACGCCTGTTCGAAGATCGGTTCTTGATCGAGAAGCTGTACACGAACAGCGCACAGGGGGCCAATTTCACCTTGTCGTGGATCCTCGAGTGGTTCGTGCAGGGAATGGCCGAGGGGCCCGCGAAGCAGGCGTTTCTGGGACTGACCGTCCACGACCTGCTGCAACGAAACCCGCGCGATGAATTGTATCGTGAGTGCCTCCGAACCATGTCCGAGGACATGCAATTGAGGCTGTCCTGCGGCAACACGCTGATCGGCCGGCTGCTGGCACGGTAGGCGTGGCGATCGGCGAGGTGGTTTCAGAGCACCAGGATTTGATCAGGAACATCTCATGGCAGACCGATAGGGTGCGTCACGGAATGCCATCCCATCAACGCTCGGCGTCAGCTGACCGTCGCGGCTTCGCGTTGCCGGTTGGCCTCGGGCATGCCACGGTTCCGGGTAACAGACCAGCCAGGGAAACGAACCATGGGCAAGCCGCTCCGCCTGGGAGTCGTGTACGACTTCCGCAATCCGCCGGAAACCGGCATGTCCAACCCGGACTTCTATGCCGCCGTCATCGAGCAGGTGACCTGGCTCGACAGCCTGGGCCTGGACCTTGTCTGGTTCACCGAACACCACTTCGTGGCCGATGGCTATCTGCCGTCCTGGATCCCGCCAGCATCGTTCATGGCCGCGCGGACGAAGCATGTGCGGTTTTCCTGCGATGTCTGCCTGCTGCCGTTCAACCATCCGATCCGGCTGGCCGAGGACCTGGCGGTGCTCGACAACCTCTCGGGCGGGCGGGTCGAGATCGGCGTCGGCATGGGCTACGCCCCGCATGAATTCCGCGGCTTCGGCTTCCCTGTCTCCCGCCGCCTGTCTTTGACGGATGAGGGGCTGGAGGTGCTGACCCGCGCCTTCACCGGCGAGAAATTCAGCTTCTCCGGCAAGCGCTACCAGTTCGAAGACGTGAAGATCACCCCCGGCTACGTCCAGCCCGGCGGCCCCCCCCTCTGGGTCGCAGCCCTCTCAGAGGCCGGCGCTCGGCGGGCCGCGCGGTTCCGGACCAACCTTCTGCCACAGGGGCCGAGGGGGGCGTCGCTGGATACCTGGCGGGCGACACTGGAAGCGGAGGGGCGCGATCCCGCCGCCCACCGCATCGGACTGATCAAGCCGGTCCTGGTGACGAACGACCGCGCCCGCGACTGGCCGGCGGTGCGGGAGGGGGAGCGGCGGCGGATGGCGGTCTACAGCCAGTTCCGCGCGGACTCCGGCGGCCATGGCGGCGTCGCCGGCATCACCGACGATGCGCGCATCCCGCAGACCTGGATCATCGGAACGGTGGATGAATGCGTGGCCCAGGCCGCCGCCTTCATCCGGGAATACGGGCTGACGGACCTGGTGACCTGGGCAGTGCCGCCGGGCATGCAGCCCGACCAGATGAACCCGCATCTGGAGATGTTCGCCCGCGACGTGGCGCCGCGGCTGCGGGCGATGTTCCCGGGGTAGGCAATCAGACGGGCGGCACGGGCCGCCCGCCGAAGCGAAAATCCTAACCGACGAACGCGCCGCCGTTCACGTCCAGGATCGCGCCCGACATGTTGCCCGCGCCTTCCGTGCACAGGAAGGCGATCGGCCAAGCCAATTCCTCGGGCTTGCCCATCTGGCCGCGCGGCAGGTTGGGACCCATGTTGTTGCCGCGAGTCATCGGCGTCTGCACCGGCCCCGGGGCCACGGCGTTCACCAGCACGCCCTTGGAAATCGCCTTGCGCGACATCCATTTCACCAGCGCATGCACCGCGCCCTTGGAAGCAGAGTAATCCGGCGGCGTGTTCAGCGACGTCCCGCCCGTCTTGCCGGCAACCGAGCCGACCAGGACGATGTTGCCGCTGCCGAATTCGCCCATGTGGTTCATCGCGGCCTGGGTGATCTGCAAGGGCACGCGAACGTTCACGTCCATCATGCGGTGGAAGCGCTCGTTCCAGTTGGGGTCTTCGTCCCAGGGCGTCCGCATCAGGATGCCGGCGCAATGGGCGACCGCATGCACCCGCGCCCCGGCGAACAGCGACGCCAGGAACGCGTCATCCGTCAGGTCGCCCTGCATGATGCTGCATGTGGCGCCCATCGCCTGGACCTCATCCCGCGTGGCGTCCATCGCCGAAAGATCAACCAGCACCAGTTCGGCGCCGAGGTCGGCCAGCGCGATGGCGGTCGCCTTGCCGATGCCGCTCGCGGCGCCGGTGACGATGGCACGCTTGCCGTCCATGGACAGGGCGGCGGGTATTTGTCGGCTCATTGAGTGTTTCCTCCGTTTCGGGATCAGTCTGTCAGGGAACGGCGGGCTTCGCCAGACGGAGGAGGCCGTCCAGCGCGGCCGCATCCTCCCATGCCAGTCCGACGCCGATCACGGTGACCAGGGCGCGGAAGTCGGGCGGCAGGCGCACCGCGTCCTTGGGCGTGGTGACAAGCCGAGCGTCCAGGGCGGTGGCGCGGATGGACAGGCGGTCGAGGTCGCGTCGGGTGAAGGCGTGGTGATCGGGGAAGGGGATCGTTTCCATGACCACCGCGCCGGAATCGGCCAGCGGGGCGAAGAATTTCCCCGGCCGCCCGATCCCGGCGAAGGCCAGCACGCGCTGTCCGCGCAGGATCTTGATCGTCTGGTCCTGGACCAGATGGGCGCGGAGGACGGGCAACCCGTGGGGCAGCATTCCCAGCGCGCCGGTCGTATCGGAGCCAATCAGGATGGCGGCCTGGCAGCGGGCGGCGCCGGTCGCCACGCCCTCCCGCAGCGGTCCCGCCGGCAGCAGGCGGCCGTTGCCGAAGCCGCTCGCGCCGTCGATCACCAGCAGAGACAGGTCCTTGTCCAAGGTTGGATTTTGCAGCCCGTCATCCATCACCAGCACGGATGCTCCGGCGGCAACGGCGGCGGCGGCGCTGGCACCGCGGTCGGCGCCGATCCAGGTAGGGGACTCGGCCGCCAGAAGCAGCGCTTCGTCCCCGACTTCGGCCGCCGAGTCGGTGGGCGCCACCCGCCGTACCCCGCGCGATGACCCGCCATGCCCGCGTAGCAAAGCGTGCGGCGTCTGGCCGGCCTCGGTCAGCCGGCGGAGCAGGTCGATCACCAGCGTGGTCTTGCCGGCGCCGCCCACGGTGACGTTGCCGCAGCAGATCACCGGGACCGGTGCCCGCCAGCCCGGGCGGGCGATCCGCCCAGCGGTCAGGCACCGTGTGATGGCGCCGAGAGGGCTCAGCGCGCGGGCCAGCCAGCCGTCCCGGAACCAGAAGGACGGGGCGACGGGCATCTCAGCCGCCCGACCGGCCGATGATCAGCGACAGGATCGCCGCCGCCGCCCGGTCGGGCAGGTCGACGTGGCGTTCGGCGATGGAAGCCGCCCGTTGCCCCATCGCTTGTGCCCGGTCGGGGTGGTCCAGCATCTCGGAGACGAAGGCGGCCAGCGCGTCCGGAGTCGGGACCTCCCGCATCGCGTCGGAGTCGCGCAGCAGGGTTCCATGCTCGATGAAGTTGCCAGTATGTGGCCCGACGGCGACGGCGCAGCCCAGGCGCGCCGGTTCCAGCGGGTTCTGCCCGCCGCCGGGGGGAAACAGGCTGCGGCCGACGAAGACGACGGGGGCGAGGCGATACCACAGCCCCATCTCCCCCAACGTATCGGCGATCCAGGCGCCCTCGGCCGGTGGGGTGGGATCCATCGACCTTCGCGGCAGGCCGAGTTCGGAGGCCAGCGCAGCGCCTCGGTCCGGATGGCGCGGCACGATGATGGTCAGCAGCCCGGGATGGCGTTCGGCCAAGGCCGGATGCAAGGCGGCGATGGCCGCTTCTTCTCCTGGATGGGTGCTGGCGGCGACCCAGATCGGTCGGCCGGCCAGGGCGGCGTGCAGACGATTGTATTCGTCCTTATCGCAGGGCAGGGGAGGGGCGGCGAATTTCAGGTCACCCTCGACCGTGACATGTGTGACGCCGAGCGCGCGGAAGCGGGCGGCGTCTTCCTCGCCTCGGGCCCAAATCGCCGCGAAGGCGCCGAGCACATGCCGGGCGAAGCCGGGAACGCGTCGCCAGAAGCGGAAACTTCCCTCCGACAGGCGCGCATTCAGCAGCATCAGGGGGATCGCGCGGGCCCGCGCGGCCAGCAGCTGGTTCGGCCAGAGTTCACTCTCGACAAAGGCCGCCACGTCGGGCTGCCAGTGATCGAGGAACCGGTCCACCCAGGCCGGCACATCCAGCGGCGCGAAGCGGTGCAGCACGCGCCCGGTCAGCCCCATCGCCGGCAGTCTTTGTTCCAGCAGTTCGGCCGAGGTCACGGTTCCCATCGTGAGTAGCACGGTCGCGTGGCGGGACAGGATCGGCAGCAAGGGTAGGATCGACATCGTCTCCCCCACGCTCGCCGCATGCATCCATACCACGCGGCCGGCTGGGCGCGGGGAGGGGTCAATCCCCTGCCGTTCGCCCAGCCGGGCGGCGATTTCCTTGCCCCTGCGGGCACGGGCGCGGAGGTGCCAGGGCAGGGCCGGGGCCAGCGCGGTCGCGGTGGCGGCCCAGGCGCGCGCGGCCCAAGGTTCGCTCACCGGGCGCAGAGCCGTTCCGCCTGTTCCATGGCCGCGTTCAGTTCGGCGGTGATCAGCGGCACGGCGTCCTGCCAGGACTCACGATCGACCGTGATCGCCGGGCGGCAGCTCAGCACGCCCCGGCCGAAGGGCAGGGGCAGGATCATCCGATCCCAGGTGCCGAGGCGTCGGCCCATGGTGACCGCCCCGCCGCAGGGGATGATCGGCACCCCCGTCAGGGCGGCAAGCTGGGCAACGCCCGAGGCCGCCTGCCTCGCCGGTCCGCGCGGACCGTCGGGGGTGATGCCGATGATGACCCCGGTGCGCAGCAGCTTGACCATGCTGAACAGCGCCGCCGCCCCGCCCCGGGACGAGGAGCCGAAGACGGGGGTCAGCCGGAATCGGTGCATTATGGCGCTGATCAGCCGCCCGTCGCGGTGGCGGCTGACCAGGAAGTGGATCGGGATGGCGCGGTAGTCGTCCGCCTGCCGGGATCGCTCCACGAGTGCGGGGATCAGCGGCAGGACCTCATGCCAGAAGGCGATGACGGCGGGCGCGCCTTCCCGGGCCGGCGCCAGATGCTCCGCGCCGTCCAGGGTCCAGCGCTTGGTGCGCAATGTCAGGTCGAGATACCAGGCGAACACCCGGACCAGGACGACCTGCACGCGCGGGCTTCGGAACAGCCGTCTCATTGCCCGGGCGGTAGCATGGGGGAGGGGGGGTGCGAAAGCCTAGCTTATGGCCAGGATTCCCGAACAAAATCCCGGCAGCGTCGCCGGGCCGGTAGTCTGAGGCATAAATCGGAGATCCGGGCTGGCTATCGCATGGTGTTCACCGGTTTTTTCGCTGGCGTCGCACGGATCGCGAGTCGCCCCGGGGTGTTGTGCAA
>CAMCDA010000114.1 GCA_945873195.1 Asaia bogorensis
TTGCGTTGCGGATCAATCGTCTGAACCGGGACTGGGACGCTTATTGGGCGGCGCTGGCCGACAGGCCGTCGGCACCCGCCAATCTCAACCAGCCAGAAGCGTCATCGAACGCCGCCGCTTGATCCCACAACTTTGGTTCGCACCCGCCCGCGCTTGCACTCCGACCGGCAAAGGTGCAAGTGCGGTAGTGGCCTGGTTCCTCAGGCCGGACGTTGGGGACGGGATGACGGACGCGACGACATGCGGGCCTGCCGGGGGCCGCGACCGGATCGGGCGACACACGCGCAGCCTGGGCGTACTGGTCTCCATGGGGATGTCCATGGGGTTGCTGGGCGGATGCACGGTCCTGGGACCTGACTTCAAGGCGCCGGAATGGGCGTCTCCCACCACATGGTTTTCGGACTCGCGGCCCAAGCTGACGCCCGTTGCCAGCATGCCCGCCGCTGAACCGATCGATCCCGCCTGGTGGAGCCAGTTCGGCGACCCGCAACTGACCGCGCTTGTGCGCATGGTCGCGGCACAGAACCTGGATGTCCGCCTGGCCGCGATCCGGCTGGAACAATCGCGCTACCAGGTCGCGATCGCCCAGGCGGCCGAAGTGCCCCACATCAATGCCGGCGGAGGCTACCTGCGGCAGAAATCCAGCCGCTACGGCATCCTGACCGCCACCCAGCCCAATGCGTCCAACGCCAGCGGCACCGCCGCGGGGGTCACCGGATCGCCCACCCGCCGCTTCGATCCCTATGACATTTTCCAGGGCGGCTTCGATGCGACCTGGGAACTGGATTTCTGGGGCCGGGTCAAACGATCCGTGGAATCCTCGGAAGCCCTTTCCCAGGCCAGCGCCGAGATGCAGCGCGGCGTCCTGCTGACCAGCATAGCCGAAGTCGCAAGAACCTATATCTTCATCCGCGGCGCGCAGTCGCAACTGCGAATCGCGCGCGACAACCTGCGGATCGCGCAGCAAAGCCTCAGCCTGACCCAGGCGCGCGCGGCCGGCGGCATGACCACCGACCTCGATGTCGCCAACGCCTCCGCCCAGTTGCGGCGGACGGCGGCGGAAGTCCCGCTGATCCAACAGCGCCAGGCCATGCTGATCAACGCCCTCAGCCTGCTTCTCGGCCAAGGCCCCAACACGCTGCGGGCGGAACTGGAAACGAGCAAGCCGGTACCGCCGGTGCCCAAAATGGTGCCGGTCGGCCTGCCCTCGGAACTGGTGCGCCGGCGCCCGGACGTGCGAATGGTCGAAGCTGAACTCCATGCCGCGACGGCCAATATCGGCGTGGCCGAAGCCGAGTTCTATCCAACCTTCCGCCTCGCCGGCAGCGTGGGCATGCAGTCGCTGCAATTCGGCAACCTGTTCAACCTGGCCGCCAGCACCTTTGCCGTCGGCCCCAGCCTGACCATCCCCATCTTCGAGGGCGGCCGTCTCAAGGCCAATCTCAAGCTCCAGGAGGCTCGGCAGCAGGAAGCCGCGCTGGCGTTCCAGAAGACGGTGCTGACCGCGTGGCATGAGGTCGACAACGCCCTGACCGCCTATCAGACCGAGCAGGCGCGCCGCAACGAACTGATCCGCGCCGTCGCCGACAGCCAACGCGCCCTGAGCATGGCGCAGAGCCGGTACGAGCAAGGCGTGGCCGACTTCCTGACGGTGCTGGACGCCCAGCGAATACTGCTGGCGACGCAACAGCAATTGCAGTTCAGCACGACCAATGTCTCCGAGAACCTCGTGGCGCTCTACAAGGCGCTTGGCGGGGGTTGGGAAATGGACCTGCCGGACACGCCGCCGGACGCCACCCCCCGGAAGTAGGGGGCGGTTCCTCGCGGGACCTTCAGAAACCGGCCGCCAAGCGGTAGCCCGCGCACTTCGGCAGTCGGACTTCGCCCCACGCCTCGCCTACAGCATCCGTTGCAGGATCAGCTTCTGCACATCCGACGTGCCCTCATAGATCTGGCACACGCGGACATCCCGGTAGATCCGCTCCACCGGGTAATCCGCGAGGAACCCATAGCCGCCGAGCGTCTGGATGGCCGCGGTGCAGACCTGCTCCGCCACTTCCGACGCGAACAGCTTGGCCATGCAGGCCGCTTCCAGGGAGTTCACGCCCGCGGCCTTCTGCCTCGCGGCGAACAGGGTCAGCTGGCGGGCGGCCTCGAGCTTGGTCTTGGCCTCCGCCAGACGGAACCCGACGGCCTGGAAGTCGATGATTGCGCCACCGAAGGCTTTGCGTTCCCGGGCATAGTCCACCGCGTATTCCAACGCCGCCCGCGCCATGCCCACGCTTTGCGCGGCAATCCCGATGCGGCCGCTTTCCAGGGTGGAAAGGGCGATCTTGTAGCCCTCCCCTTCCGCGCCAATGCGCTGGTCCAGCGGGATTTCCACGTCCTCGAACGCCAGCGCGCAGGTGTCGGAGGCTTTCTGGCCGAGCTTTTCCTCGACCCGGAGGACGGAGAAGCCGGGGTGGGATTTGTCGATCACGAAGGCGGACAGGCCGCGCTTGCCGGCTTCCGGGTCGGTCACGGCGAAGAAGACGATGCTGCCGGGATGGGTCGCGTTGCTGATGAACTGCTTGGCGCCGTTGACGACATAAACATCGCCCTTCCGCACCGCCCGCGTCCGGAGGTTCGACGCGTCGGAGCCCGCCTGCGGCTCGGTCAGCCCGAACGATCCGACATGCGCGCCGGTCGCCAAGGGGCGCAGCCAGCGGTCCTTCTGGGCGTTGGTGCCGTAGTTGTTCACGACGATGCAGGTCGGCGAATTATGCACGGACACCATCGTGGAGACCGAACCGTCCCCGGCGGCAATCTCCTCCAGCATCATCGCATAGGTGACGGGGTCGATCTCGGACCCGTCCCATTCCGCCGGCGTGGTGGCCCCGAACACACCAAGGTCCCCAAGTTCGCGGATCACCTCGGGCTCGATCCGACCCGCCTTTTCCCGGGCGGCGGCGTGCGGCGCCAGGCGCTCCTGCGAGAACTTGCGGATCATGTCGATGATCAGGCTGTCGCCAGTGGCGGGAATGCTGTCGGGCATGGGACTGACCTTCGGTTGTGCGGCGGGACGGCTGTAATCCGGGGTGTGGTTGGGGGGCAAGAGCGGGGCTTTGCCCCGGACCCCACCAGGAGCTTTGCCCCTGGACCCCACCAAAGGCCGGCGGCCTTTGGAAACCAATGGTTGGGGGGATGATGGGAGGGCTGAGGTAGTGGTTGAAACATCGCCTCAGCCCCTCCCATCATCCCCCCAAATGAGCGGTTCCAAGGGCCGCCGCCCTTGGTGGGGGTCGAGGGGGCAAAGCCCCTCGCCGGGTCCGGGGCAGCGCCCCGCTCCTACCCCCAACCACAATACCAGTTGTTCCCAGCCCGCCCCGGCGCTAGGCACGTGCTCGAACGATGGCCTGGAGTCCGCGATGGCGGCAAGTGAAAAGCGTCCCGTGATGCTTGTGATTCTCGATGGCTTCGGCTGGCGGGAGGACCGCGTCGACAATGCCGTCCGCCTGGCGCGCACCCCGAATTTCACCTCGCTCTGGGAAACCTGCCCGCACGCTTTCCTCGACACCTCCGGGCGTGATGTTGGGCTGCCGGACGGGCAGATGGGCAATTCCGAGGTCGGCCACATGAATATCGGCGCCGGCCGCGTGGTAAAGCAGGAGCTGGTGCGGATTGGCGATGCCTGCCTGGATGGCTCGATCGGCGAAGCGCCGGTGTTCCAGGACCTGATCGCGGCGCTGAAGAAATCCGGCGGGACGTGCCACCTGATGGGGCTGGTATCGCCGGGCGGGGTGCATTCGCACCAGGACCATGCCGCGGCCCTGGCGCATCTGCTGCACGCGGCGGGCGTGCCAATTGTTGTGCACGCCTTCACCGACGGCCGTGACACGCCGCCGCAATCGGCCATCGACGACCTGACCCGGTTGCAGGCCGCCCTGCCCCCGGGCGTGCCGGTCGGCACGCTGATGGGCCGTTTTTTCGTGATGGACCGGGACAAGCGCTGGGACCGCGTGGTGCAGGCCTACGCCACGATGGCCGAGGCCCAGGCGCCGCGCTTTCCCGACCCGATCGCCGCGATCAATGCCGGCTACGCCCAGGGCAAGTTCGACGAGTTCATTCCCCCCGCCGTGATCGGCGACTACGCGGGGATGAATGATGGCGACGCGATCCTGTGCTTCAACTTCCGTGCCGACCGCGTGCGGGAAATCCTGGCCGCCTTCCTCGATCCCGCCTTCGATGGCTTCCCCCGCGACCGGCTGGTGAAGTTCAGCGCCGCGGTCGGCATGACGCGCTACTCCGATGCCTTGGCGCCGTTCATGACCGCGCTGTTCACCGCCGACAGACTGGAGGACATCCTGGGCGCCGTGGTCTCCGCCACCGGCCGCACCCAGTTGCGGATGGCCGAGACCGAGAAATATCCGCACGTCACCTACTTCCTGAACGGCGGCCGCGAAATCCCATTCGAGGGGGAAGAGCGGATCATGGTGCCGTCCCCCAAGGTCGCCACCTACGACCTGCAACCGGAAATGTCCGCCCCGGAACTGACCGACCGCGCGGTGGAGGCGATCGACAGCGGTCGGTTCGACCTGATCGTGCTGAACTACGCGAATCCGGACATGGTCGGGCACACCGGCAACCTGGAAGCCGCGATCAAGGCGGTGGAAACCGTGGACACGGGCCTCGGCCGGCTGACGGCGGCGATCCGGCGGCGCGGTGGGTCCCTGCTGGTCACCGCCGACCACGGCAATTGCGAGACGATGCGCGACCCCGAAACCCATGTCCCGCATACCGCGCACACGACCAACCCGGTGCCGGTCGTGCTGATGGGATCAAACGCGGCGATCGGCAACGGCCGCCTGGCCGACATTGCGCCCACCTTGCTGTCCCTTCTCGGCATCGCCCAGCCGGCGGCGATGACGGGCCGCTCCATCCTGCGCCATGACGCGGCGCATCCGGGGGGTTAGCCTCCTTCTTTGGGCGAGCCTGTGGCCGGCGGCCGTCCTGGCCCAGCCGGCCAAACCGAGTCCCGCTACGCAGGATGCCACCGCGCGGGAGTTGCGCGACGCCGAGAATGCCCGCGCCGCCGAGGCCGCCGCCAGCAAGGACGCCGCCGCCCGCGCGCATCGTGCCGCGGCCGAGGAGGAGCGGCTCGCCGCCGAACGGATCACCGCCACGACTCGCCTGCGCCAGGCCGAGGGTCTGACGGCCGAAGCCGCGGAACGCCTGGATCGCCTCGGTACCCGCAAGCGGGACGCGGAACAGCGCCTGGCCGATCGGGCGGAGGCGATGCAGCCCTTGCTGCCGCTGATCCAGCGTCTGTCGATGTTCCCGGCCGAGACGCTGCTGGCGGTGCCGGCCCCGCCGGAGGACCGGTTGCGCGGCCTGATCGTACTGCAGGCGTTGTCCCGCCAGTTGGAAACCGAGGCCACCGCGCTGCGCCGCGACCAGGCCGAGGTGCAGGCGGCGATGCGGGAGATCGAGGCTGAGGCGCCGAAATACGCGGCGCTGCTGAGCGCGCAGGCCAAGCAGGCCAGTGACCTGGATCGCCAGATCGCCACCACGCACTCCCAGCGCCGTGACGCCGAGGCCGAGTCGGACGCCGCCGCCAAGCGTGCCGCGACCGAGGCCGCGCGCGCCGACAATCTCCGCGCCGTGCTGACCGCGCTGGAAGCCCGCCGCAAGGCGGAGGAAGCCCGCGCGCGGGAGGAAGCCCTGCGCGCCGACCGCCGCAAGCAAGCCGCGGAGGCCGAGGCCGCTCGCCAGCGCGCCGCCGCCTTGGCGCCGACCACGGGGACCGGCACGATCCAGCCACAGACCAGCGCCAAGGGACAGATGCTCGCCCCGGTCGCCGGCCGGGTGGTGCGCGCCTGGGGCGAGACAACGGATGCCGGCCCGTCGAGCGGCGTGTCCTATCAGGCCGCGCCGACCGCGCGCGTGGTGGCGCCGTGCAAGGGCCGCGTCGTGTTCGCCGACCGGTTTCGCAGCTACGGCCTGCTCACGATCGTCGATTGCGGCGGCGGTTATCACATGGTGCTGTCCGGTTTTGACCGGCTGGATACCCGCGCCGGCCAGCCGGTGCAGGCGGGGGAGCCGATCGGGGTGATGCCCGGCTGGGATCCGGCCGCCAACACCCGCCGCCCGGCCTTGTATGTGGAACTTCGGCAGGACGGCCAGCCGGTGAACCCCGCACCCTGGCTGCGCCCTGGCGGTTCCTGACGGTCAGGCGCCCTTCAGCGGTTCGGTTGGGCGGATTTCGCGCCCATCAAATGAATACTGGACGACGGGGCGCGTGACGCGCGAAAATACGCCCCTGGTTACCCGTCTCGCGCGGGGCCGCTTCACTATTGCCGCCGCTGGGCGGCTCCACAGGGACACCGCGCATGGACCGGAAAAAGACCCGTCTTCGCAACGGCCTGCTCCTTGGCACCGCGTTCCTGTTCGGCGTCGTCGCCGCCCCGACCGTGAGCGTGCTGGGCCAGGCGGTCGCACAGGACAACGCCCGGGTCGATATTTATCAGATGCTCAAGGTCTTCGGCGACGTGGTCGAGCGTGTGCGCGCCGACTATGTCGAGCCGGTGAATGACCGCCAGCTTGTCGAGAACGCCCTGAACGGGATGCTGTCCGGGCTGGACGCGCATAGCTCCTACATGAATGCCAAGGCGTTCAAGGACATGCAGGTCCAGACCAAGGGGTCCTTCGGCGGCCTGGGCATCGAGGTGACCGAGGAAAAGGGCCTGATCAAGGTCGTCACCCCAATCGACGACACGCCCGCCTTCCGCGCCGGCGTCAAGCCCGGCGATATCATCACGGCGCTGGACGGCAAGACGGTGCTGGGCCTGACGCTTGCGGAAGCCGTCGACAAGATGCGCGGCCCGCCGAATTCCCGCATCCTCCTGACCATCAAGCGGCAGAACGTCGACAAGCCGCTAGAAATCGCCCTGATCCGGGAGATGATCCAGATCCAGGTCGTCAAGTACCGGCTGGAGCCAGACAATATTGGCTATATCCGCCTGTCGCAGTTCACCGAGCAGGCGGATGCCGGGATCAAGAACGCGATCCGCTCCCTCACGCGCCAGGCCGGCGGCAAGCTGGCCGGTGTCGTGCTCGATTTGCGGAACAATCCGGGCGGCCTGCTGGACCAGGCGGTTGCCGTGACGTCCAACTTCATCAGCCAGGGGGAGGTCGTGTCCACCCGCGCCCGCCATGCGGAGGACAGCCAGCGCTGGTCCGCCCGCGGGACCGACCTGCTGAACGGCGCCCCGATTGTCGTGCTGATCAACAACGGGTCGGCCTCGGCGTCGGAAATCGTCGCCGGCGCCTTGCAGGACCACCAGCGGGCGATCCTGCTGGGCACGCGGTCCTTCGGCAAGGGATCTGTGCAGACCGTGATTCCGATCCCCGGCAACGGCGCGATGCGGCTGACCACGGCGCGGTACTACACGCCGTCCGGTCGCTCGATCCAGGCGTTGGGCGTCATGCCGGATGTCCAGGTCGCCGAGTCGCGGGAAGAGCCCGTGCGGTTCGGGGCTGAACGGGAAGCCGACCTGAACAAGGTGCTCAGCGCCCAGGGTGGCACCGGCAAGCTCGCCGTGCCGCTTCCCCCGCGCACCGACCTGCCCGCCATGGTGGCGCAGATCCCGGACAAGCCGCCCGAGGACTTCCCGAAGTTCGACCCGGCCAGGCCGTCCGAGACAGATTTCCAGTTGCGGCAGGCGCTGTACCTGGTGAGGGCCATGGCAACCGGGAAGGCCGGAAAGGCGAACTGACCGCATTGACCCCGGGGTTCCCCCGCCGCCGCTTCGTGTCGCCATCGCGGTGCGCGATCCGGGGGAGCCATCGGGGGCAACCGTCCATGCACCACGACGATCCGATGATACCGCGCCATGAGCACTGACCCGCTAAAGCCGAGCGTTTTGGGGGGATGGAAGGGGCTGGGACGATTCTGGGCGGGGATTGGCGCCCTGATCGCGGTGGGCGGCGTGACCCTGCACGTGCTGGGTCCCATCGATCGACCCGTGGAGCGAAACAGCAACAAGGTCGCGGAACTGCTGCCCGCCACGCTGCCGCCACCGGCTGAGATCAGGCCAGCCCCCATCCGCGCACCCAGTGTACCGGTGCGGGAACGGCCGGGCCGGGACACGCCAGGCCCAGTCGTGGACCCCGACCCTGCCTTGCTCGTGCCCATCCCCAATGCGCCCATCGGGGGCGACGCGGGGGACATGATCCCCCGTATCGCCCCCGACGGGCGCAAGCCGATGCAGGTCTATGCCGCCGGCTTCGATCCGGACACACGGCGCGCGCGGGTCAGCCTGATCCTGGCCGGCATGGGCATGAACGAGGCCGATAGCCTGGCCGCCGCCCGCACCCTGCCCGGCGGCGTCACCTTCGCCGTGTCCCCCTATGCCGCCAATGTCGAGCGCGTGTTGTCGGCGGTGCGGTTGGCCGGCCATGAATTCCTGGTCTCCATCCCGATGGAACCGACCGAATTTCCCCTGACCGACCCGGGCCCGCGGGCACTGCTGACCAGCCTGCCGCCGGATGCCAACCTGGAGCGGCTGTTTTGGACGTTCAGCCGCATGGGCGGCTATGTCGGGGTCACAAATGCCCTGGGCGCGATGCGCGGGGACCGGTTCTCGGGCATGAACGACCAGATGACGGCGGTCCTGGCGGAGATCGGCAAGCGCGGCCTGCTGTTCGTCGATGTCCGTGCCGGCGGCGGGCCCAACCAGCAGTCCTGGGGCCGCTCGGTCGATCTGGTCATCGATGAGATCACGACCGAGGAACATATCGACCAACGGCTGGAAGCCCTGTCGCGCCTGGCGCGAGATCGCGGGACAGCGCTGGGTCTCGCGACCGCGCCACGCCCGGTGACCGTGGACCGGATCGCGGCCTGGGCGAACGGGCTGCTGAACAAGGGCCTCGCGCTGGCGCCGGTCAGCGCGATCGCCGTCCCGCCGGCCAGCAAGGATCCACCGAAATGAGCGACCTTCCCTATCGCCCCAATGTCGGCGCCGTCCTCTTCAACCCCTCCGGCCAAATCTTCGTCGCTCGGCGGGCCGATCTGCCGAACGCCGAGGGGCCGGCTGGCGGGTGGCAGTTGCCGCAAGGTGGCATCGATGAGGGCGAGGACCCGCGTGGCGCCGTCCTGCGGGAACTGGCCGAGGAGATCGGGACCGACAAGGCCGAGATCATCGGAGAGCACCCGGATTGGCTCACCTACGACCTGCCGGCGCATCTGATCGGGGTTGCTCTGCGGGGCCGCTATCGTGGACAACGGCAGCGCTGGTTCGCGCTGCGCTTTACCGGCGTGGATGCGGATGTCCGGCTCGATCTTGATCCGCACCCCGAGTTCGATGCCTGGCGCTGGGCCAGCCTGTCCGATCTTCCGTCCATGGCGGTGCCGTTCAAGCGGCCGATCTACTCGATCCTCGCCGCGTCCTTCGCGCGATACGCGACATGAGCACCCTGGGCCGCGGCTTTCGACTGCTGGCGCTGGCATCCATCGCGTTCGGCATCGGAAGCTGCGGGCTGCCGGTGCGAGTCGGCGTGGAGCACGCGAGGGCCGCCCAACACGGCAGCCCCGCGCCCGTGGTTCAGGCCAGCGCCCCGCAACCGCGCGTTTTTACCTCCCGGCCCGCCGAGGGGGCGATTTCTGTTCCCGTTCCGGCGGCGGCCGCCGCGGTTGCGCCCGTCTTGGTGGCCCAGGCGCCAGTGGTCCAGGCGCCGGTTGCGCCGCCTCCGCCGCCCGCTTTGTCGGTGCTGACGATTCCCCCGGTGCCTCAGCCGTCCGGTCCTGATGACGTCGTGGGCGTCCGGTTGGAGGCCAAGGGGGCCATCCGGCGCCAGATCGTGACCTTCGGCCAGGTGTTCGCGCGCGGGCGGGTGCCCCGGGGCAGAACGGTCGTCGCACATGCCGCCTCAGGCCCGCTGCCAACCCAGCTTGACGTGAAAACCACCCATCCCGATGGCTCCGTCCGCATGGGCGTGGTGAGCATCCAGACCGCCGCCCCCGTCAATGTCATGCTGCGCCGCGCCGCGATCCGGCCGACAGACGCCCTGGTCAATCTGGGGGAGTTGGCAGGCCGCTACGACGCGCGCGTCCGCCTGACGATCCATGGCACCGGGGAACCAGCCCGCCATGATTTCGACTTGGCCGGCCTGCTGTCAAAGGCCCTGCTGACCGGGCAGGTGTCGTTCTGGCTGCACGGACCGCTGGCGACCGAGGGACGGATCGAAGTCCCGGTCACCGGTTCCATGCGCCTCGTCGCCGATATTCGTGCCCATGTCGACGGGTCGGTGATGACCGACATCCAGTTCAACAACGATATCGCGATGCGGCCCGTGGGTGGGGAACTGCTGTATGACGCGATGATCATCGCCGATGGTAAGATTGTCCTGAACGAGCAGGACATCCGCCATTTCCAGTACCAGACCTGGCACCGTGTGGTCTGGAGCAAGGAGCCGCCCAGCGTGCATGTCGTGCGCGACACGGCGGCGCTGGCGCGGGCGGCCGCGGTGCAGAACTATGACCTCACGACCGGGGTTTCCGCCGATCTGCTGGCGCGCCTGGTCGCCGCGATGGCCGGCCCGGGCTATGGGATTCTCGGGAATGCCGGGCTGACACGCTATATGGGCACGACCGGCGGGCGGCCCGAAATCGGGGCAACAACGCAGTCGAACACGGTCTGGCTGATGACGCAGCATCCGGATGCGGAGCGCCATGCGCTCGCGCAGGCCGACGCCGCGGGTAGCGTGCCCTGGCATTTTTATGACGCCGACGCCCGGACCTATGTCAACGCCAACCGCTATCCCAAGCTATGGATCGATTATCGCGGCGGGCGTTGGGACACGATGCCTCTGACGCAGGCACCCGACCCGGAGAAGTCGGGCTGGACTCCGGACAACGCGCATCAACCGGCCTTGTCCTATGTGCCCTATATCCTGACCGGCAGCCGCTATCGGCTGGACCAGATGGAAGCGCAGGCCAATTTCTCGATCCTAAGCCAGTCGCCCGGTTTTCGCGGCGGGCACAAGGCAATCGTGGTCAATATCGTTGAACAGGTGCGCGGACGAGCCTGGGCGTTTCGCGCGATCGATGAGATTGCGTTCGTTGCGCCAGATGATGCGCCGCTGCGCCGTTTCTACCAGGATACGGTACGACATTGCATCGAATACCTGCAGGCCGAGACACACTGGCGCACGATCGGCGAAGCCCATGGCTATATCGGCGACCCTCCGCAGGACCATCCGGGCGGCGCCGGTACCGCGCCCTGGCAGCAGGATTTCCTCGCCAACGTCCTGGCCATGAGCGCGCTGCGCGGGACCGAGGGTGCGCGGGACATCGTGGCCTGGATGAGCAATTTCGTGGCTGGGCGCTTCACGTCCGCGGACAAGGGATTCCGCCCCAACAACGGCACCGCCTTCGGTCTTGTGCTGTACCCGCTCAACCCGCGCGCGCCCTTCATGACCTGGCGGGAGGTGGAGCAGGAGAACATCGCGCGCAAGCTGGCCAAGGATGGAAACGAACTGGCCAGCACGGACGTGAACACCATGCGCATCGCACGGGGCGCGCTGGCCAGTGTCGTGACCGTGACCGACCGGCCGGACGCCCGCCAGGCACTGGGCTGGGTGAATGCCAACCTGCCAGGCGTCACCGCGCGGGAATTCCAGCGCGATCCGACCTGGAACATCATCCCGATGACCGGCGGGACCGCGCTCGCCCGGTGATTGGCGCGAGTTGCGTTTCATGCGAGAAGCCCCGCCAACCGTGGGATATGGCGCCGTTGCGGCGACCCGCGATCGTTTGAATCTTGGGGAGGATGCCATGGGCAAGACAATTGAGTTGAAGGCGGCCGACGGCCACACGTTTGCCGCCTATGTCGCGGGACCCGACAACGCGACCAAGGGGATCGTCGTCGTTCAGGAAATCTTCGGCTTGAACCACCACATCCGCGACATGGCCGATCGCTTCGCGGCGCTGGGCTATGCCGTCGTCGCCCCGGCGCTGTTCGACCGCGCCGAACGCGGTGTCGAGCTGGGCTATACGCAGGACGATGTCGGCAAGGGCCGTGACTACCGCATGAAGCTGACCGACGCGCAGGTCATGCTCGACATCGACGCGGCGGCCAACCATCTGTCCGGCAAGAAGCTGGGCATTGTTGGCTACTGCTTCGGCGGCACCGTTGCCTTCTGGGGCGCGACACGCTCCACCAAGTTCGCGGCGGCGTCCGGCTGGTATGGCGGCGGCGTGGCCGGCACGAAGGATGAGCGTCCGAATTGCCCGGTGCAGCTGCATTTCGGCGAAAAGGACGCATCGATCCCGATGTCGGACGTGGACGCGGTGCGCGCGGCACAGCCCAAGGCCGAGATCCACGTCTACATGGGCGCGCAGCATGGCTTTGGCTGTGATGAGCGTGGCAGCTTCAGCAAGCCGGACTATGAACTGGCGCAGCAGCGTACGCTGGACTTCTTCAAGACGAACCTCGGCTGACAGCAAAAGGGGCGGCTCCTTCGGAGCCGCCCCATTCAGGCTGTCGGCGCCCGCCCGCGTAATCTCGGATCGCGGGTCGGTGTTTTCGCCGCGACCGGCGGTCGCCAGCCGCCACTGGCCGTCCCGTCTTCCTTTGCCGCGAGATTGACCTGCGCGGTCGTGCGCCAGCCGCTAGGGGCGGCCGCACTCTGATGCTCGCACCGCCAGACATAGGATCGCAGGCATACCGTCATGGCGACGAAATACCAAAACATCGGCTGAAACGCGATACCGACGAACGCGCCGGCGGTCAGGAACGCCGCCATGCCGGACTGGATGGCGACCGCGAGCCCCGCGCACCATTCAAGCTCGGGTATCTTTGCCGTTCGGCGGGAGATGTTGAATGTTTGCAGCAACACCATGCCGGCGATCGACAGGAACAGGAACAGCCCCGGCCACCCGTGTTCCCCCAGCATTTCAAAATAGATGCTGTGAAATGCCCGGCCGAACTGCATGGCGCCGCCTTCACCGGGCAGCGTGATCTGGTTGATGATGTAGGAATGGAACCCACCGCCGAGCGGATAGGATTTCACGAACTCCAAGGTCCATTTCCAGACCAGAATGCGGATGGCCGCGGAGCTTTCGGTCTTGTAGTCATCGATCGTGGAGATGCGGTTGATCCAACTGTCAGCCATGAAATAGACCAGGATGGCGGCGACGGCCGCCCCGACCAGGATCAGCAGGAACTTGTGCTTGCCGCGCAGCATGAGGACCCCGGCCATGGCGATCAGACCCACAAGGGCACTGCGCTGGTGCGTTCCGATCGCGGTCGCCAATGCGAGGGCCGCCACGCCCCAGTATCCGAACGGCGTGATCTTCCAGCGTGGGGCAAGCTGGGTATGCGAGGCAAGAAACAGCGCCAGCGGGATCGCCATGAGACAGGCTGTGGACAGAAGCCCACCTTCGCTCAGGCCCGAATTCCCCCCCACCAACCCGAGGTCCCGGCCATACCCGCCGCCGCTGATCATAACCTTGAGGCCGTAGGGGATAAAGGTGCCCGCAAGGGACATCAGGTAGACCTGGACAAAGGCCTCGATCTGGATGCGGGATCGGATCACCAGCGGGATGAAGGCCGAGAACACGACCGTCTTGAAGGCCCAGTCCCACTTGGTCCAGCCGAACGCACCCGCGACCGACCAGACCATGGTCACGGTGATCCATATGGCCATCGTGATCTGCATCGCCGAGATCGCGTTCCACCGCGGCGGATACCGGCGATCCAACAATACGTAGCTGCCGATTGCCGCGCCACCCATGATCATGGCGACGGGGAACCGATCGAGGATGACGTAGGCGACATCCTGCGGTCGGAAGGCATCGACCCATACATACCCCAGGGCGATGATGAACGGCGCGCCAACACCCAGGCCGAGGAAGCCAAAATAGACCATGCTCATGAACAGGCTGCGCAGCACGGCGATCTATCCCCTGGGTGGCTCGGGCCGGATGCTAGGGCTTACTTGCCGCCGCGCCACGTGCAGCTCGGGGGGGCCGCCTTGGCCGTCCGGCCAACGGGTTCGGCGACGGGTTTGCGCGCCAGGCGCTGAAACCACGGCTGCTTCGCATCCAACTGCATCGCGCGGAACATCACGAACAGCATGACCAAGCCGCTGGTCACGATCCCAAACAGGTCAAGCATGGCGCAAATGCCCCGATATGATACGGCCGCGCACGGCTGCGCACGGAACAAGGCGTTATACCGATGCCGGGGGAACGATGTCACGTGTCTTGGACAAGCCGCGAAACCAGGCGGTTAGAGCACCCGTCCCGCGACAGCATCCAGCTTGCCGATCAACGCGGCGTCCCGCTTGTCGGGTGCGGTGATCAGCGCGTTGTCCAGCGCGCGGTCACAGCCGGCATGGCACAGCGCCCGCGTCTGTCCGACCTTCGGCACCACCTGGCGCACCAGGGATCGGGCCTTGCCGGCATTCTCCAGCAGCACCTTGATCACCGCATCCACCGTGACGTGATCGTGGTCGGGGTGCCAGCAATCATAATCCGTGACCATGGCGACGGTCGCGTAGCAAAGCTCCGCCTCTCGGGCGAGCTTGGCTTCCGGCATGTTGGTCATGCCAATCACGCTGCATTCCCACGATCGGTACAGCTCGCTCTCGGCCTTGGTCGAGAATTGCGGGCCTTCCATCACCATGTAGGTCCCGCCACGGGTCACCGGCAGGCCGAGTTCGGTGCAGGCTTCGTGCAGTTGATCGCCGAGGCGCGCGCACACCGGGTGCGCCATCGACACATGCGCGACCAGGCCTTCCCCAAAGAAGCTTTTTTCCCGCGCGAAGCTACGGTCGATGAACTGGTCGACGATGACAAAATGCCCGGGCGGGAGTTCGGCCTTCAGGCTGCCGACCGCAGACAGGGAAATAACATCGGTCACACCCGAGCGCTTCAGCGCATCGATATTCGCCCGATAGTTCAGATGGGTCGGGGATAGCGGGTGTCCACGGCCATGGCGGGGCAGGAACACGCAACGGACGCCATTCAGGCGCCCGAACAGAAGTTGATCGGACGGCGGCCCCCATGGGGTATCGACCGTCTTCCAGACCGTGTCTTCCAACCCGTCGATGTCGTACAGGCCGGACCCGCCGACGATGCCGATCACCGGCTCCGTCGACGGGGTTTCCGAATGGGCCGACACCGGAGTGCTCAGTGTACGTCCGCCCAGATCTTGCGCTTCACGGCATAGGTCACGCAGGTCATGAACAGCAGGAACAGGATGACCCTTACGCCCATTTGCTTGCGTTCCACCATTTCAGGATTGGCGGCCCAGGTCATGAAAGTGACGACGTCACGCGACATCTGCTCAATGCTGGCGGTGGTGCCGTCGGCATAGGTCACCTGGCCGTCCCGCAATGGCTGGGGCATGGCGATCTGGTTGCCGGCGAAGTACCGGTTGAAGTTCATGCCGTCCATCATCTTCATGCCAGCCGGCGGGTCGGCATAGCCGGTCAGGATGGCGTGGATGTAGTCCGGACCATTGAGGAAGGCGTTGGAGATCAGCGTCAGGTCGGGCGGCAGCGCCCCACCATTCCCGGCCCGCGCCGCGACATCATTCGGGAAGGGCCGCTTGAACCGGCTGGCCGGGGTGCCCG
>CAMCDA010000115.1 GCA_945873195.1 Asaia bogorensis
CCCCCGATCGTCCAGGACTACACGCACAACACGTTCACGAACTCGCAACAAGCCGCGTTGTGGTTTGCTGAATTTAGTTTGACGCCATGGTGCCGCAAGATCGAGGCCGAGTTTGCGCGCTCCGTCTTCCTGGATGATGCGGCGCTTGAAATCGACCTGTCGGGCCTTATGCGCGGCGACTTCCCGACCCGCTGGGCCGCGTGGAAGATTGCCGTAGATACGGGCGTACTTACACGCGACGAAATCCGCGAGATTGAGGGATGGGGACCGCGCGGGGATGCGGGGGTGACTGTATAGACATGGCGACCCGTCGCACCCTGCCCCCGAACCTCCCGCCGCGCGGCATATGCCGCGAGGAAGCGGCGGCGTATGTCGGGATCGGGACCACACTCTTTGATGCGATGGTGCGGGATGGCGCCATGCCCAGGCCGAAAGAAATCGGCGGACGGCGGGTATGGGACGTGAGGGCGCTTGACCGCGCCTTCGATGCCCTGCCGGGTGATGGCGACGCCAACCCATGGGACAGCCCGCTATGATCGAGGTTCGCCGCCGGTATCGCTATGTCGTGCAGGACCGGGACCGCCACGGAAACGTGCGGACCTATCTGCGCCGGCCAGGCCAGCCCAAGGTGCGGCTATTCCAGGAACCCGGAACGCCGGAGTTTGACCAGGAATATCGGGACGCAATCGCTACCCGCGCCGGACCGAAACAGAACAGCAAGACCACCATCTTGCCCGGAAGCCTGCGGGCGCTCTGTGTCGCCTACTTCCGCTCGGCCGAGGCGAAGCGGCTGGAACCCCGGACCCTGCATGTCCGCCGGCTGATCCTCGACAAGCTATGCGACCTGCACGGCGACAAGCCGGCGGGCCTTATGGAGCCTCGCCACGTTCGGACAATCCGCGACGCAAGGGCCGAGAAACCGGAAGCGGCGAACGGGATCGTGAAGGCGCTTCGGGCTGTCTTCAAGCACGCCATGCTGGCCGGACTGGTGAACCGTAACCCCGCGACCGCCGTGGAATACCTGCCGGCGAACGGCGAAGGCTTCCATAGTTGGACCGAGGATGAGATTGCCCAGTACGAGGCGCACCACCCGATCGGGACCAAGGCACGGTTGGCCTTGGCGCTGCTGATCTATAGCGGACAGCGCCGGTCCGATATCGTGTTGCTCGGCAAGCAGCATATCCGCTCGGATGGCCGTCTTCACTTCACCCAGCAAAAGAACCGGAGACGCAAGCCGGTCTCGTTGGCCCTGCCCATCCTGCCGGAACTGCGCCGGATCATAGACGCGTCGCCATGCGGGGAGATGACGTTCCTCGTGTCCGATCGCGGCACCCCCTACACGGCCGAGTCGTTTGGGAATCGCTTCCGCGCTTGGTGCACCGAGGCGGGGCTTCCGCACTGCACCGCCCACGGCCTGAGAAAAGCGGCGGCGGCGTGGCTGGCCGATCTTGGCGCGACGATCCACGAAATCGCGGCGGTTACTGGCCACCGTTCCTTGAAGGAGGTTCAGCGATACACCCACGGCGCGACCCAGCGGACCTTGGCTGATAACGCCATGGCTCGCCTTCAAACCGCCATTTCTGATAGAAAGGTGTCCCACCCGGATGTTCCAGCACCCGAGTGGGACGAATACGATCCCCAACCCCTTGAAAAGCTAGGACCGCAAGAATGTATGGTGCCCAGGGGCGGAATCGAACCACCGACACTGCGATTTTCAGTCGCATGCTCTACCAACTGAGCTACCTGGGCACGTGGCAGCCGTTTGAGGGCCGCGCTTCCTACCCTACCCCCCGGCGGTGATCAAGCGGCTTCTGGCGATGGCGGCGGATCATCGTCCAATTCCGCCGGCGGACCGGCCACGACATACTGCCCGGTCAGCCACCGCCCCAGGTCCACATCAGCGCAACGCTTTGAACAGAAAGGTAAAACCTCGGGCCGCGGCGTGCGCCCGCAAATCGGACAGGTTGGTTTGATACGTCGGTCAGCCATGCGAATCGTCCAGGGTCCAGAGTGTCCCAGGCAAACCGGGATCGGCGCGCAATAACAAACCACGTCCCGCCCGATGGGCAAGATCGGTCAGCGCGCCAGCATCGGCCTCCAACGCCGCCACGACGGCCGGAGACGCCCGCAGCACCGGCATCCGGGATGCATCCACCGCCACCATCCCCGCCACCCGCCGCAAGGCCGCCAGCCCGGCGGCATGGGGCCCGGCCAGCACCTCATGCAGCGGCGGATGCACGCGGGAACGCACGATCTCGGCCAGCCCCAGCCCCGTGAAGCCGAGCAGGCGGGGACGGAGAGGGTCAGCGCCCAATGCCTCCGCCAAGGCCGGCCCCAGCGTCTGACGCCGCTTCGCCGCCATGCCCGCGAAATCAACCAGGATCGCGCCCGAGAGGTTCCGCAGCCGGATCTGCCGCGCCAGGTCGGGGATCGCGGCGCGGTTCACCTCCAGATGCCGATCGCCTTTGCCCGGCCGGTCGGCCAGCGCGGCGCCCGCATCAACATCAATCGCGATCAGCGCAGGAGTCGGATGGATCGCGAGGCGCACGCCGCTTTCGAGCGTGACCACGGTTTCGCCGAGCGCCTCGATATCGCCCAACAGCGAATCGCCGAAGACCGCCCGATCCAGCAATGCCCGCGCGCCCAGGACAGGCCGCAGGCGCGCCAGCAGCGCGGGGTCATCGGTCAGCACCGGCGCGTCGGGCCAAACTGCCGCGAAACGGGTGATCGGGTCGGGTCCGCGGCCGATCAGGCCCACGGCGCCGGCGGTCTCGGTCGCATCGATCCCGCGCCCGGACAAACGCGGCCCCTTGCCGCCCTGGGCGGACCTTGTGACGCGGACGGTGACCATGGCGCCGGCGTTCAGGCCCTTGGCGCCCTCGGTATCCGGCAGGAACCCCTCGGCCCCGCCGATCGCCACGAAGGCGCCGGCCATGGCCGCCACGCGCGCGATCACGCGGCCGCGATGGACGTCGCCCACGCCGTCCGGCGCGCCGGGGCGCCAGATCGCGTAGTCCGTCAGATGTTCATCGACCACGACCGCCACGCGCGCCTCACCAGGGCTGGAGGCGACGCGGATTTGGGCTGTCACGGCACCGACCAGCCGACCCCGCGCAGCAGTTGCGCGGTCTCGAACAAGGGCAGGCCCACGACGTTGGAATGGCTGCCGGAGAGGAAGCGGATGAAGCCGGCTCCCAGCCCCTGGATGGCATAGCCGCCGGCCTTCCCTTCCCACTCCCGGCTCGCGACGTAGGAATCGATGTCGCGAGGGGTCAGGCGGCAGAAGGTCACCGCGCTTTCGCACAGGCGTTCGGTCTGGCGGCCGTCGGGGGCAACCAGCACGACCGCGGTCAGCACGCGGTGCCGCCGGCCCGACAGCAGGGTCAGGCAGGTACGCGCCTGATCCTCGGTTTCCGCCTTGGGCAGGATGCGGCGTCCGGCGGCCACCACGGTATCGGCGGCAAGCACGAAATCGCCGGCGCCATTGACGGCGTCGGCCTTCTCGCGCGCCATGCGCTGCACGTAGGGGCGGGGCTCCTCGCCACGCCTAGGGGTTTCATCGATATGGGCGGGGGCGACGCGGCTGGGCGTCACGCCGATCTGCGCCAACAGATCAAGCCGCCGGGGGCTGGCCGAGGCCAGGACCAGCGGAGGAGCAACCACGAAGGTCGGCCGGCTACTTGAACCGGAAGGTGATGCGGCCCTTGCTCAGATCATAGGGCGTCATCTCGACATTCACCCGGTCGCCCGCGAGCACGCGGATGCGGTTCTTGCGCATCTTGCCGCTGGTGTGGGCCAGTATGGAGTGTTCATTGTCCAACTTCACGCGGAACATGGCGTTGGGCAACAGCTCCGTGACCGTGCCGGTGAACTCGATCATATCTTCCTTGGACATCAGGCCTCTTCATGCAATGGGAACACCCACGAACATGAGGTTCGCGGGGTAGCAGGTCAAGCACGCGCTTTCCGGAACGCCAATGTTATCCGCCAGTCTGACCCAGACGCAACGCGATGCTGCGGGCATGGGCCTGCAATCCCTCGGCCTCGGCCAGCGCCACGGCGGCCGGGCCGATCCGGCCGAGGCTCGCCTGGTCGGCGGAAACCCAAGTTGTCCGCTTGAGGAAATCGAACACCGACAGGCCGGAGGCGAAGCGCGCCGTCCGCCCGGTGGGCAGCACATGGTTCGGGCCGGCAATGTAGTCGCCCACGGCTTCCGGGCAGAAGCCACCGATGAAGATCGCGCCGGCGTGACGCACGGCGGCGAAGACCGGGTCGGGGTCGGCCAGCATCAGTTGCAGATGCTCGGGGGCCAGGCGGTTGACCAGGGTGACGGCTTCGGCCCAGTCGCGCACCAGGATGACGGCGCCATGGGTGTCCCAGCTTGCCCCGGCGATGGCGGCGCGCGGCAGGGTCGGGATTTCGGCGGAGACGGCGACGGTGACGGCATCGGCGAAGGCCGAGCTGTCGGTGATCAGGATCGATTGCGCGGATTCATCATGTTCCGCCTGCGCCAGCAGGTCGACGGCGACCCGACGGGGGTCATTGGCGGCGTCGGCGAGGATCACGACCTCCGACGGGCCGGCGATCGAGTCGATGCCCACATGGCCGAACACCTGCCGCTTGGCCTCCGCGACATAGGCGTTGCCCGGCCCGACGATGCGGTCGACCGGTGGGATGGTCGCGGTGCCATAGGCCAAAGCGGCGACGGCCTGCGCCCCGCCCACGCGATAGATCTCGGTCACGCCGGCACGACGAGCGGCGGCGAGGACCAGGGGATTGAGCACCCCATCCGGCGTCGGAACACACATGGCGATGCGCCCTACCCCGGCGGCCCGGGCCGGGATCGCGTTCATCAGCACGGTGGACGGATAGGCGGCCTTTCCGCCGGGCACGTAGATGCCGACCGCGTCGAGCGGCAGCCAGCGCATCCCGAGCGTCAGCCCATCCGCGTCGGTCATCCGCAGGTCGGCGGGAAGCTGGGCGCGATGGAATGCCTCGATCCGCGTCGCGGCGAGGTCGACGGCAGCGATCAGGTCGGCCGGCACGGTGGCGACGGCCGCGTCGAGCTCGGCTGCCGGGACGGCGAGACGATCGGCGGTCAGGGTCATGCGATCAAAGCGCGCGGTGTAGTCCAGCAGCGCTTCGTCCCCGCGGGCGCGGATGGCGGCGATGATGGCGGCCACGGCGGCATCGACGGTTTCGGTGGTTTCCCGCGCCTGGGACAGCAGGGTCAGGAAGCGGGGTTCAAAATCAGGGGCGGTGGTGGTGAGGCGGATCATCCCTGCTCCAACGCCGCCCGGAACCGCGCAATCCAGGCCCCGATCCGTTCCGGCTGCGTCTTCAGCGCCGACCGGTTCACGATCAGCCGGCTGGTGACGGTCGCGATCGTCTCCGTCTCCACCAGCCCGTTCGCCCGCAGCGTGGACCCCGTCTGCACCAGATCGACGATCAGCCGCGACAGCCCAAGGCCGGGCGCCAGCTCCATCGCGCCGTTCAGGTGCACGACATCGGCATGGATGCCCCGGTTCGCGTAATGCCGGCGGGCGATGTTCGGATACTTCGTCGCCACCCTCACCCGCGACCAGCGCGACGGGTCATCCGAGCCCGCGGTCGCCACCGGTTCGGCCACCGACACCCGGCAGCGCCCGATGCCCAGGTCCAAGGGCGCGTAGACCTCGGGGTAGTCGAATTCCATCAGCACATCGGCGCCGCAAATCCCGATCTGCGCCGCGCCGAACGCCACGAAGGTCGCGACATCGAAGGGCCGCACGCGGACCACGTCCAGCGACGGGTCCTCGGTTTCGAAGCGCAGCCGCCGGCTGTCCTCATCGGCATAATCGGGGGACGGCACGATCCCGGCGCGGGCCAGCAGCGGGCCGCATTCCGACAGGATGCGCCCCTTCGGCAGCGCGAGGATGAGCGGCGCGGTCGCTTCCGGTTCCAGCGAGGCGGCGGAGAAAGGAGCGGTCATGCGGTTCTCGGGCGATCCAAGGTTTGAGCGCGCCAGCCTCTACACCGGCAGGCGGCAGGCCGAAACCCCAGACACCAGGGGGCTGGGCTACGCCCGCCGCATGCGCGCGACCGGCCGCCCGTCCTCGATCGCCACGGCCACGGCGAAATCATAGCGATCGACGTCCAGCGCGATCTCCAGGTCGCCCGGATGCGAGTCCCGCCCGGCCGGATCCTGGAACCGAGTTGCCTCCCCGCCCGCCATGATCACCCGCCGCACCGCCGCCCGGTCTCCCGGCCGGCCTTCCAGCAGGTTTCGCAGATGCAGCGCGCAGAGTTCATCCTCATCCGTGCGGCCGACGCCATTCTTGCCCATGGCAACCAGGCTCACCAGGGCGGCGCCGCTGGCGTGCAGGGCCGCGGCCGTCGCCCGCGCGGTGACCAGGGCGCCGGCGAACATCGCCTCGGCATGGCGCGCGGTCACGATCCCCTGGGTACCGGCGCTGGTGCGCTGGATGATCGTCTTGCCCGCGAAGTTCGCGCCGCTGACCGCATAGGGGGAGTTGCCGAAATCGAACGCCTCGGGCGCCAGGCCATCCACCTCTCCCACGCAGACCTGGCCGATGCCGGCTGCTCGCAGGCCCACCGCTTCTTCAACCGAGCCCACCATGATGATCCGTTCGGCCCCGTTCGCCAGCATGACGGCGGCGGTGGTGAAGGCGCGGAAGACATCGATGATGACGACGGCGCCGCGGGCCCGTTCCGCGCCCTCCAGCAGGCTGTCGACGACGATTTTCATGCCTGGTTCCTCCGCCTCGGCGCATGCGCGCCATTCTGGCACGGGAACGAGGCCGTACCCAGGAACCGATCGTTCATTACAACACCGCGCCTGTCTCCCTGGCCCGCGCCCGCGCACCCTGTTACGCTTCCGGTGGCATGGCCGGGAGGCAACAATGGCGCGACCGCTTCGTTCACGACATTTCACCAGCCGACCGGACGATCAGGTCACGCGCCTCAATCAATGCGGCACCGCCGATGCCTACCATATCGAGGCCGGGCAGAGCGGGGCCCATGTCGCCGCGATCCAGGCCGCGTTGCTGGCAATCCAGGCACGTGCGAACTCGGTGCGGGCACTGGCGCCGCTGCTGAAACTGCAACCGCCCATGCCCCGCATCGCCAACGCCGAGATCAACAGCCGGACCTATGGCGACACGACACGCGCGGCGGTGAAGGCCTACAAAAAGGCCTTCGATATCCGGCGATCGGGGCAGCCCGACCCGGATGACATCGTCGGCATCATGACGATTGACCGCATGGATGAGCACATGCTCGCCCTCGAGGGGCAAGGCGGTTCAGGCCGGATCGTGACGCGGGTCAAACGGCGGGACCTTGTCGTGATGTTCCCCGGCGCCACGCCATCCCTGCATGGAACCGAAGACATAAGCCGAGCAATCAGCATGCGCGAAACGTTGCGGCAGGCGATCGCGGTGACGCCTCTGTACCACGATGTCTTCATGGACCCGCCCATGGTGATCGCGGTTTATGGCGGGCCGCGCGGCAGTGCGCAGGACCCGGTACGCACGGTTCACTTCGCGATCCAGTCCATGATCCACAATCTGGTCACCCAGGGTTCGGCGCTGGGCCGCATCATGATCTTCGGATCGAGTATCGGCGGCCCCAACGCCCTGACGCTCGCCGGGATGCTGAGTTCGGCTGGACGCAATATCCGCTATCTGCGGCTGGGCGATGCCGGGTTCGACGACAATGACCGCTTCGTCAATCGTACCGCCGCGGACGGGCGGCAGGTGCCGATGTTCGTCCCGCCCGCGAGCATCGTCGCGCTGGAGAGCTACAGCACCTACCAGACCCGCGGGAATGAAATGCGCAGCAAGATCGGCACGCTCTCGGAACTGCATGGCGGCGCCCTCGGGCTGATGGACGATGACCTCAGCAACACCGGGACGATAAAGACGACCTGGGACGATTGGGTACGGGCCGGCCAAAAATCCGAGGACAAGAACCGCGTCTGGCAGTCCATGCATGACCAGGCGGCCGATATCGGCGAGCGGAAGTTCAAGGATGATGTCGTGCGGATCATCAAGACAATGTACTGACCCCGGCACTATGTCCGCCGCACGCCCCACCTGATCACGATCATCCCCGCGACCGACGACGTCAGCAGGATCGCCGAGACCGGGTAGATCGCGCCCGGCGACCAGACCTCCACCACCACGGTGCACAGCATCCCGAAGCCCATCTGGAAGAACCCGTAAAGCCCCGACGCCGCGCCGATCGTCTGCGGATTGGCGCTGACGGATCCCGCAAGCGCAAACGGGCTGGTCATCCCCGCCCCGATCATGAAGAACGTGACCGCGCCGACCACCATCGGGACGTTCACGAAGTCGATCACGTTGGCCAGGGCGAACACGCTCGCCCCCACAAGCCCAATCGCGTTCGAGGTCATCAGTCCGGTCCGCAGCGACACGCGCTTCGCCATCCGGTTGGCCAGGAAACTCCCCAGCGCCACGCCGAGCATGAGGATCAGGTAGTAGAGGCCGACATCCTGGGTGCGCTGGCCCAACTGCCCCTCGAAGATAAAGGGCGCGGCGGCCATGAACCCGTAGAACGAGGTCGTCGAGAACGCTCCGCCCAGCGCATAGCCCATGAACACGCGGGACCGCGCGAGGCGGGCGTAGCTGCGCCACAGGCTGCTGATCGCCGGTCCGGTCGTCCGGTTCTGGTTCGTCTCCGGCAGGATCAGGAACGTCCACAGCAGCGTCAGCCCGCCGATCGCGGCCAGCAGGACATAGCTCGCCCGCCAATGGACGAAGGCGGTGATGAACCCACCGATCGCCGGCGCGATGGCCGGCACCATCGACATGGTCAGCGTCAACAACGCCAACTGCCCCGCCGCCCGTTCCGGCGTCGCCGAGTCCCGCACCGCCGCCCGTCCCAACACCAGCCCGCTGCAACCGCCGAGCGCCTGGAGGATACGGGCGCCGATCATGATCTCGGGGTCGGGGGCGATCACGGTGACCAGGCTGGCGATTGTGAACACGCTCATGCCCACCAGCAGCACCGGGCGACGGCCGAAGCGGTCGGACAGCGGGCCATAGGCGAGCTGGCCGATCGACAGGCCGATCAGATACAGCGTGATCGTCAACTGCACGGTGCTGATCGAGATATCCAGCGCCCGCGCCGTCGCCGGCAAGGCGGGGATGATCACATGCATCCCGAGCGTTCCGCAGGCCGTCAGCGCCACCAGCAACAAAAACGGCGACCGCGCGTGGTGGCCCAACGGCGGGGTGGTCAGAAGGCCCATGGGATGTCTCAATGTTCCCCGGCACTCTGCGTCAGCGTGGTGTGCGCTGCAACATCAGGAGGAAACATGGACACGTTGCGCCTTCAGGACCGGCACGAGATCACGGAATGCCTGTACCGCTACATCCGCGGCGTGGACCGCAAGAACTGGGACCTGGTGCGCTCGGCGTTCCATCCGGACGCGCATGACGACCACGGCAACTACAAGGGCGGCCCCGAGGGCTTCATCGCCCAATGCAAGGCTCGGCATGAGACAATCGAGCAGTCGATGCATATCGTGGGGAATATGTGGATCGAGTTCGACGGGCCGGATGGCGCGTTGGTCGAGACCTATTTCATCACCCACCAACGCATCGGCCCCGCGGCCGGAGACGCTCGGCTGGCGTATCTGCGGGGGAAGCCGATCGCGGTGGACCAGGCCGTGGAGACGGAGGTGATCGGCCGTTACGTCGACCGGCTGACGCGGCGGGATGGGGCGTGGCGGATCCAGGATCGGACGGTGGTCTACGAGGTGTTCCGTGGGCAGCCGGCGCCGTCGGGCGGCGGGCTGCGGTCGAACTGGGTGACCGGGCAGCGGGACGGGACGGACCGGATCGAGGTGCTGCAAAAGCAGCTTGGGTTGGGGTAAGCCCCCACTTCCCCCTCCCCCCTTGAGGGGGAGGGCCGGGGTGGGGGGTAAGCCACGGCACGGGTTTGGGGCCATCGACTGAAAGGCGGACCGGCGCCACCGACTGGGGGGTACATACCCCTCCCCCCAACCTCGGTCCGCTTCGCGGCCCAAGCCCTCAAGGGGAGGGGGAGAAGTTCACCCTACCTGCCCCTCTACCGCCGCCCGGGCATCGGCGGCGGCAGCGCAAGCCCCACCCCTCGCAAGTGTCCAAACAGGGCCGCCACCTTCTCCCGGTCCGCCGCCGGAAGCGCCGGTTTCAGGATCGAGGCGATGTTCGCCTTCAAATGCCCGACATCCCCGGTCCCAAACAGCACCACGTCCACCCCAGGCTCATGCCGGACATACCGGTAGGCCGCATCCGTCACGCTGCTCGCGCCATCGGGATGCACCAGGAATCCCAGCGGATCGTCGGACGCGAAATCCCCCGGCAGTTTCCCCGCGGCAACCAACCCACGAACCTCGGCCGCCAGTTCGGGCGCGCGCGCAAAGATGCTGCGGACCGCGAACATCATCAGCGTCCCCACCCCATTGGCCTGCGTGAACGGGAACACCTTCTCCCGCGCCACCTGGTGCATCAGGTTGAACGCGAACATCGCCGTATCCCACGGCGTGTCCTGGGACGCCCGGTTCAGCATCTCGGCTTCGTGGTCGTTGGGAGACGTCTCCGTGATGCCCAGGAAACGGAACTTGCCCTTCTCCTTCTCCCGAAGCAGAGCCGGCGCGATCTCCTGGCGCACGTACTCGTAAGACCCCGGCGGCACGGCATGCAGTTGGAACACATCGACGTAATCGACATCCAAATCCCGCAGCGATCCATCCAGGCTCGCCAGGATCTTCGCCACGCTGAACTGAGCATCATCCTTCGGCTTCGATGCCTTGGTACACAGCACGAAACTGTCCCGCGCCACGCCCTTGATCGCCCGCCCGACGACGCCCTCGGTCCCATAGACGGCCGCGGTGTCGATCAGGTTCACGCCCAGGTCCATCGCCTGGCGGATGATGCCGATGGCATGGTCCTCGGAGTGGCCGGTGCCCAGGCCGAGGCGGGAAAACCCGCCGCAGCCAAGGCCGGCGACGCTGACCTTAAGGCCGGTGCGGCCAAGCGTGGTATATTGCATGGGGAGACCCTCTATTTGCGCCAAGGGTAACAGAGCGGCGGTTTCGCATCCACGCCCCGGACCTGAAACCAATTCAAAACCCCCGACCTACTAACGTGAGGCGTCCCATGCCCCGGATCGCCGCACGATGCCTCTCCTGAACACGCTGCGCCTTGCCCCCTGGCTCACCCGCGACCGGGTCATGGCCTGGGCCACGGTGCTGCTGGTGCTGGAACTCTCGTTCTTCGCCTTCATCGCCGCCTGGCAGCACGGGCTGTTCTTCACGATCGAGCACCCGCACAGCGCCGATTACGTGAGCTTCTATGCGGCCGGGAAACTGGCCCTGATGGGGACGCCGGCGCTGGCCTACGACCAGACGGCGCATCTGCTGATCCAGCAACAGACCACCGTCACCGGGCAGTCCTACCACTTCTTTTTCTATCCGCCGGTGTTCCTGCTGGTCTGCGCGCCGCTGGCCGCCCTGCCCTATTTCGTCTCCTACACCCTGTTTCAACTCGCCACGCTCGGCCTGTTCCTGTTCGCCATCCACCGGATCGCGCGGCCGACGGGCTGGGGCTGGCTGATCCCGGTCTTCGCGTTTCCGGCGATGTTCTGGAACATCGGTGTGGGCCAGAACGCGTTCCTGACCGCGGCGCTGTTCGCGGGCTTCACCCTGACCCTCGATCGCCGCCCGGCCACCGCCGGAGCCATGCTCGGCCTGCTCTGCTACAAGCCGCATTATGGGCTGCTGGCCCCCTTCGCCCTGGCTGCCGGCCAACGCTGGCGCGCGTTCATCGCCGCCGGAGCAACCGTAGCGGCCTTGGTTGGCCTGTCCGTGCTGCTGTTCGGGATCGAGTCCTGGACCGCCTATCTCACCGCCGCCGCCGGCTCCTCCAAGGTCTACGAATCGGGCCGCATCGACCTGGCCGGCATGATCACCCTGTTCGGCGCGGCGCGGTTGATCGGCATCCCGCCCTCGGCCGCCTGGGCGCTGCAAGCGGTGGCGGCGATCGTCATGGCCGGCGTGGTCGGACTGGTATGGCGCCGAAGCGACCAGCAGCCTGCCCGCTCCGCCATTTTGCTGGTGGCCACGCTGCTCGCCGTGCCGCTGTCCCTGGTCTACGACCAATTGCTGCTGCTGGTCGCCATGGCCTGGCTGTTCCGGGAGGCACGCGAGACCGGATTCCTGCCGTGGGAGAAGGTGATCCTGGTCGCGATATGGCCGCTCGCGCTGATGACCTGGATCGTCGGCACAAGCTGGCACATCCCGCTCGCCCCGATCACCCATCTGGCCGTCCTCAGCCTCGGGCTGCGCCGGGTTTTGGCGGGAGCAACCGCCCCCGCCGCCTTCCGCGATTACAAGGACGCGTAGCGGTCCAGCACGTCCTTCCAGGCCCGCACATCGTCGGCGCCCCGGATCACCTTCTTCAGCCCGGCAACCCCGGTCACCGGCACCAGAACGCGGCTGACGCCTCGGGCCGCCAGGGCCGGCAGATCCGCCAGGTCTTCCGGCATGCTGGCGGTGATCTCCACGTCCTTCGGGTCACGCCCGGCCTCGATCGCCGAGTCCCGCACCAGCGCCAGCAGTTCCTCCGACGCGCCGCGCGCCGGGAAGAACCCGTCCGCCATGCGCCCGGCCCGTCGCGCCGCGGCCTTGGAGTGGCCCCCGATGATGATGGGCACGGTGCCTTTCACCGGCTTCGGCCGCATATAGGCGTTCTTGAAGCTGACGAACTTGCCTTCGTAGGTGGGCGCGTCCATCGACCACAGCGCGCGGAGGGCGTGCATGTATTCCTCGGTCCGGGCACCGCGATCGGCGAAGGGGACGCCCAGAGCCTCGAACTCCTCCTTCAGCCAGCCGACGCCGATGCCCAGCAGGACCCGGCCGCCGGACATGTAATCAAGAGTGGCAACCTGCTTGGCGCAGATCACCGGATTGTGCTGCGGCAGGATCAGGATTCCGGTCGCGAGGTTGATCCGCGTGGTGCGGGCGGCGACATAGGCCATCCAGATCTGCGGGTCGGGCAGGATGAAATCGCCCTCGCCACCGGGCAGGCGGCCATCGGTCGTATAGGGGTAGGCGGACTGGTAACCCTTGGGGATCACCACATGTTCGACTGTCCAGGCCGATTCGAAGCCGGTTTCCTCGGCCGCCTGGACCAGTTCGACGGCGCGGGCCGGGTCGACATAGCGGCCGGTGTTGCAGTAACGGATGCCGAATTTCATCGTCTGTTTCTCCCTTTCCACCATCATGCCGCCGCGAGAGGCGATTGGGAACCATGTGGCAAGGACCGGGCTTGTCCCACCCCGTCCGCGTTCCCATCATCACACCGGTTCGCAAGCGAGACACTGAACATGCCTTGGCGTCATTTTTTATTCCCAGCCGGGCTCATGGCCGCGGTGCTTGCCACCGCGCCGCAACCGGCGACCGCGCAAAGCTCCACCCGTCCCAGCGCGTCCCCGGTGGCGCCGGCCGACACCGCCAAGCCGTCCTTCAATACCGTGAAGCCGCAATACGAAGGCGCGGACCCGTTCTCCAAGGCGCGCGACACCGTGGTCGCGGAAGTCGAGGGGCGCGCCATCACCCTGTCCCAAATCCGGGATCGAATCGTCGGCCTGCCCTCCAACATCACCGCGCTGCCGTTCGAGGTGCTGTTCCCCGCCATGGTCGACCAGTTGATCCGGCGGGAGGCACTGGTGGCCCGCGCCCGGCGTCTCGGCTTCGATCAGGACCCGGCCATCCGCCGACGGATGTCCGAGGCATCCGACGAAATCCTGGCAAATGAGGCGGTTACCAAGGAAATCGGCGCCAAAATCACCGAACCGCAACTGCTGGAGCGCTATCGGCGGGACTACGCTGGCAAGCCGGGCCCCGAGGAAGTGCGGGTCCGCGTCATTTATGTGCATACCGAGGCCGAGGCCACCGCCGTCATCAACCGCCTGCGCGCCGGCGAGGACTTCGCGACGATAGCCAAGGCCGTCAGCAAGGATGTGTCCGCTTCCACCGGTGGCGATCTGGGCTTTCTCGCGCGGGACGGGCTGAACGCCGAAATCGGAGCGGTTGCATTCGTGCTGCCGCCTGGCCAATTCTCCACCTACCCTGTCCGCGGCCCCGGCGGATGGTTCGTTGTGAAATCCGATGCTCGGCGCGCCCAGCCGACTCCACCCTTTGCCGCGGTCCGGGCTGAGATTCGTGAAGCCTTGCTGCGGGAAGGCGTGCAGACCCTCAGCGCCACCGCGATGGCGGATGTGATCGTCCATCACTACGGGATGAACGGAAAAATGGAGGGCGGCGGCGTCACAACAGGGCAATAAATCGTCTAAAAATTGTTATGACGCTGATTATAGTTTACACGGCGCCGGCCGGCCGGTAAGAGAGAATTGGTTTTGGAGCGGGAGTATCATGACGTTCGGAATGACCGAGTCCATGAATGGCGTAAAGGCGGACAACACACGATCGAAATGGTCGGTGCCCGTGATCGCTGTTGTGCTCGGCCTCGCGAGCGCGATGTCCCCGATCATGGCCCCTTCCGCTTCGGCGGTGGCCCTGCTGGTTGGCAATTCCTTCACCGCGAATGGCCTGAATATTGAAGTCACTGGCTGCTCTTACAGCATCGCCAGCATCTCGGTTGGGTGCGCTAGCGGCAATTTTGAAATTGTTGCAGATGTTGGTGGCCCAGGCGCGACGATCCGCATCCAGGGTGCCGGCGGCGGCAACCTCATCAGCGCCTCGTTGGGCACGTTCCGGCGTGATATTGGCATCGACCTCAGCATCACCGCGATCAACCCCGGCACGACCGTCAATCAGGTCAGCATGGCGATGGCTGGGTCCGCCTCCTGCACGACCTGCCCCGGCTTCCCGTTCGTGCCGATCGGGCGCGCCGTCACGATGGGTGAAAACGTGACACCCCAGGGGCAAGCGACGATCGCGATCCTGCCGACCATCAACCTCACCGATACCAGCCGGTCGTCATCGGTGTTCACGCCAGTCGCGTCTCTGTCCGTTCATAAGGACATCGCGATTCGTAGCGATCTGGCCGGAGTCGGCACGCTTGTGTTGTCACATGTGAGCCAGAGCTTCCTGCCCGCGCCTGAGCCCGCGTCCATCGCGTTATTCTCGGTTGGTGCCGCTGGCCTTTATGCCGCGCGCCGCCGTCGGAATCGCTCCTCCAACTGACCTTCGATCCGTCTGACCAGACGGGATCATCCGAATCCGGAACGTGGCAATTCCCACAGCCTGGATTTTTGCCGCGCGTGATTGATGCCCGCGTGGGCCGCCCGAGACAACCGGGCATCAAGTCATGAGATTTTGGTCTTCTAACAGATCGGCGGGTGGCGTGGGCGACCTTGCCGGACGGTTTCACGCATACAAAAAATAAGACAAACTCATTTATAGTTTACAACCCCAGCCCCTCCTGTTACGGAAAGTACCTAGCCCATCCTATTCATCGCTCCATCGCGTGATCGATGGCCTGACCTGCGGACGCGGTATCGCGGTGCGCAATTCCATCGCTCATGCGGATCGTATCTGTTGGGCGTAAGGGTTGACGGGATCGGACTGGTTTTGAGGCACATCGC
>CAMCDA010000116.1 GCA_945873195.1 Asaia bogorensis
GGAACCGCCATAGGGGGCGGGAGCCAAATGGCAAGGATAGGTTGAAAATATAAGGGAAACAGGCTGGCGCGAGTGACGGGGCTCGAACCCGCGACCTCCGGCGTGACAGGCCGGCGCTCTAACCAACTGAGCTACACCCGCATCAGCGAGGGCCGGCTTCTAGGGCGGCTGGAAAGGCTCGTCAAGCGGGTTTGGCAAAAAGATTACGGGGCTTTGCCCCGGGCCCCCACCAGGAGGGCGCTGCCCTCCTGGACCTCCCGGCAAAGGCCGAGCCTTTGCAATCCGTTCGTTGGGGGGAAGGAGGGGCCAACGGAGGCCTTGCCCGGTCCGGGTTGGCCCCTCCTTCCCCCCAACGAATTGGTTCCAAGGGCTGTGCCCTTGGCGGGGATCAAAGGGGCAGCGCCCCTTTGCGGGGTTTGGGGCGGAGCCCCGCCCTTCTCCCCGCTGTAACACGGATTGCACGAACGAGGCTGTGTCGCTAGTTTGCCCAAATCATGGGCAACTGTCGTTCGCAAATCACACAAACTGCCCTCGGACCAATCGACCTCGGTGACGGCGTCCGGATCGAGACGCCCGTCATCCTGGCGCCCATGTCCGGGGTCACCGACCTGCCATTTCGTCGCACCGCCAAGGGGTTGGGCGCGGGAATGGTGGTGTCGGAGATGATCGCCTCCTGGGCGATGATCCGGGAAAACCGCAAGACGCTCGACATGGCGGAGGTTGACGGCTGCGGCGGCACCTCGGCCGTGCAGCTTGCCGGCTGCGATCCGGTCGCGATGGCGGAGGCCGCGCGAATCGCTGTCGATCGCGGCGCGGACCTGGTGGACATCAATTTCGGCTGTCCGGTGAAAAAGGTCGCGGTCGGCCAATCGGCCGGATCGGCGCTGATGCGGGATGAGGTGACGGCGGCCGCGATCCTGGATGCCACGGTCAAGGCCGTGAAGGTGCCGGTCACGCTGAAGATGCGGATGGGCTGGGACCACACCAGCCTGAACGCGCCCAAGCTGGCCCGCATCGCGCAGGACGCCGGCATCCGCATGGTCACGGTGCATGGCCGCACCCGCCAGCAATTCTACACCGGCACCGCCGACTGGGACTTCATCGCCCGGGTGCGCGACGCGGTGACCATTCCCCTGATCGCCAATGGCGACATCGTAACCGAGCAGGACGCCGCCGACGCGCTGCGGCGTTCCGGCGCGGATGGGGTGATGATCGGCCGCGGCTGCTATGGCCGGCCGTGGTTCCTCGCCCAGGTCGCGCACTTCCTCCGCACCGGCGCCCATCTGCCCGAGCCGACGCTGGCGGCGCAGAAGGCGATCATCCAGTCGCACTATCAGGCGATGTTGGAGCGGTTCGGGACCGGCCCGGGCGTCCGCCTCGCGCGGAAGCATCTGTCCTGGTACTCGCGCGGCCTGCCCGGATCGGCGGAGTTCCGCGCCACGGTTACCCGCCTGCCGGATGCGGATGCCGTGATCAGCCTGATCGACTCGTTCTACGACCCATTGATTGCCCGCGACGTGACCCGGCAGGCGCCGGACCGCGCGGAGACCCTCGCGGAGGCGGCATGAGTACCACTTTGGCCCGCGCACGCCGGTCACCGCCGGCTATCCCGCCAGTCGCCGATACCGCGGCCATTCTGGCGGTCTTGCCGATCCCGGTGATCCTCCTGGATCGGGACAACCGGTTCCGGCTGGTGAACCAGGCGGCCGAACAATTCCTGGGTATCTCCGCGGCCGGCCTGTCGCAGTTGCGGATGCAGGATCTGGTCCCGTCCGACAATCCGCTGTTCCTGCTGATCGACCAGGTGCGCGCGACCGAGGCGTCCATCGCCGACCACGACCTGACGCTGGAAAGCCCGCGGCTGTACAAGCGTGGGATCACCGTGCAGGGGACGGCGCTGCCCGAGGAACCGGGCGCGGTGCTGCTGATCATGCAGGATGCGTCCACCGCGCGCTCGCTCGACCGGCAACTGGCGTTTCGCGGCGCGGCGCGTTCGGTGACCGGCATGGCCGCGATCCTGGCGCATGAGGTGAAGAACCCGCTGTCCGGTATCCGTGGCGCGGCGCAGTTGCTGGAAGGCAGCGTGGGGCCGGCGGACCGGGAACTAGCGGAACTGATCCGGGATGAGGCCGACCGTATCAGGGATCTTGTCGACCGGATGGAGGCATTCGGCGAGAAGCCGATCTCCCGTTCGGCGGTGAACATCCATCGGGTGCTGGAGCATGTGCGGAGGCTGGCACATACCGGCTTCGCGTCGGGCATCCGCTTTGTCGAAACCTATGATCCGTCGTTGCCGCCGGTTTGGGGCAACCGCGACCAACTGATCCAGGTGATCCTCAATCTGGTAAAGAACGCGGCCGAGGCCGTCACCCAGGCGGGGATCGCGCATCCCGAGATCACGCTGGCCACCGGGTTTCAGCATGGCGTGCGGATCGCGGTGCCGGGATCGCGCACCCGCGTCGACCTGCCGCTGTTCGTGGCGGTGCGCGACAACGGGCCGGGTATCCCGGATGATATGCGCCCCCATTTGTTTGAGCCGTTCGTCACCTCCAAGGCGACCGGCAGCGGCCTCGGCCTGGCTTTGGTCGCCAAGATCGTCGGCGACCATGGCGGCCTGATCGAGGTCACCAGCCGCCCCGGCCGCACCGAATTCCGGATGCATCTGCCCGTTGTCATCGAGAAGGACGCCGATCAGTGACCTTGCCCACCGTCCTTGTCGCCGACGACGACCGCTCGATCCGCACCGTCCTGACGCAGGCCCTGGGCCGCTCGGGGTATCAGGTGCGCAGCACCGGCAATGCCGCGACGCTGTGGCGCTGGGTGGAGGAAGGGGAGGGCGATCTGGTCATCACCGACGTGGTGATGCCGGATGAAAACGGCCTCGACCTGATCCCGCGCATCAAGCGCATCCGCCCCGATCTGCGGGTGGTGGTCATGAGCGCGCAATCCACGCTGATGACCGCGGTCAAGGCCGCCCAGCGCGGGGCGTTCGAGTATCTGCCGAAGCCCTTCGACCTCCAGGAATTGCTGTCGGTGGTCGGGCGCGCTTTGGCGCAGCCGATGGAGGCCTCGACCACGCCGATCGAGCCGCGTGATGCCGAGGAGCGCCTGCCGCTGATCGGCCGCAGCCCGGCGATGCAGGAAATCTATCGCACGATCGCCCGCCTCACGACCGCCGACCTGACCGTGATGATCAACGGCGAATCGGGCACCGGCAAGGAGCTGGTGGCTCGTGCCCTGCACGACTATGGCAAGCGGCGGGCTGGCCCGTTCGTCGCGATCAACATGGCCGCGATCCCGCGTGAACTGATCGAAAGCGAGCTGTTCGGGCATGAACGCGGCGCCTTCACCGGCGCCACCAACCGCAGCCAGGGCCGGTTCGAGCAGGCGAATGGCGGGACCCTGTTCCTCGATGAGATCGGCGACATGCCGCCCGAGGCGCAGACCCGCCTGCTGCGGGTGTTGCAGGAGGGCGAGTTCACCTCGGTCGGCGGGCGCCAGCCGATCAAGGCCAATGTCCGCATTGTTGCCGCCACCCATCGCGACCTGCGCAACGCGATCCGCCAGGGCCTGTTCCGGGAGGATCTGTTCTACCGCCTGAACGTCGTGCCGATCCGCCTGCCGCCGCTGCGCGAACGGGCCGAGGATATCGCTTTGTTGGCGCGTCATTTCCTCGATCGCGCGCGGGAAGACGGGCTGCCGAACAAGACGCTGGACCAGGGCGCGATCGAGCGGCTGCGCCAGCACTCCTGGCCCGGCAACGTGCGTGAGCTGGAAAACCTGATGCGGCGCCTGGCCGCGCTGTGCCCCGAGGAGACGATCACCGCCGACGTGGTCGCGATGGAACTGGTCGATGCGTCGCCTCCGGTCGAGGCACAGGCCACGCCGTCCGCGCAGTCGGCCGCCGGGCCGGAGACGATGTCGCGCGCGGTGGAGCGGCACATCAAGGAGTTCTTCACGACCCATAACGATGGCGCGGGCGTGACGGACCTTTACGACAAGGTGCTGGCCGAGGTTGAACGCCCGCTGATCCGCCTGACGCTGGGCGTGACCCGCGGGAATCAGATCAAGGCCGCGGCGATGCTGGGGCTGAACCGGAACACGCTGCGGAAGAAGATACGCGACCTGGAAATCCCAGTGGTCCGAGGCCTGATGTGATGGATGGGGTTGGCGCCCCCCACTCCGTCATGGCCGGGCCTGACCCGGCCACCCGCTCGATAGCGTTGGCGCAACGCGCGGAAAGGCGTTGTGGCACGGTTGGAGCGTGGGTGGCCGGGTCAAGCCCGGCCATGACGGAGAGAGGGGCGGCGCCAATCACCCGCATTCCCCATCTGCTCAACTCCCCAGATCCGCACCGCTTCGCCCTCCTCATCCACCCGGCCCCCGCATGACTGGGGAAACCGCGCCCGACGTCGCCGTCGACCAGGAGCCCGCGCCCCGCACCGGCCGCTACATCCTCGGCCGCATCGGCCAGATCATGCTGGGCCGAGCGATGACGGTTGTATTGACTGCGATCGCGCTGATGATGGGGTTGGCGACCTTCATCATGCTGGCGCGGGGCTCCCCGCTTGGGATGCTCAATCCCGGCGTCGGCGTCACGCTGGTCCTGCTCAATCTGTCGGTGCTGCTGGTGCTGGGCGCCGTGCTTGCCGGGCGGCTGACGCGGGTGGCGATGGAGCGCCGGCGGGGATCGGCCGGGTCACGCCTGCATGTGCGCCTCGTGATGCTGTTCAGCGGCGTCGCCGTCGCCCCTACGATCCTGGTCGCCGCCTTCGCCGTCACATTCTTCCACTTCGGCATCCAGGCCTGGTTCAGCGATCCGGTCCGCGCGTCGTTGTCCGAGTCGTTGCTCGTCGCCCAGGGGTATCTGGAGGAGCATCGCAACAACATCCGCGCCGTCGCCCTGGAAATGGCCAACGACCTGTCTCGCGCCGGTCAGTTCTTCTCGGCCGAACCCGCGGGGTTCATCCAGGTGCTGGACGCGCAGACCACCCTGCGCGGGCTGACCGAGGCGGTGATCTACGAACCCGCGAGCGGCCAGATCGTCGCCGCCGCCGGTGTGTTTGCCGGCTTTGGGGTGGAGCCGCCGACCGCGGCCGCGATGCGCCAGGCGCTGGCCGGCGACGTGGCGCTGCTGAACACAGATGACGGCACGCGGGTGCGGGCCGTGGTGCGGCTCGATTCGACCCCGCCCTTGACCCTGATGGTCGGCCGCCCGGTCGATCCGCAGATTCTCGAATACATGCAGCGGACCGAGCTGGCGGTCAGCACGTACCAACGCATGGACAATAACCGATCGTGGCTACAGATCGCCTTCGCCTGGATCTTCGCCATCGTGGCGCTGCTGGTCCTGCTGGCGGCCGTGCTGATCGGGCTGATGATGGCCAACCAGATCGCCCGCCCGATCGGCGGCCTGATCCAGGCGGCGGAACGGGTCCGAACCGGGGATCTGTCGGTGCGCGTGGCCGAGGCGTCCACCGGCGATGAACTCGCCGGCCTGTCGCGCGCCTTCAACCGCATGACCGGGCAGTTGGCCGCTCAGCGCACCGAGCTGATGGACGCCTACAGCCAGATCGACGAGCGCCGTCGGTTCACCGAAACCGTGCTGCTGGGCGTGTCGGCGGGCGTGATAGGTCTCGATTCCCGCGGCCGGATCGAATTGCCGAACCGCGCGGCGGCCGAGTTTCTGGGCCTCGACCTGCTGGCCACGATCGGCCGGCCGCTGGCGCAGGTGGTGCCGGAATTCGCCGATCTGCTGCAACAGGTGGAGGCCACGCCCGAACGCGCCCGCACCGCCGAGGTGCAGATCGGCCCGCCCGCGAACCGCCGCACGCTGCTGGTCCGCATTGGTGCCGAACTGACATCCGGGCGCACGGATGGCTTCGTCGTGACCTTCGATGACATCACGGAATTGCAGTCCGCCCAGCGCAAGGCCGCCTGGGCCGATGTCGCCCGCCGCATCGCGCACGAGATCAAGAATCCGCTGACGCCCATCCAGCTTTCGGCCGAACGGCTCAAGCGGCGGTTCGCCAAGGAGATCCAGTCCGACCCTGAGACGTTCTCGCTTTGCGCCGACACGATCATCCGCCATGTGGGCGATATCGGGCGCATGGTCGATGAGTTCTCGGCCTTCGCCCGCATGCCGCAGCCGGTGATCAAGCCCGAGGATGTCGGCCAGATCGCGCGGGAGGCGTTGATCCTGCAGAAGACCGCCCGCCCCGGCATCGAATGGGTGACGGACATTCCCGCCCGCGGTCCGGTGGTGCCCTGCGACCGGCGGATGGTGCGCCAGGCGCTGACCAACCTGTTGCAGAACGCCGCCGATGCGGTTTCGATGCGCGAGGGCGCCGGCCATATCGGTCTGGCGGTCACCGAATCGGCGGATTGGGTCCGCGTCGCCGTGACGGATGATGGTATCGGCCTGCCAGCCGAGGATCGCGGACGCCTGACGGAACCCTATGTCACGCATAAACCCAAGGGGACGGGGCTGGGCCTCGCGATCGTGAAGAAGATCATGGAAGATCACGGCGGACGCCTTGTCCTCGACGACCGGCCAGACAGTCCGGGGGCCGTGGCCAGCCTGACCCTTCCCAACCGCCCGATGGTTGAGGCACAAGCGGTGCAGCCCCGGGTGATGCATGGCGCATGAAATTCTGATCGTCGACGACGAGCCCGATATCCGGATGCTGATCGAAGGCATCCTGGCGGATGAGGGCTATGAAACGCGTGCCGCGGGCGATGCCGATTCCGCGATCGCCGCCTTCCACGCCCGCCGGCCGTCCCTGGTCGTGCTGGATGTGTGGCTGCAAGGCTCCCGCATGGACGGGCTCGGTATTTTGCAGGCGTTCCATTCCGAGGAGCCGCATGTTCCGGTCATCATGATCTCGGGCCATGGCACGATCGAACTGGCCGTGGGGGCGATCCAGAAGGGCGCCTACGACTTCATCGAAAAGCCGTTCCAGTCCGATCGCCTGCTGCTGATCGTCCGGCGCGCGCTGGAAGCCGCGGCGCTGTCGCGGGAAAACGCCGAACTCCGCCTGCGCGCCGGTCCCGAAACCACGCTTCTGGGCAACTCGGGTGGTGTGACCCAGCTTCGCGCGCAGATCGAGCGCGCGGCGCCGACAGGATCGCGGGTGATGATCACCGGGCCGGCCGGGTCGGGCAAGGAAGTCGTCGCCCGGATGATTCACGCCCGGTCCCGCCGAGCGGACGGGCCGTTCGTGGTGATGAACTGCGCGACGTTGCATCCGGCGCGGTTCGAGGAGGAGTTGTTCGGCCTGGAAGCCGGCGCCGATCCGGTTGCTCATCCAAGGCGCGCCGGCGTGCTGGAACGGGCGCATGGCGGGACGCTGCTGCTCGACGAGATTTCCGACATGCCGCTGGAAACCCAGGGCAAGATCGTCCGCGCCCTGCAGGACCAGACGTTCGAGCGGCTGGGCGGATCGGCCCGGGTCAAGGTCGATGTGCGCGTGCTCTCGACCTCCAACAAGGACCTGCATGCCGAAATTGGGGCGGGGCGGTTCCGGGAGGATCTGTATTACCGGCTCGCCGTGGTGCCGTTGAAGGTGCCGGCGTTGAAGGACCATCGGGAAGATGTGCCGGCTTTGGCCGAGAGCTTCATCGCCCGGTCCGCCGAAGGCGCGGGGATGGCGGCGCGGGAGTTCTCGGCCGATGCCCTGGCGGCGATGCAGAGCTATGACTGGCCGGGCAATGTCCGGCAGTTGCGGAACATGGTCGATTGGCTGCTGATCATGGCGCCGGGCGGCTCCGGGGAGCCGATCCGCGCCGACATGCTGCCGCCCGAGATCGGGTCCCGCGCGCCGGCCTTGCTCAATCTCGATCCGACTGCCGACATCATGTCACTGCCGCTGCGGGAGGCGCGGGATCTGTTCGAGACCCAGTACCTCCAGGCGCAGTTGCTGCGGTTTAACGGCAATATCTCCCGCACCGCGCAGTTCGTGGGGATGGAGCGGTCGGCGCTGCACCGCAAGCTGAAGCAGTTGGGCGTGAACTCCGACGACAAGGTGGGCGGCTGATGGGTGTGATCCGGGCATGCGGGCTGGTGGTCGTGCTGGCCGGATTGGCCGCTTGCACGATGGACCCGAGCGCGCTGGGGATCACCGGGCCGGACGAACAGATTGCTCCACGGCCGGCGGATGGGCCGACGCGCAGCGGCACGTCGGATTCGAGCGGTGGGGTTGTGATCGATCCCAACCAGCCCGGTGGCGGCACCGGCGGCCGGTACTGGCGCTACAACTGATCCCTGCGTCCCTCATCGTAGGCCTGGAGGCGGAGGCGCGGATCGCGCGCCTGTCCGGCTGGCCGGTGGGCGTGGGCGGCGGCACGCAAGCCGGCGCGACCGCCGCGGCCGAGGCCCAGGTCCGTGCCGGCGCGCTCGGCCTGATCAGCTTTGGACTGGCCGGTGGCTTGGCCCCGGAATTGCGCGCTGGCGCCGTCGTCGCGCCGGCGCGGGTGCGGGTGGGAGCGGAGACGTTCGACGTTGATCCAGCCCTGGCCTTGGCCCTGGGAGGCGTGGATGGAACCTGCGTGGCGGGTCATGACGCGATCGTGGTGACGGCCGAGGCCAAGCGCGCCTTGTGGCTGGAAACCGGCGCCGTCGCGGTGGATCTTGAAAGCGGCGCTGTGGCGCGGGTGGCGCGGGCGCACGGGTTGCCCTTCGCGGTGCTGCGCGTGATCTGCGACCCGGCGCAACGGACGCTGCCTCCGGCCGCGTTGGTGGCGCTGGACAGTGCCGGCGCGATCGGGCTGTTGCGGGTGCTGGGGTCGTTGCTGCGCCATCCCGGACAGTTCCCCACGCTGATGCAGCTGGCCAACGACGCGGCCGCCGCGCGCCGGGTGTTGCAGGTCCGGGCGCGGGGGATTGGTGCGGGGTGAGCGGCCCTAGTTCGCCATTTGCGGCAAGCCCCACGCGTCTTATGGTGTCCCGCCCCGAGTCCTGGACCGCGCCATGCCCCCGATTGCCTTCATTCTCCTTGGTTACCTTCTCGGCTCCATCCCGTTCGGGTTGCTGCTGACGGCTTCGGCTGGCCTGGGGGATATCCGGAACGTCGGGTCGGGGAATATCGGCGCGACCAACGTCCTGCGCACCGGCCGCAAGGGGCTGGCGGCGGCGACGTTGCTGCTGGATGGACTGAAGGGCACGGCCGCGGTGCTTGTCGCCGGGTTTGTCGCGGGGCCGGAGGCGGGGCTTTGGGCGGGCCTGGGCGCCGTGCTGGGCCATCTGTTCCCTGTCTGGCTGAAGTTCAAGGGCGGCAAGGGTGTCGCCACGGGCTATGGCGTTCTGTTTGGCGTCGCCTGGCCGGTGGGGCTGGCAGCCGGCGCTGTGTGGCTGGTGATGGCTAAGGTCGGGCGGATTTCCTCCCTGGCGGCCCTGACGTCCTTCGCGGCGGCGCCGGTGATCGCTTTTTTCCTCGCGGATATCGGGGTTGTTTATCTTTCCTTCACCATTGCCGTGCTGGTCTATGCCCGCCACCACGCCAATATCCGCCGTCTTCTGTCGGGAACCGAGCCTCGGATCGGCCAGAAGGACACCCCGGCGGAACCGGCCTGACGCTGGCCCGTCCGCGATTCCGCCGGCGGCACCATGGGACGCCGCCTGGATGCGAGACTCCGACGACCTGATCGACCGCCTGCGCCTGGTGCGCACGGAAAGCGTGGGGCCGGTCACCTACCGCCGCCTGATGGCGCGCTACGGATCGGCCGGCGCCGCGCTGGCCGCCTTGCCGAGGCTGGCCCGGTCGGCGGGACGTGCCACGACCCCCGCCATTCCGTCGGCCCGCGATATCCAGACCGAAATCGAGCAGACCCGACGCCTCGGCGGGACGTTCCTGTTCCTCGGCCAGCCCGCCTATCCGCCCTTGCTGGCGATGCTGGATGACGCGCCGCCCTGCCTGATCGTGGCCGGTGACATGGCGGCCCTCTCGGCTCGGGCCGTCGCGGCGGTGGGCGGGCGCAACGCATCCGCCAACGGCCAGCGCATGGCGGAGACGCTATCGGCCGACCTCGCCCGCCATGTCGTCGTGGTCTCGGGCATGGCGCGCGGGATCGACACCGCCGCCCACAAGGGCGCGCTGGAAACCGGGCGGACAGTCGCGGCCATCGCCGGTGGGCTGGACGTGCCCTATCCGGCCGAGAACGCGGACCTCCAGGCCCGGATCGCCGCGGGTGGGGCGGTGGTGACCGAGTCCCCCATCGGCACCATCCCCCAGGCCCGCCATTTCCCCCGTCGCAACCGGATCATCGCCGGCCTCGCGCTGGGCGTGGTGGTGATCGAGGCGGCGCCCCGCTCGGGCAGCCTGATCACCGCCCGCATCGCCCAGGACGTGGGGCGAGAGGTCTTCGCGGTGCCCGGATCGCCGCTTGACCCCCGCGCGCGGGGCGGGAACGACCTGATCCGGCAAGGCGCGATGCTGGTGGAAACGGCGGCCGACGTGCTGGACAATTTGCCTGATGCCACGGCAAGCCCGCTGTTCCGGACTGCGATGATCGAACCCGAACCGGCCATGGAATCCGCCGATCCGCCGGCCGATGCGCGCGACGCGGTGCTCTCTTTGTTGTCCGCGGAGCCGACGAAGGTTGACGATCTGGTGCGGCGCTGCCAGTTCTCTGCGTCCGCCGTTCTGGCGGTATTGTTGGAATTGGAACTCGCGGGCCGGGTGCAGACGCTGCCGGGAAGCCGGGTCGCGCTGCTGTCGGATGCCGCATGAACGGTCTACAGCTCGGAATCCCATGTCAGACGTTGTCGTCGTTGAGTCCCCCGCCAAGGCTAAGACCATCAACCGCTACCTCGGGGGCGGTTACACCGTGCTGGCCAGTTTCGGCCATGTGCGCGACCTGCCGCCCAAGGATGGCAGCGTTCGTCCCGACCAGGACTTCGAGATGGACTGGGAGGCGGACAGCCGCGGTGACCGGCAGGTAACCGCCATCGTCAAGGCGCTGAAGGGCGCCAAGACGCTCTATCTCGCCACCGACCCGGATCGGGAAGGGGAGGCGATTTCCTGGCACGTCAAGGCGATGCTGACCGAGAAGAATGCCCTGAAGGGCGTGAAGGTCCACCGCATCACCTTCAACGAGATCACCCGCAACGCCATCCGCTATGCGATCGCCCATCCGCGCGACCTGGACCAGCCGCTGATCGAGGCCTATCTGGCCCGTCGCGCGCTGGACTACCTGGTGGGCTTCACCCTGTCGCCGGTGCTGTGGCGCAAGCTGCCGGGCAGCCGGTCGGCCGGCCGCGTGCAATCGGTCGCGCTGCGCCTGATCTGTGAGCGCGAGGCCGAGATCGAGGTCTTCCGCGCCCGCGAGTACTGGACGATCGAGGCCGACTTCCTGACGCCCGCCGGCGCGCCCTTTACCGCGCGCCTGACCCATCTGAACGGCAAGCGGCTCGATCAGTTCGACCTCAACAACGAAACCCTGGCGCTGGCCGCCAAGGCCGCGGTCGAGGCTGGTGGCTTCGATGTCGGCTCGGTCGAACGCCGCCGGGTGAAACGCAATCCGCCGCCGCCCTTCACGACCTCCACGTTGCAGCAGGAGGCTTCACGCAAGCTGGGCTTCGGCGCGCAGCAGACCATGCGGCTGGCGCAGCAGCTGTACGAAGGCATCGATATTGGCGGTGAAACGACCGGCCTGATCAGCTACATGCGGACCGACGGCGTGCAGATGGCGCGCGAAGCCGTGGTTGGCATCCGTGACCACATCGCCGAATCCTATGGCCGCGACTACGTCCCCGGCGCGCCGCGCGAGTATCAAAGCCGAGCGAAGAACGCGCAGGAAGCGCATGAGGCGATCCGGCCGACCGAGGTCAGCCGCACCCCCGACAGCGTCGCTCGCGACCTGAACAACGAACAGCGCCGCCTGTATGAACTGATCTGGAAGCGCGCCGTCGCCTCCCAGATGCAGTCCGCCGAACTGGACCAGGTGTCGGTCGAGGTCGTCGACAACAAGGGCGTGAAGCTGCGCGCCACCGGCTCCATCATCGCCTTCGACGGCTTCCTGAAGCTGTATCGGGAAGACCGCGACGATGAGGCGCCGGGCGCTGAACACGACGATGACAACCGGATGCTGCCGCCGATGGCGGAGCGCGATCCGCTCAAGCGGGTCAAGGTCGACGCGTCCCAGCATTTCACCCAGCCGCCGCCGCGCTTCTCCGAGGCGTCGCTGGTCAAGAAGATGGAGGAGCTGGGGATTGGCCGCCCCTCCACCTACGCCTCGATCCTGTCCGTCTTGCAGGACCGGAACTATGTCCGGCTCGATAAGCGCCGCTTCATACCCGAGGACCGTGGCCGGCTGGTCACCGCCTTCCTGGTCAGTTTCTTCGACCACTACGTCGATACCGGGTTCACGGCGGCTTTGGAGGAGAAGCTCGACGATATCTCCGCCGGGCAGCTTGAATGGCGCTCGGTCATGCGGGCGTTCTGGGACGGGTTCTCGAAGGCGGTCGAGCAGACCAAGGACCTGAAGATCACCGACGTGATCAACGCCCTGGACCAGGACCTGGGGCAGCATTTTTTCCCCGCGCGCGAAGACGGCACCGATCCGCGCGTCTGCGTCGCCTGCGGGTCCGGACGGCTCGGGTTGAAGCTCGGGCGGTATGGCAGCTTCATCGGCTGCTCCAACTACCCTGGGTGCCAATATACGCGCCGGCTGGCCGTTGATTCGTCCGAGGAGGACGGCGGCACGCTCAAGGAAGGCATGCGCGCGCTGGGCGCCCATCCCGACACCGGCGATGAGATCACCGTCCGCCGCGGCCCGTACGGCCTGTATGTGCAGATGGGAGAAAACAGCGAGGACAAGAAGGCCCCCAAGCCCAAGCGCACCTCCCTGCCGCGCGGCATGGATGGGGAGCAGATGACGCTCGACCAGGCGATGGGGCTGCTGTCTTTGCCGCGGGAGATCGGCATCCATCCGGAAACCGGGGAGAAGATCGAAGCCGGGATCGGCCGCTTCGGTCCCTATGTGAAGATGGGCGCGATCTTCGGGTCACTCGACAAGGACGACGACGTCCTGGCGATCGGCATCAACCGCGCGGTCGATTTGATCGCCCGCAAGATGGCGAGCGTGCGGACCGTGGGCGCGCATCCCAAGGACAAGGAACTGATCTCGGTCCGCAAGGGGCGGTTTGGCCCCTATGTCCAGCACGGCATGACCGTCGCCAACCTGCCGCGCGGGGTGGCGATGGAGGACGTGACGATCGAGGACGCGGTGGCGCTGCTGGCCGAGAAGGGCAAGGCGCTGAAGCCGCGGGGCGGGAAGAAGGGCGCTGCCGCCAAGGGGGGGCGCAAGGCGGCCCCGAAGAAGGCAGCGGCACCGGCTGAGGCCGCCGAGGCGCCGGTCCGGATGGCGCCCGCGAAAGCAAAGGCGCCCGCGAAGGCAAAGGCCGCCGTGAAGAAGAAAGCCAAGGCGAAGGCATAGGCGCGGGCTGCCCGCGCCTATCGAGGCCTCAGCGGTAGTACGGCGTGCCCGGCCCCCAATCCTCCCACTGGAACGGGTAGGGCATCGCGTTGTTCGCGTTGCTCATGCGAACCATCTGCTCATAGTCCATCTGCTGCTTCAGCCGCTTCGCCGCCATGTAGTTGTCGTAGGCGAACTGATCGCCGAGGTACAGGCAATGGCAGATCGTCGGGTCGGCATAGACCCAGATCGCCTTGGCATTCCGGATCTGCATCGAGAATTTGTGCGGCTGCAACGATAGCAGCGCGGCCTGGCGCCGTGGCGTATCCGCCGGCTGCATCTGGAAGCCCGCCTGGGACAGGGCATTCTCGGTATTGGCGACGGATTGCGCGCATCCAGCGGCAATCAGGCCTGTCAGCGCGAGGGCAATCAGCGGGCGGGCGGTCATGCGGAGCGTCTCCTGGAATCGATCGGCCGATTGTGGCTGGGCGGACCCGAGGGTGACAAGGCCACGATCGCTGGCGTGATCCGACCGATTCGCTTAGGGGGGCTCCGCATGCCCGTATTCACCCAGTTGGTCCGATACGCGACCGCGTGCAACGCGCCACCGATGGCCCTGCCCGTTTCCGGTCGTCAGGGAGCGCACCGCCATTGCGCGCATCGGGACGGGCTGGATGGATACGGTGCTCATCGATTCAGATCGCCCAAGCGCCGTCGTGTAGTCGTCGCTAGCGCAGGTGGTTGCCCATTGGCCGCGCAGGCCATAGGCTCGGCCTTCGTATCATGACCCAGGACGGGTGAATAACGAGATACCCAGGCCGGAGGGAAGCCCATGGGGCGTTCGTCAAAGATGATCGGTAGACGTGGACTGTTCGCGACCGCCGCTGCGGCGTTGACCGGGTGCGGCAATGGCTTGTCGCTGGTGAAGTCACCCGGTGTGTGTGAGCCGCCTCCGGCCTCGGGCCTGATCATCGATATCCATTGCCATCTGATGAATCTGCGCGACGCGGACAATGATGCCTTTGTCGAGCGGCACGTTGTTGACGCCGACGAAAAAAGTGAACTTCTGTCGTTTGTCACTGGCGTTACAACAACCATCCTGGCCCTTCCGAACCGCCTCGTTACGATGTCAGGCAAGGATGAATTTGACTGGCTGACGCGGGTCACGACCGATGTTCAATCGAGCCCTCAAGCATTCTGCAACGCGGCATCGAACGAACAGGGTGGAATTTTCTTCGCCGCAAAGGGACGCCATGCCCTTGGCTTTGCAAGCAACCGGGCCCGCAATGCGGCGCTGTTGATTGATCGTTACCCGCGCGTTGATATCTTCACGCCGCTCATGGTTGATTTTCATGAGGGGGAGGAGACTTACAGCCACCCCGAGGAACTGGTGGATTTTTACAGCCAACTGAATGTCGCGACGCGCGGGCGGTTCCTACCCATGGTTTCGTTCAACCCATCACGCGCATGGGCCGAACGTGATCGCCCGGTAGGACGGCGACATTTGGATTTGATCAAGGATAGCATCGAGAACAAGGGATTTGTCGGGGTCAAGATGCACCCGAGCACCGGGTTCTCGCCGATTGAGAACCATCGTTACGGCTGTCCCAATAGCCCGATGCAGAAGCAGGTGGTCATTCCCGAGGAACAGGCACGGTTCTACGACAAGATACTGCATGAACTGTTGGTCTATTGTCGCGGCGCCGATGTGCCGGTGTTGATCCATTCCGGGGAGGGCATTCCCGCCAATGCCACGTGCATGAAGCATACCTTTGTCGATCATTCCGAGCGACCGAATGCACCCCTGTTGTGGGAACGAGCCATACAGGCGGCCAACGGTCACGTGGGATGGGATTTTGCGGGCTGTCCCGTCCTGCCCGAGCGGCGGCTGCGTTTTTGCTTCGCGCATTTGGCGGGCGGTTTCGCGCCGGTTAACCCATCTTATTCATCGCATGCCAGGGATTCGCTGGCGGGCGTAGCGTAATCATCTGATTTGACGCAGAGATTTGGGTGTCGAAACCAATTCCTGCCGAATCGGACGGTGCCACACCCGCCATGGTCGAAAATACTCCGCTGCCGTTCT
>CAMCDA010000117.1 GCA_945873195.1 Asaia bogorensis
GGGGCATCCACCCCTCCCCCCAACCCCCTCCCTCAAGGGGAGGGGGAGAAGGAAGGAGAAACCCCGGCAACCGCAGCAACCTTGCCGTCCACACCCCGGCTGCCGCTTCCGTCACCGCCCGCCCGGTCCGGGGTGACACGTATGCCAGCCCCTCCTTCTCTCCAGTCACCGCGCACGACCCCAGATCCAGCCCATAGCCAAGCTCCGCCAACAGCACCGTCTCCCACCGGATCAGGTCGGGCAGGGCGGCCAACCCCAACGGCATATGGGCGATCACCCGCAGCAATCCGTCGAACACACGCGGATGCGGCGTGCGCTCGGGCAGAGCGCCCTCTGCCACCGCGCAGGCCGCCGTCAGCATCGCCAGCGCCATCGAGTCATCCATCACAAACGCCGCGTTTGCGTGAAGAACCTCCCCCGCAAAGGCCCCCAACTGGTCGGACAGCCGAGCGGTCCAGCGCACCTGGACGAAATTCCCGGTCTGCCAGGTTGCGATATTCGCCCGCGCGCCGCCGCCTCGGACCAGGCCGCGATGGGCGCCGTGTTCCTCGGTCATGACGGTGACGATCGCGTCCCCCTCGCCATGGGGACGGGCGTCCAGAACGATGGCCGGAGCCTCCCATTCCATCGACGTCTCCTGGTGAACGGAACCGCATTCCAGCCCATCCGCTGATGGCGGAGTAGCCCAAAGCGTCCTTATATGCCTATCTTCCCCACATGTCCGACACACCTGCCTTTCTGGACGGCGGCCGGCCGCCGGTTCCCGATATCGTGGTCTCGCGCGGCGTCCTGCCGTTTTTCATGCCCCAGCGCCCGGTGCGTGGGCGGCTCGTGCGGCTGGGGCCGCTGGCCGACTCGCTGCTGACCCGGCACGACACGCATCCCGTGGTCAGGCGCCTGGCCGGCCAAGCCTTGGCGCTGGCGGCGGCGCTGTCCACGGCCCTGAAATTCCAGGGATCGTTCAGCCTGCAAGCCAAGGGCGATGGCCCGGTCACGATGCTGCTGGCCGACTGCACCGACACCGGTGAGCTGCGCGGCCACGCCCGCACCGACGCGGCAAGGCTCGAAGCCCTGCTGCGCGACAATCCCGACCCGACCGCCGAGGCGCTGCTCGGCCGCGGCTACCTGGCGTTCACGGTCGACCAGGGCGACGCCGAACACCGCCACCAGGGCATCGTCGCGATCGAGGGCGAGTCGCTGGCGGCCATGGCGCTGCACTACTTCGATACCAGCGAACAGTTGCGCTGCCAGGTGTATCTGGCCTGCGAGAAAACCGAACACGGCTGGCGGGCCGGCGCGCTGGTGCTGGAAAAGATCGCCGGCGCCGGCGGGATCGATCCGCTGCTGGACAACGAGGCGCAGGAGGAAAGCTGGCGCACCGCCGCCACCCTGGCCGCCACGTTGACCGACCGGGAGCTGCTGGACGACTCCCTGCCGCCCGAGCGCCTGCTGTATCGGCTGTTCCATACCGAAGGCGTCGCCGTCGATCTCGCCCGCTCGCTCTCCTTTGGTTGCCGTTGCTCTCGCGCTCGGCTTGCCGGGATCCTCGAAGGGTTCCCGGCCGACGACCTGGATCACATGGTTGTCGAAGGCGACATCGTCATGACATGCGAGTTCTGCAATTACGACTTTCGCTTTCCGCGGCATGAGGTGCATGGCGCCGCCGCCCCCGACGGGAGCCCGACATGAGCGTTTCGTGCCTGACCCGCCGTTCAGCCCTGCTGATGCCGTTCCTGTTCGCCGCCTGCGCGACCGAGGACAGGACGGTTTTCGAACCCTTGCGCTATGACTATCTGCCGCCGATCCCGCTGAATGTCGTTTCGGTTGATATCCAGCAGCGCTTCTTCCCCTCGGGCAGCGGGGACGTGACGGCGGAGGCGCCGGTCAAGCCCGTGGACGCGCTGCGGACCATGGCGCAGGACCGGCTGCGCCCGTTCGGCGGCACCGGGAAAGCGGTGCTGGCGATCGTGGATGCGTCGCTGATCCGGCGGGATGGCACGATCAATGCGTCCATGGCTGTCACGCTGTCCGTTTTTCGTGAAACCGGCGAACGCGGCGGCTTCGTGGAGGCGCGGGTCGTTCGGCGTGAAACCGGCGGCAGCGGGTCCTTGCGGTCGCAGCTTTATCAGGTCGTCCGGTCGATGATGGACCAGATGAACGTGGAACTGGAATTCCAGATCCGCCGCAACCTGAAGGACTGGCTGACCGAGGGCTCTGCCGCACCCACCCCGGTGCAGCAGACGCCGCTGAGCGCACCCCAGGGAAGTCCCTTGGGCGCGCCGCGGCGCCTGTAGCCGTCAGGCCCGGCGGATATTCCACATATAGGCCGCGCCGCCCTCGATCAGGCCGGTGAGGTATTTCCGATAGGCGGTGCGGATCTGGAACTGGCCGCACAGCACATAGGGCACCTGCTCGAAGGCGCGGGCCTGGATCTCGGCGGCGATGCGGGTCTGGTCGGCGGCTGATGTGGCCACCGTCCAGTCGCGGGTCATCGTCTCCATCGCCTCGTCCTCATACCAGCCGGCCCAGCCCTTGGCGCCCAGGCCGCGCATCGGGAAATGCTCGACCGGCGTGCTGATGATCAGCGACGGCGACCAGGTGTGGAAGATCGACCAACCGCCCTTTTCGACCGGTTCCTTGCTCGCCCGCCGTTGCGTCAGCGTGGCCCAGTCGACCGCGGCGAGTTCGACGTTCAGCCCCATCTGCTTGAGCAGGTCGTAGGTGACATCGCCCATCGGCCCGATCGTGGGCACGTCGGCGGGGCTGAGGATCACGATCTTCTCGTTGTTGTAGCCGGATTCCTTGACCATCGCCTTGGCGCGGGCGAGATCGCCGGCCATCAGCGCCTTGCCGGTTTCCAGGCCATAGGCGGTGCCGCAGGGGAACATCGCCTTGCAGTCGTTGAAGGCGGTCGGGTCGTTGCCGGTGATCGAGGCCATGTAGTCCGACTGGTTCACGGCCATCATGACCGCGCGCCGCAGCTTCACGTTGTTGAACGGGGCCTGCAGGTGGTTGAAGCGCAGGATGCCATTGAAGCCGGTCGGGTTGGCGCTGCCGATCGTCACGTCGCCCCGCCGCAACTGCGGGATCAGGTCGGGCTGGACCTGTTCATACCAGTCGATCTCCCCGGCCAGCAGGGCGGCGGCGGCGGTCGCGGGTTCGGGGATCGCGCGCCATTCCACGCGGTCGAAATGCGCGACCTTGCCGCCCGAGGTCCATTCCGCTGGCTCCGACCGCGGTACATAGTCGGTGTTCTTGGCATAGGCGGCGAAACTGCCGGCCGAGAACTCCCCGGGCAGCCACTTGAACGGGCCGGAGCCGATGGCTTCCGTGATCTGCTTGAACGGGTCGGTCTTGGCGATGTGCTCGGGCATGATGAAGGGGACGGAGGCACTGCCGCGGCCGATCGCCTCCAGGAAGATCGGCACCGGGCGGGTCAGCTTGATTTCGAGCGTGCGGTCGTCCTTGACGCCCCAGACATCGACGAACTGCGCCACGGTCTGGCCGAAGGTTTCGCGACCGGCCCAGCGCTTGAGGCTCTGGATGCAGTCCTGCGCGCGCACGGGTTCGCCGTTGTGGAACTTCAGGCCATCGCGCAGGCGGATCGTATAGACGCGGCCGTCGTCGGAGACGGTATGGCCCTCGGCCATCTGCGGCTTGATTTCGCGCTTGTTGTTCAGGCCGAACAGCGTGTCATAGACCGCGAAGCCGTGGTTGGTTGTCACGAGGGAGGTGTTGAACACCGTATCGAGTGAAAACAGCGCGGTCAGCGGCACGACGCGGAGGGTTTTCGCGCGGGCGGTCTGGGCGTTGACCTGGGGCGCGGCGAGCGTGGCCGCTGCGGCGCCTGATGCTTGCAGGAAGGTACGGCGTTTCATGGTGGTTCTCCTCCGTGGATTTCTGGCTGTTCAGAGGCGGGCCAGTACGTGTTTTTCAAAGTCCAGCAGGATGTCCTGCACGGGGCCAGTGACCTGCGGGGTCAGGATGACGCGGTCGACTGCCGGATGATCCAGCAGGCGGGCCAGGTTGTCCCGGACCTCGGCCGGATCGCCCGCCAGGGCGTAGCCGGGTATCAGGCGGTCGGGCACCAAGGCGGCGTGGTCGGGGGCCGAACTGGCGTGGCCGGCGATGTCGTAGGCGGCTTTCAGGCGGGCGACGGCGTCCCGGTCGGCGCCTTCGAACCAGTCCAGGCGCGCGGTGGCGAGGGCGCTAGCGACCCGGGGTCGGACGTGGTCGTAGGCCTCGGCCCGGGTGGGGGCGAGGCTGTAGGGCGCCCAGCACGACACCTCGGGCTTGGCGCCGTCCAGCCATCCCATCGCGCGATCGATGGCGGCCGAGGCAACCCCCTGGTGGATGATCACCCCATCCGCGATGCGTCCCGCCAGGCCTGTGCTGCGGGGGCCGGAGGCGGCGATCACGATGGGGACGTTGGTCGGCTCGTTAACCCAGCCGAGGCGCCCCTGAACGCCCCCGTCGAAGGTCGCGTCCTGGCCGGCCAGCAGCGCGCGGGTCGTGCCGACGAATGCCTCCACATCCGCGATCCGGGCCTGCGGCATCCCGATCGTGCCCAGCGACGAAAACCCGGTGCCGACGCCCAGGATCGCGCGTCCGCCGGAGAGTTCGGCCAGACTGGCCATCGCGCCGGCGACGACGCTGGGATGGCGCGTCATCGGCTGGGTCACGCCGGTCGCCGCCCGCAACGTCGTCGTGCGTGACAGGATCGCTGTCAGTGTCACGAAGACATCGCGGCACAGCAACTGCGAATCGATCACCCAGACGCTGTCGAAGCCGATCCGCTCCGCCAGCGCCGCGTGTTCCGCCACGACGGGGACCGGCTCGGTGGCCCATAGGGCAAGGCCGAGCCGCTTGCCTCGGAAGGGGATGGGGCTATTCCGCGGCGAGGGAGGGGTTGAAGGCGGGAACCTCCGCGCGTCCGGACGTGTCCATTGGCTGGGGCCACCACTTGTCTTCCCACTCGGCGAACAGCGGCTTCAGCCTGGGCATCACCTTTTCCGCGAACAGCTTGGTGTTGTACTTCGCGAGCCCCTTGCTCATGTTCCCGAACTGCAACAGCAGCATCAGGTGGGCGACGTTGAGTTCGGTCGCGACTTCCGTGAGCTGCTCGACCACCTCGTCGGGGGAGCCGACGATGATGTAACCCTTGTCGACGATGTCGGCCATTTCCGTCGCGCGGGCCTGGGTGCGGGCGCTTTGCGTCGCCGCGCGTCCCACCTGGCTGGTGAGGCCGGCGCGCTGTGTCGCCTCCGTCACATAGCCGGGCGGGGAGGCCCACATCGGATCGGTGAACAGGCAGCGGCCGTAGAAATACTCGGCCGGTTCGCGGTAGAGTTCGAGCGCCTTTTCACGGGTTTCGGCGACGCCGACGAATTGCAGGAAGGCGGCGCGGTTCGGGTTGCGGTCCTTGCCGATGCGCGCCATTTCGCGCCAGAACCCGTCCATCGTTTCCTTGCCGTCCTTGTAGCCGAAATAGGACAGATAGGCGTAGACGTAGTCCATTTTGGCGCACCACTGCCACGTCTCAACCGAGCCGCCGCCGGGGATCCAGACGGGCGGGTGCGGCGTCTGCACCGGGCGCGGCCAGATGTTCACATAGCGCTGCTGGTTGAAGCGGCCGTTGAAGGCGAACGTGTCCTTGTCGGTCCAGGCGCGCATCACGAGGTCATGGGCCTCATAGTAACGATCGCGGAGCTGGCTCGGGTTGGTGCCATAGGCGTAGCAGTCATCCATCGGCGTGCCGACGGGGAAGCCAGCGATCAGCCGCCCGCCCGAGATGCAGTCGATCATCGCAAACTCCTCGGCCACCCGCGTCGGCGGGTTGTACAGGGCCAAAGAATTGCCCATCACGCAGATCGCCGTGTTGGTCGTGCGGCGAGCGAGGGATGAGGCGATCAGGTTGGGTGACGGCATCAGGCCGTAGCCGTTGGAATGATGCTCATTCACGCAGACGGCGTCGAACCCGACCTCGGCCGCGTATTCGAGTTCGTCCATGAAGTCGTTGTACATCAGGTGGGCGCGCTTGGGGTCGAACAGCGACGAATGGATATCGACCCAGACCGAGCGGTGCTTCTGGCGGAAATCATCCGGCAGCTCGGTGTAAGGCATCAGATGGAACCACATGAGGCGCATGGCGGCGTTTCCTGACGTTTTCTACCGGTCAGTATGCAAGGACGACAGGTGGGTTCGTCAAGGGCGGCGGGAGACCCGCCGCCCGCCCGGATCAGCCCTCCATCACGAAGCCTTCGTAGCCGTTCGCCGCGATCGCGTCGCAGCGCTTCTTGTAGCCCGAGAACCCGCCGACATAGGGCATGAACACGCGCGGCTTGCCGGGGATGTTGGCGCCCACGTACCAGGAATTCGCCAACGGGTACAAGGTGCTGTCCGCCACGTCGTTGACGTGTTGCACCCAGCCCTGTTCGGCCTCCGGCGTCGGCTCCACCCGCTTCTTCCCGTTCACCCGCATCTGCGCGAGGCACCCGGAAATCCAGTCCATGTGCTGCTCGATCGCGACGATCATCTGTGTCTTCACCGAGGGGCTGCCAGGTCCGGTGATGATGAACATGTTGGGGAAGCCGGACACCATGATCCCCAGATAGGTCACCGGCCCGCCATGCCACTTGTCGGCGAGCGTCGGGCCGTTGCCGACGCGGATATCGATCTCCCGCAACGCCCCCGTCATGGCATCGAACCCCGTCGCGAACACGATCGCGTCGAGTTCATATTCCGCGTCCGCCGTCCGCACGCCCTTTTCGGTGATCTCCTGGATCGGCGCCGACCGCACATCGACCAGCGTCACGTTGGGCCGGTTGTAGGTCTGGTAGTAGTTCGTATCCAGGCAGAGACGTTTCGTGCCGATCGGATGATCCTTCGGCGCCAGCAACTCGGCCGTCTTCTGGTCCTTCACGATCGAGCGGATCTTGTTTCGCACGAACTCGGAGGCCGTATCGTTCGACTCCTTGTTCAGCAGCAGGTCGTTGTAGGCATAAAGGAAGCTGATGCTGCCGCCTTCCTTCCACTTCGCCTCATAGGCCGCGTTGCGTTCGGCCTCCGACACCTCCAGCGCGGACTTGGTGGGGGGCGGGAAACCCGCGATCCCGAACGGTGTTTCGAACGCGGCGGCGCGACGGGCGGTGTATTCGGTCTTGTGTTTGGTCTCCGTCGCCGCATCCATCGGCCGGTTCTCGGCCGGCAGGCTGTAGTTCGCGGTACGCTGGAACACATGCAGGTGCTTCGCCTGCTGGGCGATCAGCGGGATCATCTGCACGCCGGACGACCCGGTGCCGATCACGCCGACGCGCAGGCCGGTGAAGTCCACACCCTCATGCGGCCACAGGCCCGAGTGGTACCACTTGCCCTTGAAGTCATGGATGCCCTTGAAGTCCGGCACCCGCGGCGTCGAGAGGTTGCCGGTCGCCATGATGCAGAATGGCGCCGTTACCACGTCGCCCTTGTCGGTGCGCGCGGTCCATTTGTTGGTCGCCGGATCGAACAGCGCGGTCTTCACCCGCGTGTTGAACCGGATATCGCGGCGCAAATCGAACCGGTCGGCCACATGGTTGATGTAGCGCAGGATTTCGCCCTGCGTGCCGTAGCGATCGGGCCAGTGCCATTCCTGCTGGAGGTTGTTGTCGAAGGCATAGGAGTATTCCAGGCTCTCCACATCGCAGCGCGCGCCGGGATAGCGGTTCCAGAACCAGGTGCCGCCGACGCCGCTGCCGGCCTCGAACGCCACGGCGCGCATGCCCAGGCCGCGCAGGCGATAGAGCGCATAGAGACCGCCCAGGCCCGCGCCGACGACGATCGCGTCGACTTCGGTGGTTGCGGTTGAAGTTGTCGGCTTTTCCTGAACGTCTGACATGGCGTCACTCTTCGGTTGGGCGTTTCCATCCTGATTAAAGACCCGGCCCGCCAGCGCCGCAACCTGTTCATCCTCCTGGTATCCCCCTGGCATTCCCCTGGCCGCCCCGGGGAGGGCAGGGTCGGTCCGGTGGGCTGGCCATCCCGGGATCGGCGCGCTAGGACTCATCGGTGCGGCCGGTAAGGGAACCGGTCCCGCGTGGGAGGAGGCCTGCGAATGACCGACGCCCTGCCGTTTCCCAGCCGTCGCGCCGTTCTCGCGCTGCTGGCCAGCCTGCCCGTCACCGCGCGGGCTGGGATGGCCTCGCCTGTGGCGACGCCGCTTTCGGCGATCGATGCTGCCACCGTGCTGGTCGCGGGCCCCGATGGCGGGTTGCTGGATCGCTGGAGCCGGGTGGTGCAACCCGCGCTCGCCCAGGCCCTGCCGCCCGATACCGCCCTGACCCGCGCCTCGGTCGGTGGACCGGATGGCGTGACCGGCGCCAACCAGTTCGCAACCCGCGGAGATCCCGATGGGCGGACGGTGATGCTGACTCCGGGCGATGCCGCGATGGCGTGGCTGATCGGCGATCCGCGCGCGAAGTATGATCCAGGCCGCTGGACCTCGCTGATGACCTGCGTCACACCCGGTGTCCTGGTGGTGCGGGCCGGCGCCCTGCGCGGCAAGAAGCCGGTGCGAATCGCCATTCCAGGGCTGGCGTCGACCAGCCTCGCCGGCGTCCTGGCCCTCGAAATCCTCGGCGCTCGGCCGGAACTGGTGGCCCCTCCGCGCGCCGATAGCCCGCTGGCCGCGTTCAGCCGTGGCGCCACCGACGCGGTCTTTGTGCTCGGTCACAATGTGCCCGACCAGGTGCGCGCGCTGATCCAGGTGGGGGGAGAGCCCGTGCTGACAACCGGTGGGCGCGCCGATAGCGGGCTGCCCACGCGGGATGAAGCGTTCCCTTCCGTGCCAGTGCTGACCGAGATCGTCTCCGCCGCCACGCCGCTGATGGCCGCCTACCAGGCCGCCGCCACCGCGTCCGGCCTGGAATTCGCGCTGGTGTTGCCGCAATTGACTCCGGCCGCGCGGGTGGCGCTGTGGCGCCAGGCCGCGACCGAGGCCGCCGGCGCCCTGAATGTGCAGGTCCTGGCCATGGCCGTCGGCGCCCGCGCGATCGGCGGGGTCGAGGCCACCGTGACCGCCAATGCCGTGGTCGCCCCGCCGCCCGCCCTGATGGCGCTGCGGCAATGGCTGGCGTCCCGCTTCAACTTCCGGCCGGCCTGAAGAATGCCCCGGTCTGGCCGGAGCCGGCCAAGATCCTGATCGTATAAAGGGAAACGACCATGTCCGAACTGCGCGCGATCCTGCGCAACCACATGAAGGAAAAGCTCGCCCGCGATGAGGTCGTGGCCTCAATGACGGTGCGGCTGTCACGCTCGATCGAAATCGCGCAGATCGCCCAGACCGCCGGGTTCGACACGATCTATGTGGATATGGAGCACAACACGCTGTCGATCGACACGGTGTGCCAGATCTGCATCTCGGCCCAGCAGATCGGCATCACGCCGCTGGTGCGCGTGCCGGCGAACACGCCCGAGTATATCTGCCGCGTGCTGGATGGCGGGGCGATGGGGGTGATCACGCCGCATGTGCGCTCCGCCGCCGAGGCGAAGGCGATGGTGGATCTGGTGAAGTTCCCCCCGATCGGGCACCGGTCCGCCGGCGGGGCGCTGTCGCAGTACCAGTATCGCAGCTTCCCAATCGCCGAGACGAACGCGGCGATGAACGACGCGACAACTCTGTGTGTGATGGTGGAGACGCTGGCGGCGGTCGAGAATATCGACGAGATCGCCGGGACCAATGGCGTCGACCTGCTGCTGATCGGCAGCAACGACCTGTGTGGGGAGATGGGGATCACGGGCGAGTATGATCACCCGCGTCTGGCCGAGGCGTTCGAGAAGGTCATCGCCGCCGCCAGGAAGCACGGCAAGCACGTGGGCGTGGGTGGCCTGGCCGCGCGGGATGACCTGATGGCGAAGTTCGTGAAGATGGGCGCGCGGTATGTCTCCACCGGCACGGACATGGCGTTCCTGATGTCCGCCTGCCGGCAACGCGCGGCGTTCGTGAAGGGGTTGGGGTAGGATTTTCGTTCTCCCTCCGCCCTTGAGGGGGAGGGTTGGGGTGGGGGGTCCTCGCGGCACTGACCGGGGGGTGGTTACCCCTCCCCCCGGCCCCCTCCCGCAAGTGGAGAGGGGGAAGTGCGGGGCGACCGTTACCGCCGCAAGGCCCGGACATTCCCCGCGCACGCGCGGATCAGATCCTCCAGCGACGCATGGACCCGCGCCCCGGCCGCCTCCAGCGCGCGCGTCTTCGACGCCAGGGTCCCGCTTTCCCCATGCACAAGCGCCCCGGCGTGGCCCATGGAGACACCCTCCTTCGCCTCCCGCCCCGCGATCAGCGCGTGCAGGGGCTTGCGGCGGCCCAGGCGGGCATAGGCCTCGGCGCATTCCTCTTCCTCGGTGCCGCCGACCTCGCCCACCAGGACGATGCTTTCGGTGCGCTTGTCCTCGAAGAACATCGGCAGCAGGTCGGCGAAGCGCAGGCCCTTGACCGGATCTCCGCCCACGCCGACCCAGATGCTTTGCCCGACGCCTTCGCGGGCCAGGCGGTAGCCGACCTCATACGATAGCGTGCCGCTCTTGGTCATGATCGCCAGCGGACCCGGCCGCAGGCACACATCCGGCAGGAACCCGAGCTTCGTCTCGCCCGGGATCGCCAAGCCTGGTGTGGAGGCGCCGACCCAAAACGCGCCGGCCCTTTGCACCGCCCGTCCGATGGCGATCGCGTCATGCAGCGGCACGCCTTCCGCCACCGTCACGACGAGCTTGATGCCGGCGGCCAGGGCCTCCCGCACCGCGGCCTCGGTTTCCAGTGGCGGGGCCATGATGACCGAGGCGACGGCGCCGGTCGCGACCACCGCATCCGCGCAATCCGCGAACACCGGCACGCCGGCGGCTTCCTTGATGTCGGTGCGGGTGGAGGTTCCGCCGACGATGTTGGTTCCGTAGGCCCGCATCAACCCGGCATGGGTGCGGCCCATGCGGCCGGTGATGCCCTGGACGATGACGGGGGTTTCGCGGGAGAGGGTGTGGATCATGGGTGGGTCTCCCGGCGGGGGGTGGTTGCTCCCTCACCCCGGCCCTCTCCCCCACGGGGGAGAGGGGGAAGAATCGAGTCACCGCCCGGAAGCAGGCGGGTCATGTGGCGGTCCCCCGGACGATGGCCTCGATCCGGGCCAGGGCTTCCTCCAGGTCCTCGGTCACCAGCATCGCGGGCTGCCGTTCAGCGAGGATGGCACGTGCCTCGGGCGCGCCACGGCCGACCAGGCGGGCGACGACGGGGACCTGCAGGCCGGGGGTGCCCTCGATCGCGGTGGCCAGCAGGCCGGCGAATTCGCCCAGATCGGTGATGCCGGCGAAGATATTGACCAACACGGCCTTCAGCGAGCTTCTTGCCGTGATCCATTCCAGGACCCGCATCAGGCGCGCCGGGCTACCGCGCATCTGTCCGGTGCGGATATCACAGAAATTCAACGGCTTGGCGCCCCGCGCCGTCAGCTCATCGATCAGCATCATCGACAGGCCCGCGCCCGTCGTGACCAGCCCGATTTCTCCCTTCGGATCGAGCTCGACGTAATCGAACCCTTCCTCCAGCTTCCGGTTCGCGTCGGCGTAGATGGCAGGCCGAGCGCGGATGATGGAGGCGAGGCGGGGCTGGCGGTCGATCGCGTTGAGGTCGACTACCACCTTGGCGTCGCCTGCCACGCAGCCGGACGCCGACACGAACAGCGGATTGATCTCGGCCAGCGCGAGTTCCCGTTCCAGCACCATCTCCGCCAGCCGATGCCCGATATCAGCGACGGAAGCGCGCCAGGAATCGGGTTCGTCGGCGATCATCTCGGCCAGGGCCTCGGCCACCGCGCCGGGATGGGGCGGACACAGCCGTCCTTGCGCGGTCCCGGACTGCTCGATTTCCACCCCGCCCGCCGCGGACCAGATCACCCGGAATCCGTAGCCGGCGGCATCGACCATGACCGAGAGATAGCGTTCCTGCCCGGTGGCGGCCTGCTCGATCAGGCAGGCATCGACCTGGTGCCCCTTCAACCGCGACCCCAGCATGCGCCCGGTCGCGGCCTCGACCTCGGCGGCGGAAATACAGCGCGCGATCCCGCCCGCCTTGCCGCGCCCGCCGACCGGCACCTGCGCCTTGACCATCCAGGGGCCAGCCCCGGGCGGCGTCGCCGAGTCATCGGTCGCCATCACCCCGGCCGGCACGGGAATGCCGTGTTCGGCGAACAGCGCCTTTCCATCCGCCTCGATCAGCAGCACGTCAGAAGGTTCCCAGGCCCATGATGCCGTCGGTCACGTCGAAGTCGCCGACGATCTTCTTGCCGATCAGGTCGCGCAACGTCTCCGACGCGCCGCCGCCGATCGAGCCGTAGCGAGCGCCGCGATACAGGCGGGAGACCGGATATTCGTCGGTGAAGCCAAACCCGCCATGCACCTGCACGGCCTCGGACGTGACCCGCAACGACATCTCATTGTTGAAAATCTTGGCCGACGCCGCGAGGAACGGGTCGGGGAAGGGGTTGGCCGAGAGGCAGGCGCGATACAGCAGGCCGCGCCCGGCCTCGATGTCCTTGTACATGTCCGCGAGCTTCCAGCGGATGCCCTGGAAATCGGCGATCGGCTTGTTGAACACGGTGCGCTCGCGGACATAGTTCACGGCCTCGTCGAACGCGCCCTCGGCCAGGCCCAGGGAGATCGAGGGGTTGAGGCAGCGCTGCGTGTTGAAGGCCGACAGCAGCTTGCGGAAGCCGTCGTCGCGGATCACCAGGTTCTCGATCGGCAGTTCGCAGTCGTTGAACTGGATCTCGTGCAGGTTTTCCCCGCCCATCGTGTGATAGGTGCCGGTGACCTCGAAGCCCGGGGTGCCGGCTTCCAGCAGGACGCAGCCGATGCCTTCCCGGCCCGGCTTGCCGTCGATGCGGGTGAAGATCACGAACATCCCGGCTTCCTTGGCGCGGGAAATCAGCGTCTTCGTGCCCTTGAGGATGACGCGGTCGCCGACGATCCGGGCGTTGGTGCGGTAGTTGGCGACATCGGTGCCGGCATGCGGTTCCGTCATGCAGACGGCCAGGATGCAGTCGCCCGACACGACGCGGGGCAGGATGCGGTCGCGGATCGACGGCGGGGCGTAGCGCGCGATCACCCGGGTCTGCACCCCGGCTTCACCCAAAACGGCCATCGCGGTCACGTAGTCGACCTTGGCGATTTCCTCCAGAATCAACGCGGTATCGAGGATCGGCAGGCCGAGGCCGCCATATTCCTCGGGCACCGACATGCCCAGCACGCCCAGCGCGGCGAGCTTCTTCATGTTCTCCCACGGGAAGGTGCCGTCCATCCAGCGTTGCGCGATCGGCTTGAACTCCCGCTGCGCGAGATCGCGCACGGATTGGATCATGTCGCGCTGCTGCGGTGCGAGGTGGAAATCCATCTTGTCGTTCCCCTGGTCTGATCGGTTCCGGAGTGTAGCCAGGGGGGGCGAAAGGGGAAAGGCCAGCAAGGGCGGGCCATGAGTATTTGGCCACCAGCGCGAGGTCCGCGATGAATAACCAAGCTTGACGGTCGGGAATTTTGCGGGCTGTATGCGGTCGTCATGTCAAGCGTCGAATCAATGCCCGTGCTGCTGTCCGAAAACGCCGAACCGCGCGATCTCGAAGCGTTCGTCGTCCTGGTTGGGCGCGCCCGCTGGACGCGCCGTATCGCCGAAATCCGTGACCGCTCGACCGGTGGCCGGCGCGCCGCCCAGGCCCTGCGGCAGCGCCATGCCATTGAGCTGACGATCGAACGCCTGCGCCAGCCCGGCCGCCCGCCATCCCAGGCCGAATCCATGATCGGGGGCTTCGCCGCAGCCACCGTGCGCCTGTCCCGCCGCCTCACGCCCGTCGGACGGGAGCGCCTGCGAGCGGCCCTGGCCGAGGCAATCACCGGCCACGGCACCCTGATCGCGCTGTTCCATCAGGTCCGGACCGCGCTGCTGCACCAGTCACGCGGCTTCGATGTATCCCATGCGGGCCTGGAGGAGGGCGCGTCGTTCGACCTGCTGCTGTCTCGCGATGGCATGCGGGCCGAGGTCGCCTGCGACGTCGTATCGGCCGAGGAGGGCAGGGGGGTACATCGCGGCGCCTGGTTCCGCCTCGCCGATCGGATCGACCCCGACCTTCAGACCTGGCTGGCCCAGCATCCCGGCCGCTATCTGCTGAAAATGACGCTGCCCGCCGGCCTGCGGGGCGACCTGGACGGCAAGGACAGCGACACCAGCGCGTTGGCCACGCTGCACGCCCGGATCAGGACCATGCTCGAATCCCGGGTGCGGCACGACCATGATGAGGCGATCGTCCTGCGCCTAGATCCGTTGCTGCTGGCCGGCGCGCAGGCGCAGGAGCTGGGGCTGATGACCTCCCTGCGCAAGGAATTCGGGCCGGAGGCGCATCTGGCCGTCACCACGGCCCAGAACAGCGTCTTCGTGATGGCCGCGCGGGCGGGGCAGGAGAACAACATCGCCGCCGCCATGCGCCGTCGCATGGGGGCCGTCGCGCCGACGCGCCTGACCGGGGAGCGGCCCGGCATCCTGTCGATGTTCGTCGAGGACACCGACCGCGACGAATGGCGCGGCCTGCGCGACCGTCTTGAACTTGAAGGCGAGGCTCGGCGTTTCCTGACCGACCCCGAGGCGCGGTCGGTGGTCGCGGTGTCCTTCGTGTCCCGGATGGAATTGTTCGGCGCGCGGGAGCCTGATTCGGCGCCCGAGGGGGAGGTGCGGTTCCGCAACCCCGGCCACCCCGCCGCGCGCGTGGCGGCCCTGGCGCCCTCGGTCGTATCATCCGAATAGGCGTTTACCGTCTCGTAACCTGGCTCGATGCAATCTCGTGACATGAAACCGCCCTTACCTTGCCATGATCGGTGGGCAAGGTGGCTGGTATCGAGCCTGGAGGGCCCCCGGATGACGGATGCCGATTACGCGCGGAAGCTGGATGAGCTGGACCGGTTGCTGAACGATCCCGACGTGCCGATGCTGCCGGACCGGATCTGGTCGCTGCTGGCCGATGTCGCCGGGCATGATGGGCCGGTCGTCGGGAGCGGAGAGTATGGGGGCATGACGCAGGCAGTGGCCGCCTGAGAAGGGTCTGAGGGATGGTAGCGGCGGACGGATTTGAACCGCCGACCAAGGGATTATGATTCCCCTGCTCTACCGCTGAGCTACGCCGCCATCCGTCAGAGGGCCGGGGGAATACCTGCCGCTCCGCCCGCCGTCAACCGCTTATGTCCGCCAGGATTCCCGAACAAAATCCCGGCAGCGTCGCCGGGCCGGTAGTCTGAGGCATAAATCGGAGATCCGGGCTGGCTATCGCATGGTGTTCACCGGTTTTTTCGCTGG
>CAMCDA010000118.1 GCA_945873195.1 Asaia bogorensis
TGAAACGCTCGAATACATCCAGGAAGCGCGTCACATACGCCTCCCACAAGACACCGGGCCGACGCATGCGTGGTCTCCTGAACAGACCACGAACAGACCGGACAACTCATTCGCTTCAAACGGCGGACAACTCACCCGCTCCCGACACAAGCCCCCCGCGCTCTCGCCAACCGGGCGCCGCGTCCGTAGTCTGCGATGAAACGGAAGGACCCCGACCATGAAATGGCGCATCGGCGACGTAACCGTCACCAAGGTGGTGGAAATGGAAGCAACCGGCGGCAGCCGCTTTCTGCTGCCGCAGGCAACGCCCGAGGCGGTGAAGCCGATCGCCTGGCTGCAACCGCACTTCGCCGATGAAAACGGCCGCCTGCGCATGAGCATCCACAGCTTCATCGTCGAGGCGCATGGCCTGCGGATCATCGTCGATACCTGCCTGGGCAACGACAAGGAACACCGCAAGATCCCGCATTGGAACAACCGCACGGGCCCGTTCCTGGACGACCTGACCGCGGCCGGGTTTCCGCCGGACTCGATCGACACCGTCCTGTGCACGCATCTCCACGTCGATCATGTCGGCTGGAACACGAAGCTGGTGGACGGGAAATGGGTGCCGACCTTCGCCAACGCGAAGTATCTGATGGGCCGAACCGAGTATGAACACTGGCTGACCGCCACCACGCGGGAAGACATGAAATACGTGATGGGCGACTCGGTGGTGCCGATCGTGGAGGCCGGGCGCGCGCTGCTGGTGGACAGCGATCACCGCATCAGCCCCGAGATCAGCCTGATCCCGACGGTCGGCCATACGCCCGGTCATGTCAGCGTGATGATCGAGTCCAAGGGCGAAACGGCGCTCATCACCGGTGACTTCATGCACCATCCCTGCCAGATCGCGCATCCGGAATGGTCGACGCTGGCCGACAGCGACCCGGAGCAGGGCATCCGCACCCGCCGGATCATGTTCGAGCGCCTGGCCGACTCGCCTTGCCTGGTCATCGGCACCCATTTCGCGGGCGCCACGGCCGGAAAAATCGTGCGTGACGGCGAAACCTACCGATTGTCAGTATAGGCTACCCGGCAGTAGCATACCCCTCATCGTAACCGGAGCACTCCGTCCATGACCTATTTGCGCAGCGGTATCTTCCTGGCGCCGTTCCATGACCTATCGCAGAACCCGATCCTGGCGCTGGAACGCGACATGGAACTGGTGCAGCACATCGACCGGCTGAACTACAGCGAGGCCTGGATCGGAGAGCACCATTCCGGCGGGTTCGAGATCATTTCGTCCCCCGAGGTGTTCATCGCCGCCGCCGCTGAACGCACCCGCCATATCCGGCTGGGTACCGGCGTGGTGTCGCTGCCCTACCACAACCCGTTCATCCTCGCGGACCGGATGGTGCAGCTTGACTACCAGACGCGCGGGCGGACGATTTTTGGCGTTGGGCCGGGTTCGTTGGTGCATGACGCGAAGAAGATCGGCATCGACCCGTCCGACCAGCGGCGGATGATGAATGAGTCCCTCGACGTGATCGTCGACCTGATGAAGGGCAAGACGATCAACCAGAAGACCGATTGGTACACGCTGGACGATGCCCGCCTGCAACTGCCGCCCTACACCCGCCCGATGATGGAGATGGCGGTCGCCGCGTCCCGCTCTCCGGCCGGAGCGCTGGCGGCGGGGCGGCACGGGATCGGCATGCTCTCGATCGGCGGCACCAGCGACGACGCGCTGAAGCACCACAAGTCGAACTGGGCGCTGTATGCCGACACCGCGAAGGCGCATGGCCATGTGCCCAATCGCGACAACTGGCGGCTTGTGACCCTGATGCATGTCGCGGAAACGCGGGAAAAGGCGCGGGAGAACGTGAAGTACGGCCTGGATCACTTCTGCGACTATTTCCGTGACGTCGCGACCTTCCCGATCGTGCCGGCCGATATCACCGACCGGTACCAGTACATGGTCGAAAGCGGGATGGCCTGCGTCGGCACGCCCGATGATGCGATTGCCTTCATCGATCGGCTGCTGAAAGGCTCGGGTGGGTTCGGCGTGATCATGGAGCTGGCGCATAACTGGGCCGATTGGGAACAGACGAAGCGTCACTACGAGCTGATGGCCCGCTATGTTCATCCGCATTTCCAGGGTTCGCGGGAATGGCGGACGGAAAGCTACGACTACGCGCGGGACCACCACGCGGAGTTCACTGGCCAGTCCTCCGCCGCCGTGCAGGCGGAGATCGACCGGCTGGCCACCCGCAAGGCGGCGGAGTGATCCGGACGGCGTAACGACCGACACTCTGGACGGTGCTGTTTCGTCGTGGTGGCCGCAGGGCCACCATCCACGGCTTTGTTTGTTGTGAACAGCAAAGTCGTGGATGGCCCGCCTTCGCGGGCCATGACGGGGTGGCGCGTTCCGGGTCGTAACGACAATCCTGGGCGTCAGGCGCCGCCAAACCCCTGACAGCGCGTCAGGCCCGCGGATGCGCCTTACGCCAGACGTCCATCAGTTTCTCTGTATCCACGGCTGTATAGCGCTGAGTCGTCGACAGGCTCGCATGACCCAGCAGGTCCTGGATTGATCGCAAATCCGCTCCACCCGCGAGCAGATGGGTCGCGAAGGAATGCCGCAACGCGTGCGGTGTCGCATGGTCGGCCAGCCCGTTCAGATGCCGGTAGTCCCGCATCGTCCGCTGCGCGACCGCCGGATTGAGCCGCCCGCCGCGCGTGCCGACGAACAATGGGCTGGCGGGTTGGCGGTCGGGATGCAGGGCCAGCCAGGCGGCCATGGCCTCCCGCACCGCCGGGAGTACCGGCACGATCCGTTCCTTTGACCCCTTGCCCATCACCCGCAGCATCGCGTCGGTCCCGGGCAGGGGGGCGTCGCGGACGTCCAGGCCCAGGGCCTCGGAAATCCGCAGCCCGCAGCCGTACAGCAGGGTGAACAGCGCCGTGTCCCGGGCCTGGGTGGTGGCTTTGTCCGAGACCTCTCCGATATCGGCGGTCAGGGCGCTCGCCTGGTCGGCGGCCAAAGGGCGAGGCATCGGGCGCTTGGATCGTGGGGTGGAGACGAGCTTGATCGCCGGATTATCGACCCCGTGGCGTCGCGCGAGAAAGCGGAAGAACGTCCGCACCGCCGCCAGATGACGGGCCCGGGTCGCGTTGATCGCCCCGTCATTGGCCTGATCAGCGAGCCAGGCGCGGATGTCGGCCTGCCGCAGGGCGGCCAGCGCGGGCAGATCGGGTTCTCCGCCCAGATGGTTGGTCAGGAAGCCGAGAAAGGCGGCGATGTCGGCGCCGTAGGCCTCGACGGTCAGTGGGGACGCCTGCCGTTCCTGGCCGAGCCAAATGAGGAAGGTGGCGCGGGCCTCGAAGCCGGTCATCAGCGGCCGAGGGCGGCGGCGACGGCCTGTCCGAGGAACGCCAGCGCGGCGGTGCCTTGGCCGGGTTCGAGGGCGCGTGGGTCTCGGGCGAGTAGAGCGAGCAGGGCCGGTGGGCCGGAGCGGGGGAGGGATGGTTGACCCTCATCCCCGTCATCATCCCCCACTGCGTCATCCCCGGGCTTGTCCCGGGGACCAATTGCCGCACCGGTGCTTGTGTTGGTCCCCAGGACAAGCCCGGGGATGACGGGGTGGGGGATAACGGCGGCTGGGGTATGAGCCCGGCGGAACCCACCGTCGCCCATCACGGGGTCATCGCCAGGCCGGCCCCCATCCACAATTGCCCCATGCCCGGGCACCGCCACCAGCACGTCCTGGCCGGACAGCCCCGCGGCCTCTCCGTGCAACAGCCGATCATCCGTCGCGGCCGCGCGAAACATGACCTGCCGACCGCCCATCAGGCGCGCAACGGACCCGGCTGGGAGCATCCGCAGGCGGGACGCCCCGCCGAAACCCTCCACGCACAGTCCAACGGCGTCGACACCCAAGATCCCAGGCATTTCATCAGCAATGCAGTCCAGCGGATCACGCGACCGCAGCAGCGCCAGAACCGCCCTCTGCACCCGTTCCGTCATCCCCACCGCCGCTCGGCCCGCGGCCAGCACGTCCTCGGCTTGTTCAGCCATCAGGGCGGCGTGGGCGCGTTCGGCGTGCAGCATTGCGGCCATATGGTCGGCCAAAGTCTCCCCATGCACCCGCCGAGGCGGGGCGAGGATGCGGTAAAGAGCCGGATTTTCCGCCAGCCAGGCGGGGTTGGCACGCAGGAACGCCGCGACATCCGCCGCCGTGACGACCTCGTCCCGCTCCCGCGGCTGGGGCATGCGTGTCAGGCGATCGTCTGGCCGGTCTTTGCCCAATCCGACAGGAATGCCGCCAGACCCTTGTCCGTCAGGGGATGGTTGAACAGCATCCGCAGCGTCGCGGGCGGGACCGTCACGACATGCGCGCCCAGCTTGGCCGCGTCGACGACATGCATCGGGTGGCGGACCGAGGCGACCAGTACCTCGGTCTTGAAACCATAATTTTCGTAAATGGTCATAATGTCGGCGATCAGTTCCATGCCGTCCTGGCCGATATCATCGAGCCGGCCGACGAAGGGGCTGATGAAGCTCGCGCCCGCCTTGGCCGCCAGCAGCGCCTGCGCGGCCGAGAAGCACAAAGTCACGTTTACCATCGTGCCTTCGTCCGACAGGCGGCGGCAGGTGCGGATGCCATCTGGCGTCAGCGGCACCTTGATGGTGACGTTCTTGGCGATTTTCCGCAGAACCTCGGCTTCCCGGATCATGCCTTCGTAGTCGGTCGCGGCGACTTCCGCGCTGACCGGGCCGGGCACGATCGCGCAGATTTCCGCGATCACATCCACGATTTTTTTACCACTCTTGGCCACAAGAGAGGGATTGGTCGTGACGCCATCCAGCAGACCGCTGGCCGCGAGGGACCGGATCTCGTTGGTATCGGCTGTGTCGACAAAAAACTTCATGCGTGGGCTCCGTGTGCCGGCAACGCCTATGGGACAGGCGGGGTTGCCGCTACCATACAGCATGTCGAGTGATCGGGAAACGCAGGATACGGAAAAGCGCCGCCGCGTGGCGGTCATGCTGCCGTACCCCTTTGATAAGCCATTCGATTACCGCGTTCCACCTGATCTCGATCCGCATCCGGGCGACGTCGTGATGGTCCCACTGAACCGGCGGGAGGAAATCGGCGTCGTCTGGGACTCCCCGCCCGACCCGTCCGTGCCCGACCGCAAGCTGAAGCCGCTGATCGCCTTGATCGACACGCCGCCGATGGGTGAATCCCTCCGCCGCTTCGTCGATTGGGTCGCGTCCTACACCCTGTCCCCGCCCGGGGAGGTGATGGCGATGGCATTGCGCGTCGTCCGCCAACAGGCCGGCCCGTCGAGCGGGTGGAGCCGCGTTAACCCTTTGCCCGCCGATGTCCGGATCACCCCCGCCCGCCAACGCGTGCTGGATGCGTTGGGGAAGGCCGAACCACGCTCAACCTCCGACCTCTCCCGCGCGGCCGAGGTCGGAGCCACGGTCATCCGCGGCATGGCGGATGCCGGCCTGCTGCGTCCCGATCTGATGGCCGAGGCCCCGCCCTTCGCCCGCCCCGATCCCTCGGTTATCGGTCCCGTGCTGTCGGACGAACAGGCGGTGGCCGCGGCTGCCTTGCGGGAGGCGGCTTCGGTGCGGGCGTTCAGCGTGACGCTGCTGGATGGGGTCACCGGCTCCGGCAAGACGGAAGTGTATCTGGAAGCCGTGGCCGAATGCCTCCGCCAGGGGCGGCAGGCGTTGATCCTGCTGCCGGAAATCGCGCTGTCCTCCCAATGGCTGTCGCGGTTCCAACGCCGGTTCGGGGTGGCGCCGGCGGTTTGGCACTCCGACCTGTCGTCCCGGATCAGGCGGATCACCTGGCGCGCGGTGGCCGAGGGCCAGGCCCCGGTCGTCGTCGGCGCCCGGTCCGCGCTGTTCCTGCCCTTTCCCGATCTCGGCCTGATCATCGTGGACGAGGAGCACGAGACCGCCTTCAAGCAGGAGGATGGGGTCGTCTACCACGCCCGCGACATGGCCGTGGTCCGTGCCCGCTTCTCCCATGCCCCCGCCGTCCTGGTATCGGCGACGCCGAGCCTGGAGACGGTGGCGAATGTGGAGGCGGGGCGGTATCGGAAGCTGCATCTGCCGTCTCGCCACGGCGGCGCGACCCTGCCCGAGATCGTGGCGGTGGACCTGCGCGACATGCCGCCTGAGCGGGGCCATTTCCTGGCCCCTCCGCTGATCAAGGCGGTGCGGGAAACGCTGGCGCGGGGGGAGCAGGCGATGCTGTTCCTGAACCGGCGGGGTTACGCGCCCCTGACGCTGTGCCGGCGCTGCGGGCACCGGATGCAATGCCCCCACTGCACCGCCTGGCTGGTGGAGCATCGCGCGCGCCGGGAACTGCAATGCCATCACTGTGGCCACGCCGTCCCGATCCCGCCCGAATGCCCCGCCTGCCACGCCGAACACAGTCTGACCCCCGTCGGCCCCGGCGTAGAACGCATCACCGAGGAAGCCACCAAACTATTCCCCGCCGCTCGGCTTTTGGTCATGGCGAGCGACACCATGCCCGGCCCCAACGCGGCGGCCGAGGCGGCGCGCGCCATCGAGGCGCGGGAGGTGGACCTGATCATCGGCACCCAGATCGTCGCCAAAGGCTGGCATTTTCCGCATCTGACGCTGGTGGGGGTGGTGGATGCGGACCTCGGGCTGGCGGGCGGTGACCTGCGGGCGGGGGAGCGTACGGTGCAGTTGCTGCACCAGGTGGCCGGGCGCGCCGGGCGGGCTGATGCCCCGGGGCGGGTGTTGTTGCAGACGTTCAGCCCCGAGCATCCGGTCATGCAGGCCCTGGTCGATGGCGACCTGGACGCGTTCATGGCCAGTGAGGCGGCCCAGCGGAAGCCCGGCAACTGGCCTCCCTACGGGCGATTGGCGGCGTTGATCGTCAGCGCGGAGTCGGCGCAGGCGGCGGATGAGCTGGCTCGGGATTTGGGGCAGGCCGCGCCGTATGGGGATGGGGTGATGGTGCTGGGGCCGGCGCCGGCGCCGCTGTCGATCCTGCGCGGGCGGCACCGGCGGCGGCTGTTGTTGAAGACCCGGCGGGATATCGCGGTGCAGCCGCTGCTGCGGGCGTGGCTGGCGAAGGTGCCGGTGCCTCGGGGCGGGCGGGTGGACGTGGATGTTGATCCGGCTTCGTTTTTGTAGGGGTGGTCAGGGGGGCGGTTGGTCGGTCGTGATCGTGAACTTGACGCCGAGCGCATGCAGAACCGCGTTGATGGTCTCATATCGGGGTTGCGCGCCCGGGCTGAGTGCCTTGTAGAGGCTTTCCCGACCCAGCCCGGCTGCCTTCGCGATTTGCGCCATGCCGCGTGCCTTCGCGACATCACCGAGAGCGGCAAGGAACACGTCGGGGTTTGGATCCTCGGCCGCGGCGGTGAGGTATTCCGCGATGACTTCGTCGTTGTCGAGGTAGGCCGCCGTATCAAAGGGCGCGTAGGTGGTCATGGAGGTGCTTCCTTCAACGCGCGCGCCATGCGTCGCGCCCGAGCGATATCCTGAGGCTGGGTGGATTTGTCGCCGCCGCTCAGCAGCAGATAGATCGTGGTCCCGGTCCGGGTGAAATAGACTCGATATCCTGGCCCGACATGTACGCGCATTTCCGATACGCCCTCTCCGACGGGAAGGCAGTCGCCGAAATTGCCCATCGTGGCACTGCGAAGCCTGGCCAGGATGCGGGCTTTTGCCTTGAAGTCAGACAGGCCGGACAGCCACGCGTCGAAATCTGACGATCGCACGAACGTCAGCATCTAAAGAATGTATCCGATCGGATACAGAATGGCGATACAATAGTTCAGTTCAGGGGGACGACTGATCCCACCGTCTTGACCCACCCATCCGTCCTCAACATGGTGCGGCCGCATGAGCACCCATGTGATCGAACACGAAGCCGTGGTCCTGCCGGAGTGGATCGACTCCAACGGCCACCTCAACCTCGCCTATTATGTCGTGATCTTCGACCTGGCGACCGACGCGTTCTACGACGCCCTGGGCATCGGCAACGCCTACCGGGAAGCCACCGGCAACTCCTGTTTCACCGCCGAGACCCACACCGTCTACGAGCGGGAGGTCCATGTCGGCGACAAGGTCCTGGTCCGGTGCTGGCTGCTGGGCGCCGACAGCAAACGCCTGCATTATTTCCACGAGATGTTCCACGTCGAAAGCGGCGAACGCGCCGCGGTGCAGGAACTCATGGCCCTGCATATCGACATGAATGTCCGCCGCGTCGCACCCTATCCGCCTGAACAGCAGGCGGCCCTGGCCGAGGCGGTGGCGAAATACGTGCCGGCCGAGCCGCCCAAGGGCGCCGGCCGGCGTATCGCGATGCCCGGGAAATAACCTCCCCGGTCAGTGTGCCATCAGCACCGGCATCGGCGCGTTTTCCATTACGGCGCGGGTGAAGCCGCCGAACACGGCCTCCCGCAACCGTGTATGACCATAGCCACCCATCACCAGCAGCGTGGCCTTGGCATCCTCGGCCGCTCTCAGCAGAACCTCGACCGGTTCGGCGCTGCCGCGCGGCAGGGACCGGACCTCGACGCTGTTGTGCCGGCGCAGCGCGCGGGCAAGCCGAGCGACGGACGGGTCGGGATCGTCGGATTCGGGAACGGTGAGGATGACGACGCCGCTTGCCTTGCGGATGAACGGCAGGGCGGCGGCGACGGCCTTGGCCGATTCGCGGGTGTTCTTCCAGGCGATCACCACCGTGCCATCCAATCGGGTTGGCGCCTGCTCGGGGGCGACGATCAGGGGCTTGCCGCTGTCCATCAGCGCCGCTTCCAGCACATCCATCGCCACCAATCCGCCTTCCCGCGCTCGGCCGGCCACGATCAGGTCGGAGGTGCGGCCGTGTTCAGCAAGCCAATCGGCTTCGTTGCCGATTTCGGTCAGCCACTCCGCGGTGACTCCGCCCGAACCAGGGGTGTCGGCGATCTGGATGGCGTTCGCCATGCGAAATGCGTTCCAGGCCTTGGCCGCGGCCTGCTCCCGCGCGTCTGCCTGGGTTTCCATGCCGGCGATCATCGAATCGAGCCCGGTCATCACGCCCATATCAACCGAGGCCATCGTGGCGACGTCCCGCCGGATGTCGGGGCGGACATGCAGCGCGGTCAGGTGGCTGCCAAAGAGGCGCCCGGCCGCGAGGGCGGTGGCGAAAACGGCGGCATCGTCGTTCGTTCCGGTGGCCGGCACTAAGATCAATTTCGGCATGTCCATTTCCTCCTTCTCATGAAAGAAGGTTGGCATCGGTTCGCGCGGCGCGCCTTGACCCACGTCAACCGGGTCGCGGAATGCGGGCTTTCACAACCCACGGCGACGCGCGACACTGGCAGGATGCCGGATACGCCGCCAGCGCCCTCCAAAATGCCATCGACCAGGGTCAGGACCACGCCGAGGACCCGGCTGACCGCGGTTATCGTGGCCTGCGCGCTGTTCATGCAGAACCTCGACTCGACGATGATCGCCACCGCCCTGCCGACGATGGCCGAGGCGTTCGGCTACGATCCCGTGCGCATGAACGTGGCGCTGACGTCCTATTTGTTGAGCCTCGCGGTATTCATCCCGGCCAGCGGCTGGATCGCCGACCGCTATGGCGCGCGGAACGTGTTTCGCGCCGCGATCGTCGTGTTCACGATCGGCTCGATCCTGTGCGGGCGGGCGCAGAGCCTGGAATTCCTGATCTGTGCCCGAATCCTGCAGGGGATCGGCGGGGCGATGATGGTGCCGGTCGGGCGGCTGCTGCTGCTGCGCACCGCGGCGAAGACCGAGCTCGTGGCCGCCATGGCGTGGCTCACGACTCCGGCGCTGCTGGGCCCTGTCCTCGGGCCGCCGATCGGCGGGTTCATCGTCACCTATCTGGACTGGCGCTGGACGTTCAACATCAATATCCCGATTGGCGTGCTTGGCTTCGTCCTGGTCACAATGTTCATCGAGGATGTGCGGGAGCCTCCGCGTGGCGCCTTCGACGTGCGGGGGCTAATCCTGTCCGGCACCGCGCTGGCTGGGGTGATGTTCGGGCTGGAGACGCTGGGGCGCGGCATCACACCGCCGGGGGTCAGTGAGGGAATGATCGCCACCGGCTTGGTCGCCGGCCTCCTGTATGCTTGGCACGCTCGGCGGCACCCGGCGCCGCTGCTGGATTTCACGCTGATGCGATTGCCGTGCTTCGGGGTGGCGTTCACGGCGATGATGCTGTTCCGAACGGGGATAGGGGCGATCCCGTTCCTGCTGCCGCTGATGCTGCAGGTCGGATTCGGCAAATCGGCGATCGAAAGCGGGCTGATCACCTTCGCGAGCTCCGCCGGCGCCCTGCTGATGAAGCCGGCCGCCCAGACCGCGTTGAGACTGTTCGGTTTTCGCAACACGCTGGTGTGGAACGGACTGTTCTCCGGCGTGATGCTGGCGATGTGCGCGGCGTTCCGTCCGACCTGGCCGGCGGCGGCGATCTACGCGATCCTGCTGGTCGGCGGGTTCCTGCGGTCACTGCAATTCACCGCCTACAACACGCTGGCCTATGGCGACGTGCCCCGCGCCCGCATGAGTGCCGCCACGAGTCTCTACACCGCCGGTCAGCAGTTGGCGGCGACGATCGGTGTCTCGGCGGGGGCGGTTTCGCTGGAGCTGGCGCGGGTTTTCTCGGGCCATGTGGAGGCGGAACCGGCGGACTTCAGCGTTGCCTGGCTGGTGGTGGGCGGCTTGACCCTGGCCGCGGCGCCGGTGGCCTTGCTGATGCCCAGGACGGCGGGCGATGATCTGACGGGCCGGCAAGCGGCTGGCGATCGCACCCCGAAGGCGGGGGAATAACGTGGCCCGGATGCCACATCACAGGAAGCGACGGGTTTTGACCATCTGGGGGGGGGAAGCATTCTTGACACTCGCCACACCCCCTTGTAGCAAGCGCGCGCCTTCCGGAAAGGGGATGATCGTTCGAACATCCCGGGAGTGGACATGACTAAGGATACGGGCGGACCGAAGCACTCCTTCGAGGAGCGTTTGAAATCCGCTCGGGGCAAGCAGGGGATGGATCCCCCACCGACGGCAAAGGGCAAGGAGCCCGATGTCCTAGGCTCGAACCCCCTCGGGGTTGGCTTGCGGGTAGGGCTGGAGCTGGTTTCGGCGTTTCTGGTGGCGGTTGCCATCGGGTACGGCCTGGACAGGCTTTTCGGCACCGCGCCCATCCTGATGATCGTGTTCATTCCGCTGGGTGGCGCGGCTGGGGTGTTCAACGTGTATCGTTTGATGGCACCAAAGCCGAAGGACGAGTCGAAGACGGGAGACGTGTAGCGTGGCGAGCGGATCAGGGGGCATCGACGCACTGGGTCAGTTCGCGCTGACCACGCATCTGGGCCCGATTGGCGCATCGGTGAATTTCACCCAGTCGAACCTGGCGATGCTGGGCGCGGCGGTTCTGACAGTCCTGCTCATGTGGGTCGGCATGCGCTCACGCGCGATGGTGCCGGGCCGGCTGCAGGCGGCCGCCGAGATGGGCTACGAAACCGTGATGTCGATGTGTGTCGACACGATCGGTGAGGAGGGGAAGAGATTCTTCCCCATCGTGTTCACGCTGTTTTTCTTCATCCTGTTCGGCAACCTTATCGGGGTCTTCCCCTACTTTTTCACGTTCACGAGCCATATCGCCGTCACGATGGCGATGTCGCTGTTCGTGTTCATCCTGGTTACCGTGGTCGCCTTGCGAGAGCATGGGTTGCACTTCTTCAGCTACTTCGTGCCGCCGGGCGTGCCCGGGCTGCTGATCCCGCTGATGGTGCTGATCGAGGTGATTTCCTACCTGTCCCGCATCATCTCGCTGTCGGTTCGTCTGTTCGCAAACATGATGGCCGGCCACGTGATGCTCAAGGTTTTCGGCAGCTTCATCGTCATGCTGGGTGGCCTGGGTGTGATCGGGTATCCCGCCGCTGGCTTGTCGCTGGCGGTGAACACCCTGCTCATTGGCTTCGAGCTGCTGGTGGCGTGTCTGCAAGCCTACGTCTTCGCGGTGCTGACCTGCATCTATCTTCACGATGCGGTCCATCTGCACTGAGACGAATTTCTCCCTGAATCGAGCGGGCCATAACCTGGGTCCGCCGCAACCGGATAACGAAAGGATACCGGACTATGGACGTCGCTTCCGCCAAGATGCTGGGTGCCGGCATTTCCATGATCGCCCTCGCCGGGGTCGGCATCGGCATGGGCACGATCTTCGGCCAGCTGGTTTCCAGCGTCGCCCGCAACCCGACCGCGCGTGATAGCGTGTTCGGCTTGGCGATTCTGGGCTTCGCGCTGACGGAAGCCGTCGCGCTGTATGCCCTGGTCATCGCCTTTATTATTCTGTTCGTCTGATCGGGGGGCGGGCGCGCCATATGCGCGTGCCCGTATCAGCGCCATGATGACGTTCCGTCGCATCGTCCCCCTCGCCATCGGGGGGGCCTTGTCGCTACCGGCCTCCGCCATGGCGGCGGGCGGTATGCCACAGATTGATTTCGCCAATCCCCTGACAATCAGCCAGGTGGTTTGGGGCGCGATCATCTTCACCGTACTCTACCTCCTGCTGTCCCGCTTCGTTCTGCCGAAGGTGGGAGAGGTGCTGGAGGAGCGGGCGTCTCATATCGCGCGCGATCTGGAAGCGGCGCGTGCTTCCAAGGAAAAGGCCGATTCCGGCATGGCGGAGGCGACTCAGGCCATTGCTCGGGCAAGGTCGGAGGCGCAGACCGCTGTCAATGCCGCTTTGGAAGAAGCCAAGACCGCCGCGGCGGAACAGGCCCACATCCTGAACCATCAGCTTGAGCTCAAGCTGAAGGCGGCCGAGGCGCAGATCGCGCAAGCGCGGGTGCAGGCGATGGGTGCCTTGCGGCAGGTCGCGTCTGAAACCGCCGGCGATGTCGTCGTTCGGTTGACCGGCGCGACACCCGACGCCAGCCGTGTGACCGATACCGTCGGTGCCGTCATGGCAGCGCGCGGCGTCTGAAGGAGCAGGCCCATGCACCACTACGAAGGCGGCTTCTTCGCCAACCCAGCCAACTGGGTTCTTATCGCATTCGTGCTGTTCTTCGTCCTGTTCGGCCGGAAACTCTGGAGCGTCCTCGCGGCGATGCTGGACGACCGGACGGCGACGGTGAAGGCGGAACTGGAAGAAGCGGCAAAACTGCGGCGGGAAGCCGAGGCGATGCTGCGGGAAGCCGAGGCCAAGCGCGCCGAAGCTTTGGCCGATGCCAAGTCCCTCGTGGAGGGTGCGAAGGCCGAGGCGATGCGCGTGACAGCCGCCGCGACAACCGAGGCCGAAGCCGCCGCCAAGCGGCGGACGCAGATGGCCGAGGACCGAATCGCCGCCGCCGAAAAGGCCGCGGTGGATGAGGTTCGCCATATGGCGGCCGAGATCGCGACAACCGCGGCGCGCCAGATCATCGCCGAGGGCATGAGCGCCGAAGTTGGGTCGAAGCTTATCGACTCGGCCATCGCGCAACTGCCGGAAGCGTTGGCCGAGCGTCGCGCGGCCTGAGGTACCCACCTCAGGGATTTCGTCCGCTGCCAGGGGGATAGTTCCAACCGAGTGGCGGGACCAGAGATTGAAGGCTCGGGGGTTCTGCCCCCGGGCCTTTCTGGTGTCTGGGGGGCACGGACCGTCCCATGCCGCCCGTTGTCGCGGGCACGCTCCCCTCCGCAAAGCCCCACGGGTTCTGACCAGCAAAGGCGCCTCTGGAGGGCACCACATTGGGATTGCGACCCGCGGAAGCGCTTAGCGACGCCGCCTGGTCGCAAAGGACCATCAGTGAACGCCGGCCGGCCGGCGGCCATGATCGCCACCGGCGATAGTTTGTCCAAGATCAAAATTGAATCCGGCCTGTGATTCCGCGCCGCGGCCGAGTCTTTCCGTCGGCTCTGGTTCAGCGTCCCGCATCGCATGCCGGTGTCGGTAAGTATTTGAAACCGCTGAACTGGTCTCTCGGTTCCGCGGCGATACCGACGATTTTGTTGCGTCGCACAAAGGAATATAAGCTAAAACCATTTCGTAAACGATAAAAATGATAATTGTCAAATATGACATATGGCATGGAGGGCCAGCGCGTCGAAAATGATGATCATCAAAGTTCGTAGATATTATCATATATCAATACGATTTCACCTGTTACTAAACCGCCACACAAGCCCCGCAATTATGCAACGGGGGCGGTTGGCCTGTTGTCAACATGGGCGGATATCAACGATACAATTCTCTGGCGCGACCGCCCGCTTCCCAAGGCAGGATCTGTGGTTGCCGATCGAATAGTGAAACGATGAGTAGTACCGGAGGATCTAATGCGTAAACTATTGCTTGCGAGCGTTTGCACGCTCGGCACGGTTGGCGTTGTCAGCACTGCGATTGCCCAGACCACGCCGCCGCCGGCCCTGCCGGGCGCGATGGGCCAGCGTCCTGGCGATGCGGCCCGCGGCATCGTGACGAACGTCCCGACCCCGACCGTTCAGATCTCCAACCCGATCCAGGGACAGTTGATCGGCAAGCCGGGCGCGACCCCGGGTGCCAACAACAACAACAACGCCTTCGGCAATGCCCGCACGGGCGCCAGCGCTGTCCCGACCCCGGGCACCCTGGTCATCCACTTCAACTCTCGTATCACAGTCCAGTGGTTCCAGGGCTGGAACTCGCTGATGAGCACGTCCGCCGTCGGCACGCCGTCGCCGCAGACGCGCACGTCGAACCAAATGAGCTCCTGGATGCGCCTGTTTGGCGGCGCTGACGGCATGGCCGCCAACGGCCTCCGCTACGGTGCCGCGTTCGAGGTTCGCACGAACTTCTCCGGCGCTTCCAACACCCCGCCGATCAATGCCCCGACCAGCCAGGCTGGCGCGATCACCAACACGAACACGCTGTACATGCGCCGCGCGTTCGTCTATGCCGGCACCGACCAACTCGGTATCGTCCGCTTCGGCATGGGCGACGGCCTGATCAGCCTGTTCGATCAGGGCCGCACGACGATGCAGACCTACTCCCCGACCTCGCATTTCAACGGGTCGGACCTGAGCTCCGCCATTGGTGGCGGCACAGCCCCGCCGTTCGCGTTCCTGTCGGGTTCGGGTGACGAATACGACACCCAGAAGATCGTCTACCTGTCGCCGAACTTCTCGGGCTTCGACTTCGGCCTGCAGTACTCCCCGTCGGCTGGCAACTCGCTGGCTGGTTGCGGCCTGGTTGCCTC
>CAMCDA010000119.1 GCA_945873195.1 Asaia bogorensis
AGCCCTTGGTGGGGGTCAAGCGGGGCAAAGCCCCCTTGCGGGGTAAGGGGCGGAGCCCCCTACGCAGCCTCCGCCATCGTCGAACGCTCACACGCCACCGTCGTCCGGTGCATGTCACGCACCTGGTCGGCCGGGTAGGGGCGGGCGCGGTGCATCGTCGCGCGGTTGTCCCAGATCACCAGGTCGAATTGCTTCCACTGGTGCGCGTAGACGTATTTACGCTGAGTGGCGTGTTCGGACAGATCTCGCAGGAACGCCCGCGCTTCCGGCACCGGCCATCCCTGGATGGCACCGGCATGGGACGCGAGGAACAAGGACTTCCGCCCGGTGGACGGGTGCGTGCGGACCAGACGCTGGTGCACGGGCTGGAACCGCTTGCGGTCTTCCTCGGTAAAGTCGGTAAAGCCCAGGATGCCGCGGGAGTAAAGCTGGCTGTGCTCGCAGATCAGGTTCTCGCACTCGGCCTTGGTGTCCGCATCCAGGTCGTCCCAGGCCTGGCGCATATCGGCGAATTCCGTGTTGCCGCCGCCCGAGGGGATGATCCGCGCCGACAGCAGCGAATACTTCGCGGACACTTCCTTGAACGAACTGTCGGAGTGCCAGAGCTGGTTGCCCAGGTTGAACAGCCGCCGGCGGTTGTCGCGCGCCAGCAACGTGTTGTTCACGTCCAGGTTGGAGATGTCGTTGACGTGGATCGACTCCAGCCGCCGAGCGGTAAGGAAGTTGATGTCGCCGGAGGCGGTTTCCAGGTCACCGAAATAGCGGCTGAACCGGACCTGCGTCTCGTCGTTGAATTGCTGGCCGTGGAACACCAGCACGCCGTACTGATCCATCCCCTTGTCGATCGCCTGTGCCTGTTCGGGCGTGAGGGGCTGGGTGATGTCGATACCGGAGACCTCCCCCGCGAAGAACGGGCGGGAGACGGGATCAAGCGCGCGGATGGACAGGGTCATGGGGAGAGTCCGTAGAGGGGAGGCACGTGGCGTTCGTGCGGTAGTAATCCCCGGAACAGGCCCGGGGATGACGATGGGGCAGGGGGAGTGGCCGGGCCTCCGGACAGGGACGCGCCGGCCTGTCCCTTCAGTGCAGTTCGACGCCCATGCCCTTGCCGAAGCGGTTGGCGCATTCCAGTGCGTCCCCGTACTTGCGGTGCATCGCCGTGTGATACGCGGCCGACAGCAACTGCCGGTCACGCCCGGCCAGCTTGTTGGTCCCGTAATCCATCAGCATGCACTGGGCAATTTCCTGGTTGTGCGGATCGTTGCCCAGCTTGCTGGCGGCCAAGCCGATCCGCCGGACCAGCGGAGTCCGGTCGGCATTGTTGTCCATGTATGCCTGGGTCCAGGCAAGGCAGGCCGGCCCGTCCAGCGCGCAGATCGTCGCGTCGACCTGATCCAGTAACTGCTGCTGGGTCATCTTGTCGGCGCCCTGCGGCGTGCGGATCACGACCGGGTTCACGTCGTTCAGCCCGCGCATGTTGTCGGCCACGCGGTTGGCGAAGGACGCCGCCACGTACAGCAGCCGCAGCCGCCGCGGATGATCGAAGTTGTCGAAGAACCACGCCAGCGTGTTGTGATACTCATAGCAATGGTGCGGCATGTTGAAGTTGTTCAGATCCTGCGTCTCCAGCACGATCTGAGCCACCGCCAACTGCAACGCATCCAGGATACGGCGCGGGTTCTTGCCGCCATTCAGCAACGCGGTCAGGCGCGCGAAAGCCGCGTGTTCAGTGTCACGGATGACGGCGCGGATCAGGTCGGATGCCTCGGCCTGGGACAGTTCCCCGGTGTTCTGCAGCACCTTCAGTTCGGCATCGCTGACGCCGCTGTACGGGACCGCGTGCAGGGCCTCGCCCTCGATGTTCGCCTTCACGTAGTTGCAGGCGACTTCATAGGTCGAATACCAGCGCGGCCCGACCGCGATATCCAGCGCACCGGCATAGATGACGTCGCGGGCACTGTGCCAGCCGATCGCATTGCCAAGCTCGACGACCGAGCGGGCGCGATAGGCCTTGTGCCCCGTGGTGTAGGACCGCGCATGCAGGACGCGGTCCTGGATGTCGATCAGCCCGGCGAAGACCATTTCCGCCAGGACTTCCTTGCGCTCGTCCGTGTTCTCCATCAGGCCGAGGAACACCTTGTAGGCGTCGATCACCTGGCCGCGATGCACCAGCGTCATCCAGGCATTCAGCCGGTCCTTCAGGGGGCCGGTCAGCCGCGTGGCGGTCTGTTCGGACCAGTAGACCACTGGCTCCGGCGGCGCCTCGATCTTGCTGCTGTCACCGCGGGTGCGGGTGTAGTGACCCGGCGCCTTGTTGATCTTCTGGTTCCAGATATCGAGCCCGGTCGGGATGTACCAGAACGTCTGCGCCGTCGGCAGCATCGCCAGATGGCTCGGCATCATCTTCGACAGGTTGATCGCGGCCCGCGCGGACAGCAGGCAGTGATCATTGTTCACGAAGTTCGGGTAGCCGTCGTCAAGGCGCTCATGATAGGGCACGTGGGTGAAGGGGGCATGGATGCGAACACCCTCCGCCACGATTTCCGTCAGCGGGCGGCCGGCGCGGACCAGGCCGTAATAGGCCTCACTCGCGCCGATCTGATCGCGCATCAGGCAGCGATCTTCCAGCTTCTCATAGAGCGCGCGCACTTCATCCCGACCCGACGAGACCTGCGTCTGAGCGTCCATTCTGGGAGTCCTCCGGTTCAATCTTCTGCCGGTGATCCTACGCTTGACATGGCGGCGGGGACAACCTTCGGATGGGGCCAGAAAAATCGAGACGGGGAGATGACGATGTCCGGAGAGTGGATGATCGCGACGGCGGTGGGCAATGGCACGCAAGGCCATGCCGGGGATGGCGGTCCGGCACCCGCCGCGACGTTGAACAATCCCTTTGATGTTGCCTTCGATCCAGCCGGCAACATGGTTTTTTCTGATACGTTCAATCACGTGATCCGCCGCGTGGATGTCGGGACAAACATCATTACAACGATCGCCGGCAGCGGCGCGCGCGGCTTTTCCGGCGACTCCGGTCCCGCAACAAGCGCCGCGTTGAACGAGCCTTACGGCGTCGTCGTCGACCGCGCCGGGAACATTTTTTTCGCCGATCGGCTCAATGGCCGCGTCCGCAAGGTCGATGCTAGCGGTAACATTTCAACGCTCGCGGGCGATGGCGGCGGCGCCTGCCACGGCGATGGCGGCCCCGCGGCCCTTGCCGGGTTGAAGGAGCCGAATGGACTTTCGTTCAACGCGGACCAGACCTGCCTGTTCATCGCCGATGTCGCGGATCATCGCGTGCGCTCGGTTGATCTGCGTTCCGGTGTCATATCGACCTTCGCCGGCACGGGCGACGGCCGCCACGATGGTGATGGCGGACCGGCGGCTCAGGCGGGGATCTTCGGTGCCCGTGCAGTCGCCCTGGCCCCCGACGGATCGTTGTACGTGATGGAGCGGCAGGGAAGCTGCATCCGCCAGATCAAGGACGGCATCATCCAGACCGTCGCCGGCACCGGCGCGCGCGGCTATGCCGGCGATGGAGGAGACGCCCGCGTCGCGGTGTTCGCCGCGCCGAAGGAGATGACGGTCGATGCCGCCGGCAACATCTTCGTCGTGGACACCGAAAACCACGCGATCCGCCTGATCGACGCGCGCACCTGGATCGTCACCACCATTGCCGGAAACGGTTCGGCGGGTCCCGGCGGCGACGGCGGTCCCGCGACCCAGGCTGGCCTGGCCCGTCCGCACGGCATCTGCATCGGGCCCGACGGCGCCGCCTATATCGGCGACAGTGAGAACCATCGTGTTCGGAGGCTCACCCCGGGCACTTGAGCGCGCCTTTGCCAGCCGGCCAACCCTGTGTTCTAAAGGTTGTCAGAAAAAATGGGGGAAGTCGGTATGCATGCTCGATTGCAGACCGCCGCGAAGCCGCGCTCAACGCACGCCGGTTCGGCGAGGCCACGTCACCGCAGGCCTGCCCGACCGCCGGCCGACCGAAATCGCTGAACGGATACCGCCGCCATGCGCATGCCCAGTGCCCAGCAATGGACCATGCTCGTGCTGCTTTTCGTCTGCAGCGCGCTGGTTCTCTATCCGCTCGGCTTTCTCATTACCCAGTCCCTGAATACCGGGGATCCCCAGGTCTTCCCGCCCGAGGAATTCGGGCTCTCCAACTACTTCAATCTTTACGAAGACGTTCGGATCATCTCCAACACCCTGCTGGTCGCCTGCATCTCGACCGTGCTGGCGGTACTCTTCGGCTTCATTCAGGCCTGGATTCTCACCCGCACCGCGATCCCAGGGCGGGAGCGTCTGGAACGGCTGATGGAGCTGCCCTACTACATGACCCCGCTGATCGGCGCGCTCGCCTGGGGCGTGCTGCTGGGGCCGAAGACGGGGCTGATCAACCAGCTCTGGCGGTCGATCGGGTTCGAGAGCGACCTGTTCGACATCTACACGCCCTGGGGCATCGCCTGGGTGATGGCGCTATTTGAAGGCACCGTCGCCTTCGTGATGATCTCCGCCTCGATGAAGTCGATGGACCCGTCGCTGGAGGAAAGCTCCCGCGTGCTCGGGGCCAGCAAGCTGCGGACGATGCTGAAGATCACCTTGCCGCTGGTGACGCCCGGCGTGCTCAGCGCCACGATCTTTGTGTTCGCCGAAATGCTGGGATCCTTCGCCGCCGCCTTCGTGCTGGGCATCCCGGGCCGGTTCTATGTCGTGACGACTTCGATCTGGCAGGCGGCCTTGTCGTGGCCGCCGGATTACGGGCGGGCGGCGGCGATGGGTCTCTCGCTGTTCATCGCGATGGTCGTCTCGCTCGGCGCCGCTCGGCTGGTGATGCGCCATGGCAGCTACGCGACCATCACCGGCAAGGCGTTCCGGCCGAGACCGATGGATGTCGGGCTGATGAAATGGCCGCTGCTGTCGATTGCATGGGGCTACATCCTGTTCGCGGTCATCCTGCCCTTGGGCGCGCTGACGCTGACGTCGTTTCAGACGTTCGCGACGGTGATCATCCCGCAGATGAAGTTCACTTTGGCGAACTACCAGACCGCCCTGCAGATGGGCTCGCTTGGCCCGGCCTTCATCAACTCGATGATCCTGGGCGTGTCGGTCGCGACGATTGGCGTGCCGATCATCGGCGTGCTGGCCTGGATCATCTACCGGTCGAACATGCCGATGCGGGGGCCGATGGAGTATATCATCATGGTCCCCGCCGCCGTGCCGCGGCTGGTGTTCGGCCTGGGCCTGCTCTGGGCCTGGATCAATATCCCGATCCCGATCTACGGCACGCTCTGGCTGCTGGGCATCGCCTACTTCACCGTGTTCATGCCGCTGGGCCTGCGCACCATGGCCGGCGTCGTCCTGCAGGTGGACAAAAGCCTGGAGGAATGCGCCCGGGTCTGCGGCGCCGGCTGGGGCTACCAGATGCGGACCGTGACGCTGCCGCTGCTGCGCCCGGGCCTGATCGCAGCCTGGCTGTTGATCTTCATCTCCAGCGTCCGCGAACTGGGCGCGTCCGTGTTCCTGATGGGGCCGCATTCCAAGGTGATCGCCCCATCCATCGTCAATTCCTGGCTGACCGCGAGTTCGGAACTCTCGGCCGCGATGGCGCTGATTCAGACCGTGATGGTCTTCGTCGCCGTGGCGATCATGTTCCGCGTCGCGCGTCGGGTCGGCGGAGTGCATGAATGAGCCAGAATATCCCCCGCATCGAGGTCAAGGACCTCGTCGTGAAATACGGCAATGTGACCGCGGTCGATCGCGTCAGCTTCAACATCGGACCCGGGGAACTGGTGACGTTGCTGGGTCCCTCCGGCTGCGGCAAGACGACAACGCTGCGCGCCATCGCCGGTCTGGAAACGCCATCCGACGGCACGATCCGCCTGAACAGCCAGACGATGTATTCGGGACCCGAGCGGTTGAACGTGCCGGCGGAAAAGCGCGGCGTGTCGATGGTGTTCCAGTCCTACGCCATCTGGCCGCACATGACCGTGTTCGAAAACGTGGCTTATGGGCTGCGCGTGCGGAAACTGCCGCAGGCGGAGGTCAAGCAGAACGTCGACCGCGTGCTGGACATGGTCCAGATGCGGCAATACGCCGACCGCCCGTCCTCGAAACTGTCGGGCGGGCAGCAGCAGCGCGTCGCCGTCGCCCGCGCCATCGCCTTTTCCCCCAACGTGGTCCTGTTTGATGAGCCGCTGTCGAACCTCGACGCCAAGCTGCGGGCGGAAATGCGGGTGGAACTGCGGGAGCTGCAACGCCGGCTGGACATCACATCCCTGTACGTGACGCATGACCAGGAGGAAGCGTTGGCGATCTCCGACCGAGTCATCGTCATGAATGGCGGGCAGATCGAGCAATTGGGCTCGCCCGAGGATATCTACGATCGTCCAGGCAGTCACTTCGTCGCCGATTTCGTGGGATCGGCGAACATGATCCCCGGGAAGGTGACCGGCGACGGACCTGATGGGTATCTTCTGTATGAGATGACCGGCGGGGCGACCGTCCGGATCATGCGTCCGGCCGATGGCCGGGGGCAGGGCGGAACCATCGCCTTGCGCTCCGCCTATATCCATTTCGGTCAGACCTCGGGCCGGCAGAATGCGGTGAACGGCACCATTCACCGACGGATGTTCCATGGCGATTTCATCCAATACGTGGTGGACTGGCCCGCGGGACAGTTGATCGTCCGCCGCCCGCCGACGGAAATGTTCGAGGAAGGCAGCGGCGTCACCGTGTCCTTCGCGCCCGAGCATTGCGTTCTTCTGTAGCGACAGGGGTGATTGCGACCGCCGCCGTCTCGACCCCTTGCGTCCACGCCAATTCGGCTCACATCATGGGCCTTTCCGGTGAGAGCCATGCCTGAGATCATTATCTATACCCAGCCCTGGTGCCCGTACTGTGAGCGTGCGGTGCATCTGCTCACGACCAAGGGCGCGCCGTTTACCGAGATCAACGCCCCCAACGGGTCGGCTGAACGAGCGGAAGCGGAGACGCGTTCCGGCGGGCGGACGACCGTGCCGCAGATCTTCATCGGAGACCGGCATATCGGCGGTTGCGACGATCTGGTCGCGCTCGATCGGGCCGGGCGGCTCGATCCGCTGTTGCGGGCCTGATTTTTCGGCCCTTGGCATTCTTCGATCAGAGGCGTGGGCATCAAAGGCGCGGGCTTTTCGGCGTTCCCGGCTTGTCAGGGGTGGCGGGCGCTGCCATGTCACTCGGGGCTGATGAGCCGATCTCAGCGGGACAGGCATGATCCATTACCAACTGCGTTGTAGCCAGGATCACGAATTCGACGGCTGGTTCAAGGACAGCGGGACCTTTGACAAGCAGGCGAAGCGTGGCCTGGTGGAATGCCCGTCCTGCGGAGACTCCAAGGTCACGCGCGCGCTGATGGCCCCGGCGGTGTCCAAGCGGGACAGCGCGCCCGCTGTACCGGCGCCCGAAGCATCGCCGCCCGCCAAGGTTGATCCGCCGCCCGTGCCGGCGATGATCGCGGAAGGCCGCGTGCCGGCGGAGGTCGTCGCCCTGCTGCAGCGCATGCGGGCCGAGGTCGAGAAGAACTGCGACTATGTCGGGACCGACTTTGCCGATGAGGCGCGCCGGATGCATCGCGGCGAGAGTGACAAGCGCGGCATCTATGGCGAAACCACCCGCGATGAGGCTGAATCCCTCGCGGATGAGGGCATTGAGGTTGCCAACATTCCCTGGGTCCCGCGGGCCGACGGGTAAGGTCGCCGCACGATTTCAGATGTGCAGCGCCCGCCCCTCGACGGCGAGGGCGGCTTCCTTCACCGCTTCCGACAGGGTCGGATGCGCGTGACAGGTCCGGGCCACGTCCTCGGCTGACGCGCCGAATTCGATGGCTGTCGCCAGCTCCGCGATCAGTGTCCCGGCATCCGGGCCGATGATATGGGCACCGAGGAGCCGGTCCGTGGTCTTGTCCGCAAGCAGCTTCACGAACCCGTCCATTTCCCCCATCGCGCGCGCCCGTCCGTTCGCGGTGAAGGGGAATTTGCCGACGTTGTAGGCGATGCCGGCCTGTTTCAGGCTTTCCTCGGTTTCGCCCACCGTCGCGACTTCCGGCCACGTGTAGACCACGCCCGGGATGGCGCCGTAGTTCACATGGCCAGCCTGTCCCGCGAGGCGTTCGGCCAGCGCCACGCCTTCCTCCTCGGCCTTGTGGGCGAGCATCGGGCCGGCGATCGCGTCGCCAATGGCGTAGATGCCCGGAATGTTGGTGGCGTAGTGGGCGTCTGTCTTCACGCGTCCGCGTTCGTCCAGCGCGACCCCGACCGTGTCGAGTCCGACCCCATCCAGGTAAGGCCGGCGGCCGATCGCCAGCAAGACGATATCGGCGGTGATGGTCTGCGCGGCCCCGCCCTTGACGGGTTCGACCGTCAGGCTGACGCCTTGGTCGTTGACGCTTGCCGCGGTGACCTTGCTGCCCAGGCGGAAGATCATGCCCTGTTTGGTCAGGATGCGCTGGAAGTTGCGCGCGATCTCGGTGTCCATGCCGGGCACGATCCGGTCGAGGAACTCCACCACCGTCACCTTGCTGCCGAGGCGGCGCCAGACGCTGCCCAGTTCCAGGCCGATCACGCCGGCGCCGATCACGACCAGATGTTCCGGCACGCGGTCGAGTTCCAGCGCGCCGGTTGACGTCACGATCCGGGTTTCGTCCACCGTGACGCCTGGCAGTGGCGTGCTCTCGCTGCCCGTGGCGATCACGATGTGCCGAGCGGCATGGATCGTGCCGCCGACGTCCACCTGTCCGGGCGCGGCGATGCGCCCCGCGCCTTTCAGCCAGGTGATCTTGTGCTTGCGGAACAGAAACTCGATGCCCTTGGTGTTGGCCGCAACGACCTCCCGCTTGCGGGCCTGCATCCGGTCCAGATCGAGCCGCACGCCGTCGACGATCACGCCGTGATCGGCCAAGGCGTGGCGCGTGTGCTCATACTCCTCGGAGGATTGCAGCAAGGCCTTTGACGGGATGCAGCCGATGTTGAGGCAGGTCCCGCCCAGGGTGTCGCGCTTCTCCACGCAGGCGACCTTGAGGCCGAGCTGGGCGGCGCGGATGGCGCAGACATAGCCGCCGGGGCCGGCGCCGATGACGATCACGTCGAAGGAGTCGCTCATGGGGGGACCTCATCGGTGGGGCGGGAGATGCGTTGGCCCCCGCCCGGGCGGGGGCCGTGGGAGGCCTTACAGATCCAGCAGCAGCCGGCGCGGGTCCTCGATCCCTTCCTTCACGCGCACCAGGAACGACACCGCTTCCCGCCCGTCGATGATGCGGTGATCGTAGGACACGGCGAGATACATCATCGGCCGGATTTCGATCTTGCCGCCGACGGCCATCGGCCGGTCCTGGATCTTGTGCATGCCCAGGATCGCCGATTGCGGCGGGTTCAGGATCGGGGTGGACATCAGCGACCCATAGGTGCCGCCGTTGGTGATGCTGAACGTGCCGCCCGCGAGGTCGTCCAGCTTCAGGGTGCCATCGCGCGCGCGCTTGCCGAAATCGGCGATCGCGCCCTCGATCGCGGCGAAGCCCATCTGGTCGACATCGCGGATGACCGGCACGACGAGCCCGTTCGCGCCGCCGACGGCGATGCCCATGTGGACGAAGTTCTTATAGACGATGTCGTCGCCATCGATCTCGGCATTGACCGCCGGGAATTCCTTCAGCGCCACGCAGCAGGCGCGCACGAAGAACGACATGAAGCCCAGCCGGACGCCGTTGTGCTTTTTCTCGAAAGCGGCGCGGTATTCCGTGCGCAGCGCCATGACAGCCGTCATGTCCACTTCGTTGAAGGTGGTAAGCATCGCGGCGGAGTTCTGGGCTTCCTTGAGCCGGGACGCGATGGTCTTCCGCAGGCGGGTCATGCGCACGCGCTGTTCGCGCGGGTCATCGCCACGGGCCGGCTTCGGCGCGGCCGGCGCCGCGGGGGGGGCTGCCGGGCGGGCGAGGAAGGCCAGCACGTCGCCCTTGGTGATCCGTCCATCCTTGCCGCTGCCATCGCCGACCGCGGCGGCCGCGACGGTGTTTTCTTCCATCAGCTTGGCGGCGGAGGGAAGCGGCGTATGCATCTGCCCGGTCGCGGGGCGGGACACCGGGCCCACGGGACGCGCCGGGGTGACGACGCCGGCTGTCGGATTGGCTGCCGGCGCGGGGGGCACGGGCGGAGGAGGTGGGGCGGGCGGCGGGGCTGGTGGTTGCGCGGCCTGTGGTTGCGCGGCCTGTGGTTGGGTGGCGGGGGGCGCGGCGGTGGCGGTTCCGCCGGCGTCCAGCATGCCCAGGATCGCGCCGACCTCGACCTCGGTGCCCTCGGCCACGATGATCGAGGACAGCACGCCGGCGGCGGCGGCCGTGACCTCGACCGTGACCTTGTCGGTTTCGAGTTCCACGATCGCCTCATCCGCGGCAACGGCGTCGCCCGCGTGCTTGATCCAGCGGGCGACCGTCGCGGTGGTCACGCTCTCGCCCAGGCTGGGCACCTTGATTTCAGTCGCCAATGCCATCTCTCCAGTGTTCCGTGGGCCGAGCGCCGCGGGTCTCCGGCCGAACGTCCATTAGCCGGCCGTGAGCGCTTCCGCGACCAGGGCGGCCTGTTGCGCCGCATGGGTCCGCGCCAGCCCGGTGGCCGGGCTCGCCGCTTCCTCCCGCCCGACATAGATCGGGCGTTCGGCCTTGTTGCCAAGCCGGCGCAGCACCTTCTCGATCCGGCGATCGACGAAGTGCCAGCCGCCCATGTTCTCGGGCTCTTCCTGGCACCAGACGATCTCGGCGTTCGCGTACGGCGCCAGCACGCGGCCCAGCGTGTTCTCGGGGAAGGGGAAGAACTGCTCCATCCGGATGATCGCGACATCCTGAATGGCCTTGGCGCGCCGCTCCTGCAGCAGATCGTAGTAGACCTTGCCCGAGCAGATCACGACGCGCTTGATCTGGTCCGTCGGCGCGATCGGATCGGTTTCGGGGAGGATGTACTGGAACCGGGTGCCCTCCGCCATTTCCGCCAAGGGAGACACCGCCATCTTGTGGCGCAGCAGCGACTTGGGCGTGAAGATCACCAGCGGCTTGCGGAAATTGCGGTGCAATTGCCGGCGCAGCATGTGGAAATAATTCGCCGGGGTCGTGACGTTGCAGACCCACATGTTCCGTTCGGCGCACATCTGCAGATAGCGCTCGATGCGGGCGGAGGAATGCTCCGGCCCCTGGCCCTCGTAGCCGTGCGGAAGCAGCATCACCAGGCCGGACATGCGCAGCCACTTGGTTTCACCCGAGGCGATGAACTGGTCGATGATGACCTGCGCGCCGTTGGCGAAGTCGCCGAACTGAGCTTCCCACAGCACGAGCGTCCGCGGGTCGGCCAGGGAGTAGCCATATTCGAAGCCCAGCACGCCGGCTTCGGACAGCAGCGAGTTGTAGACCTCGAGCTTGGCCTGGCCGGGGGCGATGTTATTCATCGGCGTGTATTCGTTCTGGCTGGTCTGGTCGATCAGGACCGCGTGGCGGTGGCTGAACGTGCCGCGCTGGCAGTCTTCCCCCGACAGCCGGACGCGGGAACCTTCGAGCAGCAGCGTGCCGAAGGCCAAGGCCTCCCCGGTTGCCCAGTCGATGCCCTGGCCGGAATCGATCGCGGCCTTCTTGGCTTCCAACTGGCGGGCGATCTTGCTGTTGACCTCAAACCCAGCGGGAACCCGGCTGAGCGCGGCGCCGACGCGCTTGAGAATTTCGGTCGGGACCTCGGTCGTTTCCTCGACATGCGGCATGTCGTCCCGCTCGGGCGGGTGGAAGCCGGACCAATGGCCCTCCAGCCAATCGGCCTTGTTCGGGCGATAGGATTTGCCGGCGGCGTTGGCCTCTTCCAGCTTCTGGGCGAAGCCGTCCCAGAGTGCCTGGGATTCGGCGGCGGACATCACGCCCTCGGCCGCGAGGCGTTCCGCGTAAAGCGTGCGGGTCGTCTTCGTCCGGTTGATGGCCTGGTACATGATCGGCTGGGTGAAGGCCGGCTCATCGGTTTCGTTGTGACCGTGGCGGCGGTAGCAGACGATATCCAGGACGATGTCGGTGGCGAAGCGCATGCGGAACTCGGCCGCCATGCGGGCGCAGAAGACCACGGCTTCCGGGTCGTCGCCGTTCACGTGGAGGATCGGCGCCTGGATCGATTTGGCGACATCGGTGCAATACAGGCCGGAATGGGCATGCAGCGGCACCGTCGTGAAGCCGATCTGGTTGTTCACGATCAGATGGATGGTGCCGCCGGTGCGGTAGCCGATCAACTGGCTCATGGCCAATGTCTCATAGACCAGGCCCTGGCCGGCGAAGGCCGCGTCGCCATGCATCAGGATCGCCATGACCGAGGAGCGGCGCTGCGTGTCTCCCGCCTGGTCCTGGCGCGCGCGGACCTTACCGACGACGACCGGATCGACGGCTTCCAGATGCGACGGGTTGGGTTGCAGCGAGACATGCACCATGCGGCCGCCGATCTCGGTGTCGGTCGATGTGCCCAAATGGTATTTCACATCGCCCGAGCCCTGGACATCGTTGGGCTTGAAGCTCTCGCCACCGAATTCCGAGAACACCGCGGGCAAAGGCTTCTTGACGATGTTGACCAGGGTGTTGAGCCGGCCGCGATGGGGCATGCCGATGGCAACTTCCTGCACGCCAGCCTGCGCGACCGTCTCGATGATTTCATGCAAGGCGGGGATCGTGACCTCGCCGCCCTCCAGCCCGAAGCGCTTGGTGGTAACGTAGCGGCGCTGGCAGAACGCCTCGAACCCCTCGGCCTCGGTCAGTTCGCGCAGGATTTTCCGCTTGCCGGCGGCATCGGTCGCCTTCAGCCAGGGCGCGCCTTCCACCCGGCGCTGGACCCAGGATTTCTGCTCCGGGTCCTGGATATGCATGAACTCGACGCCGATGGGACCGCAGTAGGTATCGCGCAGGATGCGGGTGATGTCCCGTAGGGTCGCGGTTTCCAGCCCGAGCACATGGTCGATGAAGATCGGGCGATCGAGGTCTGCGTCGGTGAAGCCGTAGCTGCGATAATCCAGTTCGGCGTGCGGGGCGGGGATTTGCAGACCCAGAGGATCAAGGCGGGCTTCGAGGTGGCCGCGCACGCGGTAGGAGCGAATGAGCATGAGCGCGCGGAGCGAGGCGATGGTCGCCGCGCGAATCTGCTCGGTGGACGGCGCGGCCTCGGCTGGGCGTGGCGTGGTCGGTTCGACCATATGCGGCGCCCAGGAGGCGCCGGTCGCGTCTTCAAGCACCGCTCGGGCTTCGTCGTTCATCGCCGCGAACAGGTCGCCGAAGCTCGAATCGACGGAGGAAGGGTCGGTTGCCCAACGCGCGTACTGTTCGCCCAGGAAAGCGGCATTGGCGCCGCTGAAGGCGGAAGCCAGAACGTCGATACCGGCCATCGCTCACCACTCCTTCTACCGTCACCCGGACACAGGCGGCGCGTGACGCCACACGTATCACGCAAGGAACGCGCCAGGAGCCTTGCCCCTGGCGCGGTGCTGGTAGGTTCTGGCGATCAGGTCTGGCGCGCCGGAACCTTCTCCCGACACATGCGGCGGGTACGGCCGGTATTCAAGACGTTTCGTGTCCGCGCGCAATCATCCAGATCAGGACTGTTGCGGCTGGTCCGCCTGCGGGGTCGCGGGGCGCTGCCAGCGTTCGGCCATGAACTGGTCGAATTCGGCCTTGTCCTTGGCGACGCGCAGCCTGTCGAGGTAGGCGGCGAATTCCTGCTGTTCCTCCTCCAGCCGGCGCAGGGTCTCCGAGCGATACTCATCGAACGCCCGGTTGCCCGATGTCGGAGCCCCCGTTCGGCCGCGCCACATGGCCCAGGGAGAGAAGCCAGGGCGGTCCCAGCCATTGTTGCTCATGTCGTTCGCACGCCCATCGGCGGGTGCGCGTCGTCCCCAACAACCCATCTGTCCACTCCACCAAAGATAACCAAGGATCAGGAGGCCGACCGGCCACCAGAGTATGAAACCCAACACCATCGCGACGATCAGCGGCGTGCGGCCGAAGCGGGCGGGATTCCAGGGTGCGTTCTCCCAGGATGAGCCGCCCCAGGGTGGGTTCCCCCAGGGTGTGCTGGCGCCGGGCGGCGGGCGCCCTGTGTCGGGTCCGGTTCGGTTCCAGCCTCCGGTACCCTGGGCGTTCCAGTGTGGGCTGCTGCTCAATGTCTTGCCCCTATGTGAATGTAAGTCACATTTACATATAGGTCGGAGCCGAAGTAGGTCAAGAAGAATTGGTGTCAGGCTGATGGGAAAACACCCCCCGGCCAGGGGCCGGGGGACACGCGGACGGCGGCTATTCAGCCGCCTCCGCCTCATCGTCGTTCTCATCCGGGCCGGTCAGCATCGCGTTGGCGACCATGCCGGAGTGTTCGCGGATCTTGGCCTCGATGCCGGTGGCCATGTCGGGATGGTCACGCATGAACTGCTTGGCGTTTTCTCGGCCCTGGCCGATGCGCTGGCTGTCATGGCTGAACCAGGAGCCGGATTTCTCGACCACGCCGGCCTTGACGCCAAGGTCGATCAATTCGCCCACCTTGCTGATGCCTTCGCCATACATGATGTCGAACTCGACCTGGCGGAACGGCGGCGCGAGCTTGTTCTTCACCACCTTGACGCGGGTCTGGTTGCCGACGATCGAATCGCGTTCCTTGATCTGCCCGATGCGGCGGATTTCCAGTCGGATGGACGCGTAGAACTTCAGCGCGTTGCCGCCCGTGGTCGTCTCAGGGCTGCCGAACATCACGCCGATCTTCATGCGGATCTGGTTCAGGAAGATCAGCATGCAGTTGCTGCGCGACACGCTGCCGGTGATCTTGCGGAGCGCCTGGCTCATGAGGCGGGCGTGCAGGCCCATGTGGCTGTCGCCCATTTCGCCTTCGAGTTCGGCGCGGGGCACGAGTGCGGCGACACTGTCGACGACCAACACGTCGATCGCGCCCGAGCGGACCAGGGTGTCGGCGATCTCCAGCCCCTGTTCGCCGGAATCCGGCTGGCTGATCAGCAAGTTGTCGACGTCAACGCCGAGCTTGCGGGCGTAGCTGGGGTCCATCGCGTGTTCGGCGTCGATGAACGCGCAGGTGCCGCCGCGCTTTTGCGCCTCGGCGATCACATGCAAAGCGAGCGTCGTCTTGCCGGAGCTTTCCGG